>CAMVHR010000003.1 GCA_947167345.1 uncultured Treponema sp.
TCCGTTCTTTACAGTGAATGAGGAAAGCAGGCTGGCCCCTGATATTCCCTTTGCATAGCCGAATTCATATTTTCTCAGAACGGTGTCTCCGCTCAGGGCTTCGATTGAGGACAGCAGTTTTGCCTGTCTTGTAAGGTAACGTCCCCTTGCGTCAAGGATTATGTCCTGCCTGTCTCCGTATGAAAAGCGGACGGTATACGCTCCGCCGATTCCGTTCATGCCTGTATAGCTTATCTCGGAAAGATACGGCAGTTCACCGTCATTTATATATTTATAGCTTATACTGTTTCCGTATACGTCCTTTTCTTCCGTAAGGTTCCATGTGTATGTACTGTATTTCCCGTCATGGGCATATCTGCTGCGGGATGTCACGTCAGCCTTTCCGCCGATCCTCATGCCGTAAAGCCTTACGCTTCCGTCCTTTGATGTAACCTCCCACCAGTCATCACCTGAGACATCATGGCGTACGGTCTTTTCAAAGGCTGCCTCGCTCAATGCCGTGTATTCCTGCTCACCGCCGAATTCATCGTACAGCGAGAGCTCGGCACCATCTTTCAGGTATACGTCGTGTCCGTCATATTTAGGAAGTCCTACCCTTGTGTCGGTCGTTATGGTGCTGGCACAGCGGAGGCTGAAGCCCTTGCCCATGGTTCCGTTGCCGCCTCCGCTTGAATAGCTTACAGACAGAGACGGCTGCATTCCATGCCGGCCAGCAGGTATCTGTAACGGAAGGTTAAACGATGCATCTCCTGATGCTCCAGCCTGAGGAGCCTCCATCTTTATCATTCCTCCGAGCGGGTCTGCCGCCTCCAGTCCCTTTATGCTGTTTATGTTCAGCTCCAGTGGGCTTGCAGTGTCCGGCAGTGAAAGGGTGGCATTTATCATGTCGGTGAAGTGGGTGCTTGCGCTGGTTATGGTGGCATCAGGCCTGTTCACCTCAAGCCTTTTAAGCTTAGTCCATTTTTCCGCTTTTGTATCGTAGAAATAGGTTGCCGCATCTTCAAGAGCAGTTTCCCTCATGTTCAAGGTTCTGTCATAAGGAATGGTTATGCTTACTTCCTTCTGGAACTGCTGTCCTGCAGGAAGGAATCGGTAGCCTCCGCCTGATGCGGTGGCATTGTCTATGTTCTCGCCTGTATCATGAACCCGTTTTAATCTCGTTATGCTTATTTCAGTATCTTCAAGGAGTGCTCCGGGCGGTATCACTATGCTTGCCCTGCCAAGCCTTACCTCTCCGCCTTCTTCCGCGCTTATAAGGCTTACGGCAAAGGCGGGATTCTTGGCAGGGACATCACCATGGATGCCGCTTACTGATTCCGCATGCACTGCTGCCGGTGCAAGGCAGGACAGGTACATGAGGGCTGTAAAAAGGGCAAAGGCTCTTTTTGTTACTGACGGTTTTGAAATTTCTTTTTCCATGATCTCATTCATAATTATTCTCTTTTTTTATTATTTTAAAGTATTCCTATGTCAGTATACATATCTTATGTTCTTTTATCAACACATAGGAACGAAAATTTTTGTTTTTTTTATTATTACAGGATATTCTTTTGTGCTTGACATTCATTTCTTTATGACTGATACTTAGGGAAGTTTTGTTCTTTGATAGCCAGTAGTGGTACAAACCTCCGTTTGTACCACTATGCTGGAAATAATCCTATTAAATACACTGACCCTGATGGAAATATTGCAATTTCTTTAGCTCTTTTTGCAGCTACAGTTGTAAGTTTCTTATATTTCCAAACTCCAGCAGGTCAACAGGGAATTCAAGCAACAGGAGAACTCCTGTATTATGGAATCGTATCCGCTAATAAAGCTGTTTCAAATGCAGTCAATAATACTGTTGAATGCGTCAAAATAAATGTAGAGCATTATACTGCTGCCAAGGTAAAAGCCCAAGAATTAACGCACGAAAAAACGGATAGAAAATCTATAGGCTCATATACAATCACTTTTGAATCTGGAAAAACTTATAGCGGGAAAGGCAAACTGAATCGAGCTATAGAGTCAGCAGCTTACAGAAGCTGGGCTAATAATACAATGCCTATTGCCATAGACTGGGAGGCTGCCAAAAATAATGAAGATGCACTTGTAGATGAGTATAAAAGAATACAGGATCATGGAGGTCCCCGCTCTAGAAATAAGGACGCACCAAAGTATAATTATAATTTAATTCAAAGCCCTGGCGAAAAAATTTATAAAGCTAGAAATGGTGGACAAGAATATCCACAGAAAAAAATGGAGTAGTTCATTATGATTATAGATAACCAAGGAGTTAGATTATATTCATCAGAAAAAAATAAAATTCATGCAGCTTCTATATGGAAATTTTCTGATGATATAAAAGCTGAATTGATGCAATATGAATTGCAGGAACTTACCGTAGACAGTAATGACTGTATTGAAGATTTTTCGTTTTTGAAGGAAATAAAAAATCTGGTTCAGTTATATATTCGATATGACTATAAGAAAGTTATTGATATATCGTTTGTAAATGATTTGCCGAACTTAAAAGACTTAGGAGTTCCTCGATTTGCAGGTAAAATTACAAACAAAAATATAATAGAACTCGGTTATAAATGGTATAAAAAAAGTGATATATCGCAGTGCATCAATGTTGAAAAACTTGATGTTCATAATTGTGGTGACACTGAAAGTTTCATGCAACAGATTGCAGGTTTCCCAAAGTTAAAAAAATTATTCTTTTCCCGAATGTCCGCTAATTTATTTCCAAAAAGCAAGTTCTGTACACCAGTAAAAGACTTGGAATTTTCTTATTGCTCGAAACTTGAAGATATATCAGAACTTTCTTCGAATTTTCCAAATGTTACACATTTAAAGTTTGACCATTGCAAAAATATTCAGAATTATTCACCATTGGCAAAATTACATAATTTGCAGGAACTTGTCATTCTTGAATCTGCACCGATTACAGATTTATCATTCCTGAAAGAACTTAAAAATCTGTCTTTACTAAAAGTGGGAAAGACAAAAATAACTGCAAAAAATGTTGAAGTGCTTAATGAAATACCTGCTAAAATAGACTTACTTTTTACAGGTCTAAAATAAACATGTATATGATGGAAAATCAGACAAATTAGATTGTATTCAAATCACTCCCGTCCAAAATGTTTAAGCGAAAGAAAAGGCAGTCTGAAGCCTCTCAAAGTCTAAAACAGGACGCTTCGGTATTTCCCCGTGCATCCAAAGCCCCATGTCAATCCGTACAAACATGTTGACCTTCATCATGCCAATGAAGTGCGTGAAGCGGAGACTGCCAACCTCATGTTTCTTTTTAAGAACTCAAACTTCCCACATGAAAATACCAGAGAAGCCTTGTGAAACATAGGGTTATCGGCTAAAAAAAGACTCATGACGCACGTTTCAAGCCCCTCTGGTAACACGGCAGGAGTTTCCTATAGAAATTGTCCGCCAGCATGTCCAACTGGGAGTCCGTAAAGCCGAAGGATTCCTTCACGGACTGCAGTAGAAAGTCGGTGATTAGAGTGACTGCATGATTGAAGCTGACGTCTGCAATCTCATCGACCATACTGAAGAAAAGCTCCCCGAAGCTCTCGGTGAAATGCCCCGTCTGGATCTGCATGTACATGCTGCTGCCCAATAAAACTACTTCAGCATACAACTTGCGTTTATTCGGTAAAATCAGTAAACTTGTAGCAACATTCATTCAGAGGAAATCATGGAACAGTCAAAACAGCATACAAATATTCTTGGAACAGAAAAAATCGGAAACCTTCTTATTAAATTTTCCATTCCAGGCATTGCATCACTTTTGGTAAATGCCCTTTACAACATAATTGACCAGATTTTCATAGGTCAGGGCGTAGGCTACCTTGGAAATGGAGCTACAAACGTCA
Source organism: uncultured Treponema sp. (assembly GCA_947167345.1). Classification (GTDB taxonomy): domain Bacteria; phylum Spirochaetota; class Spirochaetia; order Treponematales; family Treponemataceae; genus Treponema_D. The sequence goes on from CAMVHR010000003.1 coordinate 3,879, forward strand.
TATTTCCACTCATGACATTTGCAATGGCATTTGCACTTTTAATCGGAGACGGAGCAGCCAGCTACATGAGCCTTATGCTCGGCAAAAAAGAAGACCGCAAGGCAGCTCAGGGAACTGCGGCCGGATTAATTTCAAGCATCATCGCAGGAATCATTCTTGCGACAGTATATTTTATCTTCCTAAAACCACTGTGCGTTCTTTTCGGAGCAACGGAAGCAATTCTTCCTTACGCAATGGATTACGGAAGAATCATAACGATGGGAATTCCTTTTGTTGCAATATGCGCAGGATATTCCGGCATAATCCGCGCAGACGGCTCTCCAAAATACAGCATGGCAGGTCTCCTCACAGGCTGTATACTCAACCTTATCGGAGACCCTCTTTTCATATTTGTATTTGGCATGGGCGTAAAAGGAGCGGCTCTTGCTACAATAATCGGTCAGATTGCAAATGCAATCATCAACATAATATATATGACTCATCTTAAATCTGTAAAAATCACAAAAGATGATGTCAAAAAGTCGGCTTCAAGCCTTGCCCCTGTGCTTAAACTCGGAATTTCAAGCTTTATCTCACAGATTGTTCTTGTCATTGTCATTGCCGTCCAGAACAACATACTGAGGGAATACGGAGCACTCAGCAAATACGGTGCTGACATTCCTATCAGTGCACTTGGCGTTACAATGAAAGTATTCAGCATTCTGATGGTCATCGTAATCGGACTTGCGGCTGGAGCACAGCCAATCTGGGGCTACAACTACGGAGCAAGACAGTATGACCGCGTAAAAAAGACATTCAAGATTGTCATGATAATTTCTACTATTGTAATGATATTCGCTTTCATCATCTTCCAGCTTGTTCCAATGGCAATTGTAAGCATATTCGGAGCTTCAGACCCTCATTACAATGAATTTGCAGTAAAGACGCTGCGCATATTCCTGCTGCTAGTTCCGATTGCTGGAGTACAGCTTGTAGCCGGAATCTTCTTCCAGTCAGTAGGCAAACCTGTTCAGGCATCACTCATATCTCTGTCCAAACAGATTATATTCTCAATTCCAGCATTAATAATTTTGTCAGAAAAAATAGGAGTTGAAGGAGTTCTTTGGTCAGGTCCTGTTTCAGACGCACTCTCATTCATTCTCACAGTAATTCTTTTAATACATGCATGGAATCACATTTTTACAGAAAAAAAAGATTCTGCAAGTCATGTTGCCGAGAATGAAGAAGTAAAGGCCGTGTCAAAGCACATTTCTCCGTCAAAAGACTTGTACCTCATCAATGACAAACCTGTAATCATTTCAATCGGACGCAGCTACGGAGCAGGAGGACGTTCAATCGGCCGTAAGATTGCACAGGAATTTAACATTCCATATTATGATGAAGAGCTGATTGAAGAAGCTGCCCAGGAAAGCGGACTGAGCGCAATGTTCCTTGCGTTTGCCGATGAACATCCTGCATCAAACGAGCTTTCTTCAATCCAAAAAGTAGCAGATGAGGCTCAAAGCGCAGTTATTGAGAAGGTTGCTGCAAATGGCTCTTGTGTAATCGTCGGAAGACGTGCCGACCAGATTTTAAAAGGAAAATATCCTGTAATAAAAATATTCGTAACGATGCCACTTGAAGGTAGAATTCAAAACATCTGCAAACGCGACAATGTTTCTCCTGCACAGGCAGAAAAAATCATCAAGGCTACAGATAAAAAGCGTGCAGAATATTACAATTTTACGGCACCGGGAAAATGGGGCAAGGCAGAAAACTATGACTTGTGCATAGATACGTCAAAACTTGGCATTGACGGTTCTGTAAAGCTCATTACAGAAGCCATCAGGAAATACTAGCATTATAAAAAACATCATCTTTGATATAGGAAACGTACTTGTTCATTTCAGACCTCTTGAAATAATGAAGCAACTTGGAATGAATGAAGATGCTGTAAGGGCTGTTGCACAAGTTACCGTACAAAGCCCCCTATGGCAAGAGCTTGACAGAGGGGTTATTCCCGAAGAAACAGTCATAGCAATGATGAAGCAGAATGCTCCAGAGCCTTACAAAGATGATGTCCAGAGATTTTTTGACATCGGTTCGCCATCGCTTGTAAAAAGTTTTGACTATTCGGCAGACTGGCTTAAGTCGCTCAAAGAAAAAGGCTACGGCATATACCTTCTTTCAAACTATCCAGTAAAATTTTTTGAAATGCACAGCAAAAACTGTTTTACATTCATGCCCTACATTGACGGAAAAATTGTATCCGGCTACGTAAAGCTCATAAAACCGGATGAACAAATATACCGACTGCTTTTAAGCCAGTATTCGCTTACAGCGGAAGAATGTGTATTCATTGATGATGTAAAGGAAAACATAGAAGGTGCAGAAAATGTCGGCATACACGGCATTCTCTTTACAGGCTTTGAAGAGGTTCAGTCCAAATTAAAAACATTGCTTGCTTTAGCATAACTTTTCTTATATACTTTTTAGTATGAGCACATTTATAAAAGAACTTGAAGCCCAAGGCTGCAACATGAAAGAGGCACTTGAGCGTTTTATGGGAAATCAGGCTATTCTTGAAAAGATGATGGCAAAATTCCCTGAATCAATAAAGCCGCTTGAAGTATTGCAATTCATTGATGAAGGCAATATAGAACAGGCTACTGCAAACGCACATACAATAAAAGGCATTACGGCAAACCTTTCACTCACACCACTCTACACAGCCTATACAGAAATTGTCAAACTGCTCAGGGCAGACGATGCTGTAAACGCACGTGAGGTTCTGCTAAAAACATTACCGATACAGCAAAACCTCATCAGCATAATACAGAACGCTTAGCGAGAACCTTTATCGTAAGGTATGCCCTCTGCTTTTGGAGCTCTTGACTTCTTTGAAGTAAAGGCAAGAACAACCAATGAAATTATATATGGGAGCATTTTGTAGAATTCACCCGACACAAGGTGAACCAAAAAGTCAAATCCCATATAAGCGTCAGCAATGGCACGGAAAAATCCAAACAGCAGGGCTGCAAGAGCTATGCGTACAGGCTTCCACTGACCAAAAATCATAACAGCAAGGGCAAGGAATCCTGCTCCTGCAACACCATAAATAAAATCCCACTGAGAATTTGCCGCAGTAATGTAGATTATGCCGCCAATACCACCGCATGCACCAGAAATCATGACACCAGCATACCTCATAAAATACACATTAATTCCTACGCTGTCAGCAGCCTGAGGATGCTCTCCACAGGCCATAAGCCGAAGTCCGAATCTTGTCTTGTACAACAAGATATATGCACAGGCAAGAAGCAATACAGTGATTACCATGTACCAGTTAAAGTCTATTTTTGCCGTATGAATGATAAAAACCTTGCGGTTTTCAATGTAATCAAGAATGGCAGAAACATTATCACCACCTGAACGTCCGTTATTGAATGACTTTACAATGACAGTAGCAGCAGCAGTAGCAAGCATGTTCATTGCAGTACCGACAAGTGTCTGGTCAGCCTTAAAGTTTACGGCTGCAACAGCCAGCAAAAGCGAATACAAAATGCCGACACATGCACTGACAAAAAGAACAAGCAAAATCATTAGCACTGGATTAGTTCCGACTGGCAGCAAGAAAAGTGTAAATGCCCCTCCAAGTGCTCCAACAACCATAACGCCTTCAAGCCCAAGATTTATGACACCGCTGCGTTCGGAAAACATTCCTCCCAATGCAACAAAAATAAGGACTGAAGCATAAATCAATGTATATTGAATCAAAAGCATGTTACTTATCCTCCTGTTTTTTCAGAGCTATCTTTGAAAACAGTGCGAGCAGTGTATTTTTAAAGAACAGAACAAAAGCACATGTATAAATGATTATGGAAGAAATCAAGTCTGCAATCTGCGGATTGTAGTAACGCATGTCAATAAAGCTTCCTCCAAGCGTAATGTGCTGAATGAAATATCCTGCAAAAATTACACCAATCGGATGCAGTCCGCCGAGGAATGCCACAGCTATGCCGTTAAAGCCCATTCCTGGTACAGAAGAACTGGTCTTCCAAGCCTGAATGTCCGTAAGATAGTACAGAGATGCGGCAAGTCCAGCAAGAGCTCCTGCAATAGCCATAGTCAGGATAATGTTTGTCTTATCCTTCATGCCGGCATATTTTGCAGCATTCTTGTTAAGTCCTGTTGCCCTAAGCTCATAGCCAAATGTTGTTTTGGAAAGTATAACCATAATGATGACTGCAATAATAATTGTCAGGGGAATTGCGACTGTCACATATTCATTATTGTGAAAGAATTTTCCCAAACCACAGGAAGGAATAAGGGATGACGCAGAAAGCTTGCGTACGGAATAGGTTTCAGAAAGAGTCAGGTTCATTACGCTTTCATTGTGCATAAGAACGTTTACAAGGTACAGGCTTATCCAGTTCATCATGATACATGCGATAACCTCATTTATGTTAAAGAATGCCTTTAGTGCACCGGAAATAGCCCCCCATGCGGCAGCGGCAAGAGTTGCAATCAGGACGCAAGACAGCCACGGCAAATGCCAGTGAAGGGCACACCATAAGGAAATGCCTATTGCAAGACAGTACTGTCCGCCGACACCAATGTTAAAAAGCCCCGCTTTGTATGCAAACAGTACGGAAAGAGCACATAAAATAAGCGGCACGGACTTTACTAGGGTACTGCCAAAATAATACAGCTGCTGAGGATGTTTCTTAAAGTACATGAAATTCTTCAAGATAGTAGACATTGCTTTAGGTGCATGTTCTGCATTTATTGCAAGAAGAATGATGAAACCGACAAGTATTCCTATTAACGCACACAACACTGACGATATGATAGACTGCATGCTGCCTGAAAATAAAATCTGTCTTGAAGACACAAGCTGCTTCTTATTCATGATGCTGACCTCCAACATTACGTCTGGCACCAGCCATATATAGGCCAAGTTCTTCAGGAGATGTCTTTTTAGGATCAAGCTCCCCTACTATTTCACCCTCATACATAACAAGAATTCTGTCACTCAAATTCATAACTTCATCCAATTCATACGAAACAAGAAGAACCGCAGCCCCATTGTCCCGGTCTGCAACAATCTGCTTGTGAATATATTCAATTGCGCCTACATCAAGGCCTCGTGTCGGCTGAACGGCAATCAAAAGCTTATGTTCCTTGTCAAGTTCACGTGCAATAATGGCTTTCTGCTGGTTGCCGCCTGACATGGCTCGCACGACAGTCTTGTTTCCCTGACCGCTACGCACGTCAAATTTTTCTATAAGCTTTTTAGAAAATGCAGACACTTCCTTGTTTTTTATAAAATCATACCTCTGGAAGTCACCAGACCAGTAACGCTGCAAAACCATATTCTGCTCAAGAGTATAATCAAGCACCAGTCCGTATTTATGCCGGTCAGCAGGAATGTGGCTCATTCCTGCCTTACTGCGCTCACGTATAGACTTTTTTGTAATGTCAGCATCATCAAGCAGAATATGAGTATTTTCGGAATCAGCAAGTTTTTCAAGACCTGTGAGTCCGTAGATAAATTCATCCTGACCGTTACCGTCAATGCCAGCAATGCTTACAATCTCACCGGCATGAACTTCAAGGCTCACATCTTTTACAGCAAGGTTCTTGTGAATCTTACTTGCAACATTCATGTGTTCAATCTTCAGGATAAGCTTGCCGGGTTTTGCATCAGCCTTTTCTACAGAAAAGTTTACGTCACGACCTACCATCATGCGGCTCAGCTCTTCCTTCGTGGTGTCGGCTATATTTACCGTACCGATATACTTTCCCTTGCACAGAACGGAACACCTGTCGGCAACAGCCATAATCTCGTTTAATTTATGTGTAATAAAAAGAATCGACTTGCCTTCAGCAACAAGATTCTTCATAATCTTCATAAGCTCGGTAATTTCCTGTGGGGTAAGAACAGCTGTAGGCTCATCAAAAATAAGTATTTCGTTCTCGCGGTACAGCATTTTAAGAATTTCAACACGCTGCTGCATTCCCACAGTAATATCTTCTATTTTTGCATCAGGATCTACAGAAAGTCCGTACCGCTCACTCAGCTCAAGGATTCTTGCACGGGCAGTCTTTCTGTCTACAAATCCGTTTTTTACAGGTTCAGTTCCAAGGATAATATTATCCAGAACTGTAAAGCATTCTACCAATTTGAAATGCTGATGAACCATTCCAATGCCAAGAGCGGTTGCATCATTTGGATTTTGAATTTTTACTGTTTTTCCGTCTTTCTTTATCTCGCCTTCTTCGGCTTGATACAGACCGAACAGAACGCTCATGAGTGTTGACTTTCCAGCTCCGTTTTCTCCAAGAAGGGCATGTATTTCTCCCTTTTTCAACTGCAACGTTATGTCATCATTTGCTATGATTCCAGGGAACTTCTTTGTAATATGAAGCATCTCGATAATGTACTGTTCATTCATTGCAAGCATCCTGTAAATAAAGGACTTTTCCATGTCAGAAGACACAGAAAAGTCCGTAAGTAATTACTTCTAAAAACAGAAGATTTTATTTAATGTTTGGATAAATATTCAGAGTAAGAGTGCATGAAGGCTCTGAATCTGTGCTGTTGGAAACAGCTACCTTGCCGTTAAATACGTCAGCAACAAGTGCCTTGTAATCGTCAACAGTAAAGTTCTTCATTACCCATGTGTCTGTAGGAAGCTGTACAAAGTTTGCATCCAAATCTGTTGCAGATACAAGTCCAAGTGAAGAGATCTTGCCTGAATACTGTGACCATGTGTTGTCCATGATGCTCTTAAGAACAGCCTTTACAGTTGCACCAAGACCCTTCATTGCTGAGGTTACGCACATTCCTGCACCATAAGCATTGATAAGTTCTGTCTGGTCAACGTCAACGCCAATAACCTTTCCGTTTACCTTTGCAGCTGCTTCACATGCAGATGTCCAGATTCCGCCACCACAGGCAAATACGACTTCAACGCCACGCTGTGAATACCAGGTATCCATTGCAGCAGTAATTGTCTGATCTCCGTAGAACTGACCGCCGTATACGTATTCAATAGTAACGTCCTTTGCAATGCCCATTTCAGATGCAGCTTTTTCTGCCCCCTGAACGAATCCGTAACCATAGCGGATAACGGCAGGAACAGACATTCCTCCAAGGAATCCAAGGTGCTTGAAGCCTTCCTTTACGGCAGCATAGCCAGCAAAGAAACCAGGAATTTCCTCTGCATATACTGCACAGAATGCATTAGCCGGAAGCTTCCAGTTGCTTTTGCCCATAGCTTCTGCAGAAGATGTAACGTCAAACTCGCTTACGTCCAGTGCAATGAAAGTAACTTCAGGATTGTCATCTACTGTCTTTACAAGTGCTTCTGCAAATGCAAAACCAGGAAGAACGAGAACATTGTAATCGTCCTGAATTGCAGCATTAATTGAAGAAACACGGGCTTCAGTAGAGTCTCCGGATGGCTTGTAATACTTGAAGTCAAGGCTGTTTTCTGCAGCAAATTCCTTACATGCTGCATAAGTTGTCTGGTTAAAAGACTGGTCTGTAATGTCACCGTAGTCTGTTACCATTGCAACACGGATTTTAGCAGCTGAACTTGCAGAATCAGAAGAAGTTGCTGAAGGAACAGGTTCTTTCTTACTGCATGAAATAAGTGCAAATGCTGCAGCTGCAGCCAAAACACAAGCAAAAATCTTTTTCATTTTGATACTCCTATATCAGACCATTATAGAATGTATTGAGCTTTATAACAAGTTTTTTATATTAAAAACCACTTTGGAAATGGAAAGTTTTAGAGAGAAAAAAAGATTTTTTTTCTACAAAAATTTGAACCAAATGTATATATCAGGGAAACTATATATGTAAGGAGATTTTAATGAGAAAAATCAAACCATTTGAAGACCTTACATTTCATGATGACTTCATGTTCGGGCTCGTCATGCAGGACAAGGAAATTTGCCGGGAAGCTTTGGAATGCCTGCTTGGAAAAAACATCCAGAAGATTGAGTACACGGAACCTCAGAAAAGCCTTAACACTTTCTGTACGTCCCATGCCATAAGGCTTGACGTGTACGTGGACGACGGAAACACTGTCTATGACGTTGAGGTGCAAAACAGAAACGAGAAGAATCTTGGCAGAAGGACTCGGTACTATCAGGGAATTATGGATGTTGACTCACTTGAAAAAGGTTGTGTCTACACTGAGCTTAAGAACAGCGTGATTATCTTTCTTTGTACGTTCGACCCTTTCAAAAAAGCGATTCCATGTTATACTGTAAAAAGGGAATGCCTGCAGGATAGGAGCATCGGAATAGATGACGGAGCCATCGTGCACATATTCAACTGCACGGCATATGAGAAAGTGGAGAACGAAAGCCTGAAAGCATTTTTGAAATTCGTGCAGACGGACACGGCAGAATCAGAGTTTACGAGGAGGATAGGCAATATGGTAGAGACACAGAAAGCAGTAGAGACAAACAAGAAATTTTATCTTTCATGGAGCCTGCACGACACTGATGTAAGGCTTGAGGGCCGTGAGGAAGGCATTCGCATTGGTGAAAAGAGAGGTAAGAAAGAAGGCATAGTAGTTGGTAAAGAGCAAGGAATGAATGAAAAAGCTGTCGCAAGTGCAAAGAACTTTCTTGCAATGAATGCGCTGACTCATGAGCAGATTGCGAAAGGTGTTGGCTTACCAATTGAAAAGATAGAAGAATTGGCACGAGAGATGGCAAAAGAGCTAACTTCGCAAGAGGTGTAGTGCACAATGCGCAAGTTGAAAATTAAAAAAGGCTGTCCGAGTGAAGCTTTTTGCTTCTGGGACAGCCTTTTTTGTAAATTTTTCATTTTTTTCCAAAAATTTGTACAAAAATTACCAATCAAAAGGAATAACATAGGAAAAATGAAAAATAGACATTTTAGGATGCTTAATCCTCGCCTTGACTCCACTACGGTAAAACAGAATGAACCTGCAAGCTAGTTTGACGGTGAAAAGGGCATTCGCTACGACATCAACTGCGTACTTGCTGACGGTACAACCGCACAGGTTGAGATGCAGGAATACGACAAGAAGTGCGAATACGTAACTTTATTTATGACAAGGGCAACAGTACACCGCTGCATCACTACACAATAGCAGACATTTCAGCCTTTTGCCAGCAACAATAAAATGGTGTACATTTTTAAAAGAAGCAGACAACCCTGTAAGTCAGGACTTGATAGACATCATTACAGAATCAGAGGAGGGCATCATGAACGCAGAAGTTGTACTGGCGGCATTGAGCAATGACCGCTGGAGGTGGATTGAGCAGGGACGAATTGATAGCGACAGGAGGGACATAGCGGACGGTCTAAGAAGGTCAAAGGAAAAAAAGGCTTTTGACTAAAAACCGAAAATCTGCTATATTACAACCACAAGACCAGAAGCGAATTCTGGTCTTGTCCATTTTAAATCTGCATGTACATTCCTATTCTACCTAGATTGGTCAATCTCCCTAGCTAGATTACGAGCACCGCTTAGCTAGATTATACTCCCTCTCTCGACGGCAATTGACTTCATGGCATTACGGTAAACGGATTCATTCACTACATTAAATGAAATGAAAAGTAATACTCTACAAAACATTTACAGCCACGCAAAGAGCCGCAGAAGGCAATTGTACCGATTAAGAAAGGTCAAGAGAAAAAAGCTAAAAGTTGCTGTTATGCGTTATTTTCTTTTTCCGGCCAGATTATAAACTTCATTATCTGCTCTTGCTGAAATTACCAAAATATACATTTCATGAGTTTCTTCATCTTCAACAAGTTTATAGACAACTCTTATACCTATATCTCTATATTTAATTTTTAGAAGCCCAGACAAATTATTATTACTTTTATTTCCTAAAGGCTTTCCATAACCACCTTCACTCTGAGATTTAGGATTTGCTGACACTTTTATAATTCCTTTTAAAACAATTTTTCTTACAGAACCATCAAGTTTAGATAATTCTTCTTCTGCAAGCGGATGATACTTAATTTTCCATTCCACAATTTACTCCAAATTGACTTCAACATCATCCAAATCAGAAGCAGACAGTCCGAATTTTTTCATTACATCATCATGGTTTGTATAGACCACTTTTTCACCAAGACGTTTTTCAGCCTCAGCAGCAAGAATTGCATTTTCGTATTCTTCCATCATTTGCTGATAAACCTGAGGACTTATCAAAATACATTCAGGCACATTATTTTTTACAACAATTTTCGTGCCAACTTTCTTAACATCTGAAAAAATTTTATTTGCCTGCCCCTTATTAAACTGACTTATAGAAATTATAGAGTCAAGAACATTAATAGCATTTAGAGCATTCATTTCCAGTTTCCTCGCTAGGATTTACTATACACAACAATTTATTTATTGTCAAATTTATTGTACTTCTTTATTACTTTAATGTTAAAACTTGAATTTAGGGCTAATACAGTAGAAAAAAAACTGTAAGGAAAGATTTATTTTCTTCCCTGTGGGGCTTTTTTATATAGGAACTGGAGACGCTTGTAAATGGAGGCGGCTTGCCTCCGATTCCTCACAAATGAAGGAGGCGGTCGCTCTTTTGTAAGCGTCTTCGTTTATTTTAATATACATTTCTTTTTCGTCAACTTATTGAGAAAAAACAAAAAAAAGTTTTCGTGCGGTTTCTCTATCAGTATCAGAAGACATTCTTATATATAACCTCACAAAGCTCCGATATGAGCCAGCATCAAAATAATATCAGACACTGGCTCCATGGCATGTCGGTTATGGATGTCCGACTATAATTGTATCCGCTCTATCAGAGAACTTTCGAAGCCAGTAATCACGAATATCACTACTTGGAACATATATTATTACATCATTAGGAACGCCCCATATTGCGTTTTGTATCTTCTCATTATCAAAACTATATTTACTCTCATAATAAAACGCATTGACACAAAACTGGGATGAACGTCGTTTTTTTGGGATGAAAAGTTGTTTTTTCAGTCAAAATGTTGACACAGCATAATTCTGTCAGTAGAATTCAAAACCATGATAGGAATCATCGATTACAATGCAGGTAACATTCAGAGCGTAAAGCACTCTCTTGAATTTTTAAAAACACCATTCATTCTTTCAAAAAATCCTTCAGACTTGGAAAATGTTGACAAGATTGTATTTCCGGGCGATGGAGATGCAGCTTATGCCATGTCTCAACTAAAATCAACAGGATTTGACATTTTTCTAAAAAACTGGGTTGATGCGAAAAAACCGCTAATAGGAATATGCATAGGAGCACAGATAGTATTTGATTACAGCGAAGAAGGCAATACAAACTGTCTGGGATTCATTCCAGGTACAATCCGCCGATTTTCATCAGTATGGAAAGAAACAACCCCTTCCGCACAAGAAAAAGAAAACACGGCTATGCTTGAATATAATTTAAAAATTCCTCACATGGGATGGAACGATGTTACATTCTGCAACGGAGGAACAAAGCTATGCAACGGCATTGCAGACCACAGTGATTTTTATTTCGTCCATTCATACGTAATTCAGCCAGACGATCCTCTTTTAATAAAAGGCTATGCACACTACGGAACAATGGTTCCTGCAATCGTAGAATACGAAAACATTACAGTATTCCAGTTTCATCCAGAAAAATCAGGCAAAGCCGGGCTTCAAATACTGAAGAACTTCATAAAGGATGATGCAGACGGAGGCAAATCATGCTGAAAAAAAGAATTATCATCTGCCTTGATGTAAAAGACGGACGCACTACAAAAGGCGTAAAATTCAAAGAAAACAAAGACATCGGTGACCCGGTAGAAATGGCGGCGGAATATTACAGGCAGGGCGTTGACGAGCTGGTGTTCTATGACATTATGGCAAGTGCCCGCGGCAAAAAGCCAATTCTGGACTTAATAGCATCCGTTGCAAGTCAGGTTTTCATTCCGTTCTGTGTAGGAGGAGGCATTGCTACTCTTGATGATATCCGAGCAATCATTCTTGCAGGAGCGGAAAAGGTTTCGCTGAATTCACAGGCTGTAAAAAATCCTGACCTTATTACACAAGGAGCACGTGTTTTCGGCAATCAGTGCATTGTGCTGGGCATGGATGTTGCAAAAGACAGCTCCTTTCCAAGCGGATATGGTGTGTACATAAATGGAGGCAGGGTAAAGACTGACCTTGACGCAAGGGAATGGGCACAGAAAGCCGTGCAGCTTGGTGCAGGCGAAATAGTACTGAATTCAATAGACGCAGACGGCACAAGAGACGGATACGAAATAAACCTTACGCGCATGATAAGCGAGGCGGTTGAAGTTCCTGTGATTGCATCTGGAGGAGGAGGAAAACCAAGCCACCTTGCCGATGTCCTGACAGAAGGCAAAGCAGACGCAGCGTTGGTTGCTTCCATGGTACATTCTGGAGAATATACAGTAGGCTCAATAAAGCAGGCGTTGCAAGAACAGAACATTCCTGTCAGATTATAAAAATCTCTACTCGACAATATACCGTGCGCGGCTGGTGTCGGTCTCGAAGGCGTCCACCGCGTACAAAAATGCTTTACAAAGCTAAACTATTTTCATCCATAAGAAAATCAAAAAGACCAATTGTTGTAATACCATAATCATCATGATATGGCTTTATAACATCCTTTACAATTATGATTTTTTTAAAGCTATCATTCACATTTCGTAGAGGATTCTTTTCCTGTTCAGTCTTTTCTTCTGAGGAAAGACTGAATGCAGACTGGATATAATATTTTCTACTTCCTTGCATTGCAATAAAATCAATCTCATACTGAACGCGTTTTTGCCTGCCATCTACATCTTTCTTCCGTTTCTCCACAACCCCCACGTCAACATTAAACCCTCTATATCTAAGTTCGTTGTAAATGACATTTTCCATAATATGAGTTTCTTCAACCTGCCTAAAATTCAGTCTGGCATTCCGTAACCCTACATCTTCAAAATAATATTTATTAGGTGAACCTATATATTTGCGACCCTTAACATCATAACGATTTACTTCACTTATTATAAAAGCATCTTTCAAATAATCAAAATAACTTATAAGAGTATTTATGCTAAGTTTTGAATGCAGGACAGTTTCAAAAGTTTGAAGAACCCTTGTAGGATTAGTAAGAGAACCTGCAGAAGAAGCTAAAATATTTATTAAATCCTCAAGTTCCTGAGTTTTTTCAACTTTATTACGCCCAATGATATCCTTAATGTAAACCTCGGAAAACAAATTTGTAAGATACGAAGACTTTTGTTCATCAGTTTTCATTGCAAGAATAAGAGGAAGACCTCCATAGACTATATAGTCTGCCCAAGCATGATAGATATCACCTCTGTACCCTTGCATATACTCACTGAATGAAAACGGCCGGACATGAACCTCGTCCCCTCTTCCTCGAAATTCTGTAAGTACATCTTTTGAAAGAAACCTAGAATTCGACCCCGTGACATAGATATCAACATTTTGGAGCCTTTGTAATCCGTTCAAAACACTATATATTCTAATGGATTTCTCGGGATGCTTAAATTCTTCATCAGTTATGGCAAACTGTATTTCATCCAACATAATGTAGAATTTCTTAGAGATGTCCGAAACACGCGAACGGATATATTCAGAAAGTCTTGCAGGCTCCCGAAATTCTTCATTCAAATCATCATCCAAAGCAATTTTTATTATGCAGCTGTCTTCAACACCTTGATTCCTAAGAAATTCATAGAACAAATTGAACAGAAGATAAGACTTTCCACATCTACGTATTCCAGTAATAACTTTTATAAGACCATTATCCATTCTGTTTTTAAGTGCCAGAAGATACTTTTCCCTAACTATGTTCATACGAACCTCTTACTGAACAAAAATGTCAATTATACCTTGTTTGTTCATTATAAAAATAAGCTGGTGCTTTTTTCAAGTATATGCTCTGAACAAAAATGTCCTTTTTACAACTTTTATTCAGTCCTGGTCTCTACTCTACAATATACCGTGCGCGGCTGGTGTCGGTCTCGAAGACGTCCACCGCGTACAAAAATGCAGTGCCGTCTCCATTTTTTTTAAGGAAGGGCATTCGTTCCAAAATCTGCGTTGCAATGTATGTTGCAATACGTTCCGCACTAGGATTTTGTCTGAAATATTCAAAATCGTTCAAATTATAATGATCCAAAAGCGAGCAGACCTCACGTAAAGTATGCTTAAGCTCTGAAAAATCCAACAGCATGCCGCCTTCATCCAGAGCATTGCCTCTTACATGTGCGTAAACTTTGTAATTATGACCGTGCAGACGCTCACACTTTCCATGATAATCCTGTAAAAAATGAGCCGCGCTAAAACTTGTTTCAACTCTAACTTCGTACATACAAACTATAGTAGACATTCTTTGTACAATGAACAAGTAGAATCAAGAAATTTATTCTTTAAGCCGATATGTACATTATGAACATGGATTTTATTAGCCTTGCACTGAGTGTTTTAAAAGCTCCTCAAGTGATTTTTATTACAGTGCTCATGATTTTCTTTGTTTCTTTGGGAAACTATGTTGTAAAGTATAAAAAACGTAAAAAAGTAATAGTAAAAAAAGCAGCTCCAGCTCCAAAACCAGAAAAGAAAGAGGAGCCTAAAGAAGAAGAAGGCGAAGAGGCTGCAGCCGAAGAATAATACAACTATTATTAACTATTACACTATTATATGGAAGGATTTTATGGTAAAGCATGTTATTTTGTGGACATTAAAGGAAATGAGTGGGGAAGAAAAGCAGTCTGTAAAGGCTGGCATAAAGGCAGGTCTTGAAGGCCTTAAAGGAAAGATTCCAGGACTTGTAGACATAGCAGTCCACACAGAAGGACTTGCAAGTTCTACTGCTGACCTTATGCTCGATTCTACATTTGAAAATGCCGAGGCACTCAAGGGCTATTCAGTCAATCCAGCCCATGTTGCCGTTGCAAATGAAAAGGTAAGGCCTTTTACAGCCCACAGGTCATGTCTTGACTTTGAAATATAAAGCAAAGGCGTACACTTACATAGAAAAATATATGCTGAAAAAGTGCAGGATGCATCCTGCAAGCGTAAACAGGTGGAATATGCAGTATGTCCAGCGATATCTTGCAAGAAGGTAAAATCCGCAGCCTACCGTATATGAAACGCCTCCTGCAAAAAGCGTAGCGCGACTTACGTTTGACAAAGTATCGTCAAGAGGTGCTACAGCAAACACTATAGTAAACATCCATCCCAAAAGAAAATAAGTCAAAGTTGCCGGAGAACGAAGTTTTCTGCCGAAAACCGAATAAAGCGACACAAATACGGCTGCCAGCCCCCATATTAAAAAAAAGATTATCCATCCGGCTGTTCCACCTATCTTTGTAAGTACAAACGGAGTATACGTACCAGCAATAAGAATATATACGGAATCATGAGTAAGTATGGAAAAGACTTTTCGTGCAGTATAAGGAGTAAGCGCATGATACAGGGTTGCCATCATGTTCATAAGGAACAGGGATGCCCCAAAAATGACATAGCTTCCCATATAAAGCACATACTGGGTCTGAGGCGCATGAAAATAAGCTTTTATGCACAAAAGAATTATAGCAGTTACGCTGAGGGCAGCCCCTACTCCATGAACAACAGAACTGAATACGTTTTCTCCAAGCGTATAATTTCTGGGAAGACGTTCTGAATATCCGATAATTGCATTACGCCTTTGAGCACGGTGGGCACGATTAATCTCGCGAGATTTCTGCCGCAAAGCCTCTTCCTCAGGATTTTCCGAAGTCTGAAGTTTTATTTTCTTTATTTTTTCCTTAGTCTGCTGTTTTATAGTGCGAATTGCAGCTTTCTGCTTTGCCTTTAATGATTTACGCCTAATTATTCCCGAAATATCTGCCATAATTTGAGTATGACATATTTTGCATTTTTGTAAAATAGGTTTTTCTAGAATATCACAAAATTTTGAAAATCGGTAAAAAAAGGCTTCGGCATAGGAAACTGCGCAACGTATGCAGTCATCATAGAATTCAAGTTCCTCAAACGGTTTTATATAACTCATATTACACCTCATATTTGTACGAATTTTTAGAAAAAAGTGTAAAATTTTCCTAAACTAAATTTTTCAAGTGCCGATAAGACAAAAAGGTGTATTGAAATTTTATTGTACAATATGGTGGGGGAAAACATGGGGTATAATGCAAGAAACGGATATAACACATATCGTGAAATCGGCGTAAAGACAGCAAGCAGAGGCTCTCTGGTTGTAATGCTGTATGATGGGGCTGTTTCGCACCTTAAAGATGCCATTTCACTCATTACCATAAGCGGAAGAATAGAGCCTAGCAATATGGAAAAATACGGCAGGCATATCCAGAAAGTTACAGACATAATTTCTGAATTGCAGGCAACACTAAACATGGAAGAAGGCGGAGAAATTGCTCAAAACCTCATGTCTCTTTACATTTTCTTTAACAAGCAGCTTTTGGACAATGCAATCAGGCACGACAGGGAAAACCTTTCAAAGGTCCTTTCAATGCTGTCAGACTTGCGAGACTCATGGGCTGTAGCAGCAAACAGCACTGCAAACACTGAAGTGAATGTTTCTGCACCAATTCCATCTATCAGCATTACAGGATAAACATATTCCATGCAAAAAGAAATTACAGCAGATGAATTGGCAGAAAGAATAGCAATTCTCAAACGATTCAGAGAACTTCTTGAACAGCAGAAGGCAAAATTTCAAGAATATCTGAACATGCTGGAACTTCAGGAAAACAAGATAACCGAAGATGACACGGCATCCATAATAGCTCATGCAAACATTGAAGAACAGATTGTTTCTAGTATAAATTCCTTGCAAAAGGTTATCATACCAATGCAAAAGCTATATGAGTCTGCAAATTCAAAATCAGAACCCATAGCAAAACTGCAGCAGGAACTTTCTGGTCTAAGGACTAAGGTCATTGCCCAAAATGAAAAAAACCAGCAGCTTCTGAAAAAACGAATGGCAGACCTGCGAAAAGAAATCTTCAGCATAAAAAATCCTTACAAATCGAACCAGTCTGTTTATGCAGAACAGGCAAAAACAGGAAACCTTGTTCATATAGAAGCATAGTTATAAATCCATAAATGTGGTAGAATCTGCATTTATGGAAAACGCTTCAGAAAAAACAGTATACATATTAGATTCTTACGGACTCATCTATAGGGCATATTTTGCACTGATTAATCATCCGCTTACAAACAGCAAAGGACAGAACATCAGTGCCGTCGTTATATTCTTCAGAAACCTAAAAGCCCTTCTTTCAAAATATCATCCGACTTATCTTGCAGCAGCATTCGATTCAAGGACTGCAACGTTCCGACATGAAATGTACAAGGAATACAAGGCGACAAGGCAGAAGACTCCAGAAGACCTGCACGAACAGGTTCCTGTAATAGAAAACATCCTTTCTGCAATGAACATTCCTGTCTTAAGGGTTGACGGCTTTGAGGCAGATGACATCATTGCTACAGTTGCAGAAAAATGCAGGAAGGAAGGCTATGAATGCCGCATTCTAAGCGGAGACAAAGACTTACTGCAGCTTGTAAACGAAACATGCAAGGAAATGCAGCCTGACAAGGCAAACGGAGGATGGAAAACCAACGGAACGGAAGAAGTAATAGCAAAATGGGGTATTCCGCCAGAAAAAATTCTTGACTATCTTTCGCTTGTGGGCGACAGTGCAGACAATGTTCCTGGCATAAAGGGAGTAGGCGACAAAACGGCATTAAAGCTGCTTGCAGAATACGGTGATTTGGATTCAATTCTTTCCCATGCTGACGAAATCAAAGGCGCAACCGGAAACAAAATCAGGGAAGGAAAAGAAAGTGCTGAATTTTCTCGCAAGCTGATACGGCTGAGAAATGACGTTCCAATAGACATTAAATTTGAAAATTTTTCAACCAGTACCATTGATTTTGCCAGTGCAGGAAAATTGTTGCATGAATGTGGAGCTGTTGCAGTTGCGAAGTCCTTTTTAACGGAAGAGCCAGAAAAACACAGCCTTGATGAAGAGCAGAAGCAGTCTGTAAAAAAGAACGAAGGAAATTACAGACCGTGTACAGAACTAAAAGACCTGATCGCTGTTATTGACGGAATTTTAAGTTCACAGGAAAAGGCAGTTGCATTTGATACAGAAACCGATTCCCTTAACACTCATAAAACCCACCTTGTAGGGTTCAGTCTCTGCAGTAAGGCAGGAGAAGCCGTTTATGTTCCTGTAATCTTGCCGGGAGGAATGTTTTCTGAAGCAACAATAGAAAAAAAAGACTGCATAAACCAGCTTGCCAGACTTTTTGACAATAAAGACGTTACCATCATAATGCACAACGGAAAATTTGATCTTGAAGTAATGTTTGCAAACGGGTACAGAAAACTGCCAGAATGCATGATTGCGGACACTATGATAGCGGCATGGCTTTTAAATCCAGATGCACTCGGAAAAACTCCGTATGGGCTTGAATACTTAAGCGAGACAAAACTTGGACTTTCGGGCATTGAATTTAATGATATTGTTGCTAAAGGTGAAACTTTTGCAGATGTACCGCTAGAAAAAGCCTTTCCCTATGGGGCGGAAGATGCAGACTTTACATGGCAACTGTGGCAGATTTTCAAAAAGCAGCTTAAGGAAGAAAAACTGGAAGAACTGTTTTATGAAATGGAAATGAAGGTTCTTCCTATTCTTACGGAAATGGAAATCAATGGCATCCATCTGGACAAAAAGGCTTTGACAGAGTACAGCAAGGAATTGTCTGAAGAAATAGAAAAACAAAAGCAAATTATATACGATCAGGTTGGACACACTTTTAACATTGCATCAACGCAACAGCTTCAGCAGGTGCTGTTCGAAGAAAGAGGACTCGTTCCGGGCAAAAAGACAAAGACAGGCTACAGTACGGACAATGCCGTCCTTGAAGAACTTGCAGAACGAACAACAGATCCTTTGCCAAAGGAAATTCTTACCTACCGTTCTGCAACAAAGCTTCAAAGTACTTATGTAGAAACGCTCCCTGCCATTGCAGATGAAACAGGACGCATTCATACATCATTCTTGCAGACAGGAACGGCAACAGGAAGGCTTTCGTCACGAGACCCAAATCTGCAGAACATTCCTGTACGAGATGATGCTGGCAGAAAAATCCGAACAGCTTTTACAGCTGTACCAGGAACAGTATTGATTTCGGCAGACTATTCACAGATTGAACTTGTAGTACTTGCACATTTAAGCAAGGATAAAAATCTGTGCAAAGCATTTACAGACGGAATTGACGTGCACAAATCCACGGCATCACTTATTTACAATGTTGCACCAGAAGCTGTTACGGCAGACATGCGACGTTTTGCAAAGACTGTAAACTTTGGTGTCATGTACGGAATGAGTGCATTCCGCCTTGCAAAAGAACTTGATATTTCAAGAACAGAAGCAAAGAATTTCATTGACCAGTACTTTAATACATACGCAGATGTAAAGCGCTTTATAAATGATACTATTGCATTCGCACAGGAAAACGGATATTCCCAGACAATCATGGGAAGAAAAAGAATCATTACAAGCATAAACAGCAAGAACAAGCTTGAACAGCAGGGGGCACAGCGGGTTGCTATCAATACTCCCATTCAGGGAAGTGCGGCCGACATTGTTAAAAAGGCAATGATAAACGTGCATTCAGCATTAAAACGTACCAATTCAAGTGCAAAAATGCTGCTGCAGGTTCATGATGAGCTGATTTTTGAATGTCCTGATGATGAAAAAATAAAGGCAGATACAATAGAACTTATACGAAAAGAAATGGAAAGCGCAGTTACACTAAACGTACCTCTCAAAGTCAGCATAGAAAGCGGAGTCAATTGGGGAGAATTCCACTGATGATTTTATGCGTGACAGGTCCTATGGCTGCAGGAAAGAATGCAGCCAGCGAAATTCTTGAAAAAAAAGGTTTTGCAACAGTTGATGCAGACACAGTAGCACATGCGGCTATAGACAATGCACGGGACTCTATATTACAGGCTTTCAGTTCCATTGCAAAAGAAAGAAAAATTGGGCTGCTTGATGCTGATGGCAAAATAGACAGAAGGGCACTGGGCAAAATAGTATTCAGCGATAAAAAACTTATTGCAAAACAGGAATCCATTGTTTACCCTGAAATAAACAGACTTCTGGAGCAATTCATACAGGAACACAGCAATACAGACACCGTTATAAACGCAACTGTGCTTTACAAGGTTCCGCTAATATCAAGAATGGACTGCATTCTGTATATTGACAGCCCTTCTCTGCTTCGCTTTTTGCGCGCAAGAAAACGCGATGGCATGAAGGCTTGTCAGATACTGGCACGCTTTAAAATGCAACGTAATCTTTTTACTAAATACAAAAAAGCAAATGCCGATATTAGAAGAGTATGGAATATCGGCTCCAGGGAGCAGCTCGAAAAAAAAATAGATAGCTTTCTGGCTGGGAGCCGATTGAGGGGATAAAATATGGAACAAAAGAAAGCACTGTGGATTTCACTGTCTGCAGGAATTTTTTTACTTACAGTATTTGGAGTAGCTCTTTTCTGTTCGTATAATAATGCAAAAAAAAATGTATATGCCTCTGCATTAAAAGGAACAGACAGTTTTTGGGTTTCTCCGCCTGTTGCAGGAAAGAGTCAGTCTTATCCGACAATTAATGTAACAGACAATGCAGAAACACAGCAGCCTGATTTAACACTGCAGAATTCGAATCCAGTATCAGGAACATACACACCAGCTTTCTCAAATGAACAGGAAGAACAGTTTCCTGCAGCCATAACGTCACAGCAGCCTGAAGAAAATCATACACAGGGTGCAACATTTAATATCGGTGACAGCTCAAATGAATCGAATGCAGGTTTAACTGCAAATGCAGTTACAGCGAATGCAGTTACTGCACAGAATAAAACAGCACAAAAAGCTATGGATGAAGCAAAAACTGAAAAAGCTGCTGCTGCATCAAAAAAGCCTGCAGCTGCAAAGACATCTACAGCAAAGACAACTACAAACACTGCAAAAGCAAATACATCAAAGACTGCTAATACAGCTAAGACAGGCGCAACGTCAGCAGTCACACAATATTGGATTCAGGTATCTTCTTATTCTGACAAGAAACATGCGGACGAAGCACGTTCAGTACTTGATGCTAACAACATGCCTTGCGAAGTATTTACATTCTCAAAAGACGGAACAATGTATTACCGTGTAAGGGTCGGACCGTACACAACAAAGGGAGAAGCCGACAAGGCAAAGACAAAAGTTGACGGCATTACAATGTTCAAGTCAGCCGGAAGCTATGTTGTAAGCGTAAAGAAAGAAAACTAAGGCATTAATAATGAAAAAGACAAATGCAATGCGTATTCTGGACAGTTCAAAGATTTCTTATGATACAAAAGGATACGCAGATGATGGAGAGCATGAACTTGAACGGGGTGCTGCAGAAGAACTGGCAAAAAAACTGGGCATTCCCGTCGAATGTGTATATAAAACGATTGTAATGAGGGCAGAAACAAAAGAAATCCTTGTATTCTGTCAGAGTGCAGTTAGCGAAATCAACTTAAAAAAAGCAAGGACTGCAGCCGGTGTAAAAGATGTTGCACCTGTAAAGCCAGATGAATTGCTTGCACTTACAGGATACATCAGGGGAGGCTGTTCTCCTGTCGGCATGAAAAGAAAATACAGGACATTTATAGATTCATCTGTATTAAATCATGAAAAAGTTTATATCAGTGCGGGAGTACGCGGGCAGCAGATAATCATTGCCCCGAAAGATTTAGTGACGGTTACACAGGCAACCGTCACTGATTTAGTATTGGAAAAACTTTAGTTATTCAGCATAGATTGCAGAAAAATCAGTAACATAAAGAGGATAATCCCTGTTTCCTGCAAAGCCCTTTGCATATACGGTAAGCATTGCAATGTCTTCGATATAGACGCTTGCGGCTTCATCACTCAGAACTTTCTGAGCTTTTTTAAACCATTCAATCTGCTCTGCTTCGTTTACTGTATTAACAGCCTTATTATAGGCATCATCAAAGGCAGCGGACTTAAAGTTTACAAAGTTATTGTGCGCATCGGAACAATATCTTGAAAGGAATGCTGTCGGATAAGCAAGTGAACCGTCTACAGATATGATTGTAGACTCATACTGTCTGTTGGTATAAACGTTCTGAAGCCAAGAAGCCCAGTCAACCTGCTTTATTGAAGCCTTGATTCCGGCCTTTGCAAGCTGATTTACAATCACTTCTGCCGTGCGGACATGTACTGTATATGAAGAAGGTACTGTTATTGAAAAGCTGAATCCGTCTTTGTAGCCAGCTTGTTTAAGCAGCTCACGGGCTTTTTTCAAATCAGGATTGTAAACATCATCAACAGACTTTTCATAATATTTTGCAAGGGCAGGAATAAGAGGGCTTCCGGTCTTTACTCCGTATCCATAGTTTACAGTCTTAATGATTTCATCTGCATCTACAAGATAATTAATTGCCTTGCGAACCCTTACATCATCAAAAGGAGCAACATCATTATTTAGGGCTAGAAGCTGTACAGAATTGGAGTTTCTCTGATACTTCGTTACATCTGCATTTCCAAGCTGCTCTACAGTATCAGCATTTGCACTGAATGCATCAATGCTACCAGCCTGAAAATTCAAAATCATGCTTGCCTGACTGTCAAGGAATTTTACAGTTACTTTTTTAAGATTTGCTTTCTGCCCCCAATAATCATTATTCTTTTCAAGAGTAATATGATCCTGCTCGACATATTCAGAAAGTTTGTATGGTCCCGTACCTACAGGAGAAAGCTCTAAGTTTTTTGCATCTTTCTGAACGATTGGTGTTGTAAGATATGCAACAAAAGCAGTATCCGCAGAAAGAAGGTTAATTACAAGGCTTCCATCTTCAGCAATATAATAATCTTTTATCTTGTCATAGCCAGAAAGCTTGGACTCTATGGCCTTGCCTACTGAATACATGACATCATCAGAAGTTAATTTTTTTCCGTCATGAAATTTCACACCTTTACGCAAAACAAAGGTGTAAGTAATGGCATCATCAGAAACATTATAAGACTCTGCAATGGCAGGAACGAAACCACCATCAGAACTTACATTCACGAGTCCATCAAACAAGTTGAAATTTACAGCCCTTGCATCTGCCGTCATGGAAGAAAAAGGATCGAAATTGTTCAATTCAGTTGCAAAACCGAAAACAATACTGTCTTTCTTACTGTTTTTTGAACCGGTAGATTCCGAAGTCTTTTTTCCACATCCAATAAAAGATAGACCAACACATAAAATCAATGATTTTATAAAAAGTTTTTTTAAAAGTTGCATGGTGCACCCCCATTATTTTTGAGCCATTATAGAGATTATCTAGGGAAGTGTCAATTTGCCAGTCTTTTCATAATTTCGCTGAAGAAACGAGTTGCTTTGTATACGAATGCAAAGGATTGTAATAGATTTCATCAGAAGTACCAGTTTCTACTATCATACCGTCATGCATTACAGCAACTCGGTCACACAAATAGTGAACGACATCAAGATTATGAGAAATAAAGAGCATTGAAAATTCCATTTTCTCATGAAGCTCATTAAAGAGGTTTAATATCTGAGAACCAACCGAAACATCTAGAGAAGAAATCGCTTCATCCGCAATAAGAAACTGAGGTCTTAAAATAAGGGAAGCTCCAATGCATACACGCTGTCGCTGACCTCCGCTCAATTCAAGGGGAAACCTGTTCATATAAGAAGAATCAAGCCCAACAGTTTCAAGCATAGCTACGGCTTTTTCATGCCGTTCTTTTTTTGTTCCGATTCCATGTATGCATAAAGGTTCCTGCAAAGTCTGTCCAATTGTCCTTCGTACATCAAGAGCACCCAAAGGATCCTGAAAAACAGCCTGAATGCTCCTTGCAATACACCTTCTATTCTTTGCAAGCTCCGGCTTCAGTTCATGCCCATCAAAATGCATCGTACCAGAAAAAGGAATTATGCCAAGAATTGCTTTTGCAAGCGTAGATTTTCCGCAGCCGCTTTCACCTACAAGACCAAAAAACTCATTTTTACGGATACTAAGATTAATATCATGCAAGACAGGGTGAAATTTTCTGTGAGTAAAAATTCCAAATTCATGATTTTCATATCCACAGCACACATCATGCAAAGAAAGAATTTCATCACAGACAGACATATTACGGCAACTCCTTTGCACCTGAAAAATGACACCATGAACAATGTTCAGGAGAAATAATTTTTTTTTCAGGAATTTCTACATAGCATTGTCGTTCGGCTTTGTTACAGCGAGGAGCAAAAGCACATGCCATTTTCGCTTCATTTACGGAAGGAACTTTTCCTTGTATGCAGTCCAACTTCTTTCCTTTTTTTTCAGCAGAAGGAATAGAGTTGAGCAAGCCTTTAGTATATTCATGACACGGATTTTCAAATACATCCTGTACAGATCCTTGCTCAACAAAACTTCCTGCATACATAACTGCAATCCTGCTGCACAGGCGGCTTACAAGTTTTAAATCATGAGAAATAAAAAGAACAGCTGTTCCATAAGATGCATTTATCTTACGTATCAAATCGAGAACTTGATTCTGCGTATAAACATCAAGAGCTGTAGTCGGCTCGTCTGCAATCAAAAGTTTTGGCCTGCAAATTACAGCAGATGCAATCAGGACCCTTTGCCGCATACCTCCTGAAAGTTCATGAGGATACATTTCCATAACCTGCTCAACATCATGAATTCCAACTTCGGTAAGACACTCCTTTACCCTGTCATACCTCTGTGCCTTTGACATATCTGTATGAAGCAACAAAGATTCTTCTACCTGCTTTTTTATGCAAACAAGCGGATTAAGGGCAGACATGGGTTCCTGAAAGATTACAGACATGTCTTTTCCATAGATTTTTCTTTTTTCTTTTGAAGAAAGATTATGCAAATGAACATTATCAAACAGAACAGATGATGAAGTTTGAAAAATACCGTCTGCAAGAAGTTCTGGAACAGAAAGTGCCGTCATTGTCTTGCCGCAACCACTTTCTCCTACAATGCCAAAAATCTCCCCCTTTCGCACAGAAAAGCTTACATTGCGCACTACCGGGAACTTCCGCTCATCTACTGTAGCATATACAGTCAAATTATTAACATCAAGAATATTATTTTCCATACGACTTTCCTAGACCTTCACCAAGGCAGTTAAAGCCTGTTATTGTAATGACAATCATCAGCCCGGTGCAGACCGCATACCATGGAGCCGTAAAAATAGAATTCTGAGCTTCATTAAGCATCCATCCCCAGCTTGGAACGGGTGGCTGAATTCCAAGTCCAAGATAGCTCATGCTGGATTCAGCAAGAATGGCATTTGAAATTCCAATTATTATGGAAGGAAATATCAAAGGAAACACATTCGGGTAAATATGTACGGCAATGAGCCTAAAATGAGAAGCTCCGTAAACTCTGTAATTCTGAATGAATTCAGATTCCTTGCACTGCAATGTACCAACCCTTACAATTCTAATGTAACTAGGAACAAACATAATGCAAAGAGCTATGACAATTGTATACTGGCCGTAATTAAGCACTGTTACAATAACGAGGGCAAGAAGTAGCCCCGGAAATGAAGACAGAACGTCAGAAAGCCGCATTATTATCTCATCAACCAGCCCTCCAACGTATCCAGCTATAAGGCCTACAATGCTGCCAATAACAGTACTGACAGCTACAGTCGCAAGGGCAACTAAAAGTGTAAATCTGGCTCCGACCATAAGCCGACTGAAAATATCGCGTCCTAAAGAATCAGTACCTGCAAAATGAAGATGGCTTGGAGTCAAATTTCTAGAAAAGGTATCCATTTCTGAAATATTATATGGCGTGTAAAAAAAACTGATAAGGGCAAGAGAAAATACAATAAAAACAAAAATACTTCCAATTACAAGATTAAATGATATTTTTTTCATAATAAGCTCAATGCTTCAACCGTATCCTTGGATCAATAAGCTGAATAAGAATATCGACTGAAAAATTAACAAGAACAATGGTAAATGCAATATAAAGTACAATTGTCTGTGTAAGAGGAAAGTCTCGTGATGTTACGGAAGAAATGAGAAGTCGTCCGATACCGGAAATTGAAAACACTTGCTCCACAATTATGGAACCAGAAAAGATGCTGCCAGTTACCATACCTATCAAAGGTATTACCGACACTAAAGAATTTTTCAATACATGGCAAAATAGAATCCTAATTTCGGAATTACCACGGCTTCTGGCAGTTCTGACATAAGTTTTTGAATATTCCTCCATAACAGAAGAACTAACATATTTTACAAGAACCGCAACCTGCGGCAATGCAATTGCAACAGCTGGAAAAACAAGCTGCATTCCTTCATATTCTCCGGGAACAAACAGGTGAAGAGTTAAGCCAAAACACCATATAATCAGGACACTCAAAAAAAATCCGGGAATGGAAATGCCAATCATGGAAAATAATATTATAACCTGATGAACTATCCCCGTTTTTTTGTACCCTGCCAGAATGCCAAGTGGAAGTCCAATGGCAGCAACAATAAAAAAAGATGCAAGTCCTAGAATAAATGTTACAGAAATGCGGTTCTGCATTAACAAAGATACACTTTTGCGGTATTTCAGTGACATGCCGAAGTCGCCATGCAAGGTTCCCTTCACCCAATGCATATACTGAAAAAACAAAGGCTTGTCCGTTCCAAGCTCCGAACGCAAAGATTCCAGTTTTTCAGGAGAAACTTCTGTTCCCAAAATAAGCATTGCAGGATCTCCCGGTATTATGTGAAAGGCACAAAATACAACTAGAGATACAAGAAAAAGAGTAATGAATAATATAAAAACCTTTCTGATGATGTAAAACACGGTGTAAAGTCCTAAACAACTTTACTTTGACTGCATGACATATACACCATCCCAAACAGCAGGAAGCCCATTAGTAATGAACTGCTTGCAACGTTCCATGAAGACTTTTGAAGACTCGTCCTTCGGATAGCACTTTGCAGCCTGTTCAAAATAATTATAAGCTTTTTTCAAATCCTCAATATCTTTCTTTTCATTCGGCGTATCACGTCCATTCAGATACAGGTTAATTCCCGCATTAAAGATTTCTGCAGCTTCAATTTGTTCTGGAGGCAATTCACTTTTTAGTCCAAGTATGTTGTACAACTGGACAGGTTTTTTAACGTTGATAACCTGAACACAGTCAAAGCTTCTTGAAAGGAGAAGCCCAGCCTTTTCACCGCTGTCAGCAGCTTTCCAAGTGCTTTCAGAACACATGATCCATGAACCGTAAACTTTATTAGTACCTTCCAGACGGGAAGCAAGGTTTACGTTATTACCCATAATTGTATAATTCAGTTTCTTTTCAGTACCCATGTTTCCTACAACCATGTCACCTGTATTCAGACCAACACGGGACTCAAGAAGCATAGGAATATCATGATCAGTATAAAAATGTTTTGCGTTGTATTCGTCCTCAACCTGCTTCATGCGGATTCCCGCAACACAAGCATTAAATGCATTATATGGATCATCAATAGGAGCACCAAAGAATGAAACGATTTCATCGCCTACATATTTATCAATCGTCCCCCTATTTTCCATAATGGCATCGCTAAGCTTTCCAAGGTATTCATTAAGAATGGCAACAAGGCGAACAGCTCCGTTTTTTTCGCCCTCTTCGTTATTTATCATTTCCGTAAATCCAGAGAATTTACGGACATCGCTGAACAAAGCCGTAATATTTTTATTTTCACCACCCAAGCTAAGTCTTGTAGGGTCTTTCATAATCTGGCTTACAACTTCTGGAGCAACATAGGCATCAAAACCACGGCGAAGAGTACTACGGTCTTTTTCGACTGCAATAAAGTTCAATACAAGGTTTGTTATATAGGTAAAAACAACAAATACAATCATGGCAAACATAGGAATGTAGATGTTAAACCATATCATAAGAAGCACTGAAATTGTAATAGGAACGGCAACGTATCCAACTGCCAGAACATTTCGTTTTCCGCTCGACATTTTTTTCGTAAGAACTACAGAAGCAAATGCAAGGACAAATGAAAAGACAAGGTTGAACCATACAGGATACGGACGTATGAAATCCTGCTGTAAAATAGTATTTACAACATTGGCATGTGTACCAAGGTTAGGATAACGCCTTTCATAAGGAGTTACACCCAAATCTGTACTGGCTGTCGCAGTATTTCCTAAAATGCAGAAAGAATTTTCAAATTTTTTCTTCAGCATATCATAGTAATCTGCAAAAAGAGCATAGTCAGAAGAAAGTCCGTCATAGAAATTAGAAATTTCTTCCTGAATGGCATGAATCATTTCTGTGTTCTCGCCGTCATCATGTCGTGAAAATTCTTCCACCAAAGGATCTTTAAACGAAGCTTCAACATACGACTTTAAATCCGCATAAAACTGGCTACGCATTGCAAAATATTCATCATATACGTCTTTTGAAAGCTGACCATCTGCAAAACATGATGTAATCTTTTCCTGCATTGAAGGATTCAGGTTACGGTACAACTCACCAGAAGACTCAATTATTTCAGGCTGACCGTTTTCATCATAGCCATTGCATACTGCAAGCATTGCAGCAAGAGAAGCCTTTATCTGCTCATATTCATTCAGCAATTCTATCGCATACTGATAATAAGGCAGTGCATAGCCTTCTTCATCAGTCATCTGATATTTAGTTATATTGGAAAGATTACGAACAATGCGCTCTTCTGCCCTATCAAGCTCATAAACATAAGCAAAAGAAATATGCTCTCTGAAACTGTTGATATAATTCTTTTTTAACCAGTTAATGAACATACATCCGTTTGCATCAAGGGGAATCTTAATGTCAATGCGTTTCATCTTGTTCGGGAGCTGGGCACTTTTAAGAATAAGAGAATTTTTTTCGCGTTCTACAGACTTTACATCAAGATAGGAAAGAAGAGGGGCAAAAGAAAGTTGAGGGGCATAAAGATTATCATCCATTTTTTCAGCAGCATAAGTACCGTTATTCAAAACCCACTTGAATTTCTTTTCAGGGTCAAGATGAGAAAGAAGTTCTACGCGTCTTCGGGTACCGTCTTTATCTACAATAACATTTGTAACCCCAATCCCAGAAGAAACCTTAAGAAAGTCCATCCTTACAGGATAGAAACCGCGGTAAGAATCCTGTTCTTTCTGAGAAAGGGCATTACCTTTTTCTATAAAACCATTTTCATCTTTTACATTGGAAAGCAAAAAACGCTTTGCGGCATAATCTCTTGAATGCATGAACTGAAGCTGTTCTTCCGTAACAGAGGAAGCATCTTCAAAAGTTTCATAAGAATCAAGCTCATTCGGCATTCCAACATTAACAGTCATCCATGCATTACCAAAAAACTGCAGTGCCCTTGAAAAATAATCATCATTATCTCGGGACAAGGAATATGTTGAAGTTTGTATGTCATCAATAGAAGGATTTATGTATTCATCAACCAGCATCTGCGATATGCCCTGAAGTTCTTCCGAAGAATATGCTCCAGAAACAGCCGCATCTGCAAACTGATTTACAACACTTTCTATATTCATTTTTGCAGAACCAATAGCTTCGTCTACCTCCAGCTGTGCATCAGGAACAAGAGCCCTGACAGACTTCTGGAGGTACTCAATATCGAAAACGACATTGTAAGCACCAAATTCCTTTGCCCTGATAAGCATGTCAGCAATAATATTTCTGTTCCACGGCCAGACACCAATGTCATCAAGTGACAAGTCATCAATATCAATAAGCATTACATTGTCGCTTTCTTCAACAGAACGACCTTTTCCAAGTAAAAAATCATAAATACGATAATCAATTTTTGAGAATACACCAAAATAAGCGCCAACAGAACACAATAAAAATATAAAAAGAACTGCAAGAACGTCTAAATTCTTAAATAATAATTGGCTTTTTGAACCTTTTTTCATGACACAAAACCTCTTGTGTGATATTATAATGGAGGTAGGAACTATCTGCAAGAGTAAACAAATTGTATTTCCTACTAAAACATTAATAAACTCTGAAAATTTTACTGAAAAACTATGGTAAAAAGTTGTTTTTGGCAGATAAAAATGACGTTCATCCCAAAAAAACGACGTTTATCCCAGTTTTATTGACAACTCATAGTTTTCACCTTAAAATCTAATCAGAATTTAAAATAGTAATAAATAAGAAGGAGTTAATAAGTGAAACGTTTATTTTTATTCTTTGCGATATGTATTATTGCTACTCAAGTAAATGCACAAGTTGCAGGAAAACTGACTCAAATAATCAATACAGAGCAGGCAACTTACGGACAGGCCTGTTACATGTCAGCAGTTGCAACGGGCATGGCACAGGATACAGATACTTACGAACGATGTTTTGACATATTAAAAAGCGAAGACATAATAAGAGGAAATCCTTCTTTAAAAGATCCTATCACTGCAAAGAATTTTGCCTACATGATAAGCAAGACATGGAACATAAATAACAGCGTTTTTTACAGAATAACAAATCATCCGCGCTATGCGTTCAAGCAAATGAAAGCAGCCGGTGTCATTCCTTCAAACTACTATCCGAATAAAATTCTATCCGGACAGGAAATGCTTAATATAATCACACTATGTCTTGATAAATTTGATGCAACGGAGAGAAACTAGACCATGAAATGCCTAAAAAAATGTATAATCGCAAGTATCTTTCTCTTTTCAGCAGCATGTACAGTTTTCGCAGTTAATATAGAATATGGAGGACTTTCAACTTCAACCCTTTCTGCAGAAGGCGACAGTATTGAAGGCAGCGGAAAAACAAACCTTAACACAAAGGCAAAGGAAAACATAACAGGCTGGTTGAAGTTTCCTATTTTAGATGACGGCAGGTTCAACTTTGCAGGACAGGCAACAATCACTACTGAATACATACAAAAATATGAAGAAAAACGCCAGAACAAAATAGGAATAGACTTAGATCTGTTTAAATTTACATATCGTGAAAAGGTTGGTTCGGATTCATCAACATCGGTTACATTCGGACGTTTCGCATACAACCATTTGACAAATGTGGTATTTTCACAAAACAACGATGGAATTCTTTTGCGCTTTGACGCACCTAAGGTAAAGTTTGGGTTATACGGAGGATACACAGGTCTTTTAAACCAGCAGAACGCAAAGATGGTTTGGGAAACTGTCGAAAATGGGGAGCCAACATTCAAGAACTATCGAGAGCTTGACAAAGACCTTAAATGGTACGAGCATCTGTACGAATGGGCAAATCCTTATGTAACAACTTCTCTGGTCATGTCTTTTCCATATCTTTTCCTGAACCAGACAGTGTCTTTTGAAATTACAAGCATATTCGGTGCACGCGGTCCTGCGGATGTTCATCCTGAAGAAAATCGATATTATGCAACGCTCTGTTTTTCAGGACCTCTTGCACCAAAAGTGTCATATTCAGTCGCAACAACAATGTTTACCGAAAAATTCAATCATTTGGGAAATTTGACACAGTTATCATTTACATATAATACCGGTTACAAAAATGCAGCAATTTCTTTGACTGGACTATACGCTTCTGGAAATGGAAACGGACCGTTCAGCCGTTTTATGGCATTTACAAGTTCTTCTGCGACTTACGCACTTGATGCCCCAGAATATTCAGGTCTCATGAAAATAGGAAGTTCCATTGCACTAAAACCATTGCACTGCCTCTATACATCAGCAGGAGCAGATGTAGTTTTCCTTTGTCCGGATCCAGAAAAAAAACATGGAGGCTGGATAGACCATGACGGATGGCAGTGGTATGCAGTTGCAAAATTACAGTGTACAAACGATTTCTCTGTTTCATTGACAGAGTATCGTTATTATAGTAATGACTCAGTAAGAGATAATGGTGGGGCTACCTTAAAAGTTACCCTTGCATTCTAGCTTAAACAAACGGAGGAATTTTATGACAAAGATTACAAAACTGCTTTTCGCTACTGCATTTGTTCTAACGGTAGCATCTTCAGCATTCGCTGCAGGCATTACAGCAAAAATAACGGCTGTCACAGGAAAAGTTCAGACTATGAAAAAAGGTTCTGAAGTCTGGAACGATGCAAAAATAGGCGACATACTTGAAGAAGGATCCATCATTGCAACAGGCTTCAATTCAAATGCAACATTGAACATCGACGGCTCTCTCTGTACACTGCAGCCAGTTACAAGACTTTCCCTTGAACAGCTTGCACAGAAAGAAGTGGCACAGAACGGAACTGACAAGACTGTAACAAAAACATCTGTTTACATTGACACAGGAAAGGCTACTTTCAAAGTAAACTCAACGGCAAAAAAGCTTAATGATTTTAAGGTTCACTCACCTGCATCAACGGCTTCTGTCCGCGGAACAGAGTTTACAGTCTATGCCGACGGAACAATCGAAACGACAGAAGGTCTTGTAGCTGCATCAGCAGGAGGCTCAAGGGCATCATTCAACACGCCTGCAAAAAGGGAAGAATACTTCATTGCTCCGGATATAAAGATTTCAGTGTTCACACCTACTTACAATGTAGGAGGCGGTGAAGGAGGAATGCCAGTTCATGCAGGTGAAAAAATACAGATAGATCCAAAGACAGGTACCCCGCAGTCTCCACTCGTACGTGCAAAAGAAGATCTTACAGATTTAGGCAGCAGTACTGTAGCACTGGCTGATCTGGAAATTGAAGCAGGAGCAGCAACAGCACCATTTGCATCATCTGCAGTTCGTGATGAGGAACCAATTACAGCAAGCGCAGCAAAAGGCGGAACTTCTTTCGAATTCTCTATCGAATAATATTTATTTGTTGCGAAAAGGACTGTCCTAAGGAAAGGACAGTCCTAATTATTTAAAATAAAAGAGCTTTACATCATAAAATCACCTTTACAGCTAAAACTTTTCATGCTAGAATAAGACCAACTACAACGTTTTCGTAAAATGCGATTTCGTTCTAAAAAGCGGACATTTCAATCAGGAGGAAACTATGAAATTCGGACATTTTGATGATGTAAACCGAGAATATGTCATTAATACCCCACTCACACCATATCCATGGATCAACTATTTGGGAAATGAAAAATTCTTCTCACTTATTTCTAACACTTCAGGAGGATACGCATTTTTTACAGATGCCCGACTCCGCCGCCTCACCCGCTACCGATATAACGACATTCCATTAGATACAAACGGACGCTACCTTTACATAAAAGATGGCGATACCATTTGGAATCCTGGATACAAACCAATGAAGACAAAGCTTGATTCTTATGAGTGTCGTCATGGCTTTGGATATACGAAAATTTCTTCTTCAAAGAATAATCTTTCTGCAGATGTCCTTTACATGGTACCTAATGGAGAAAACTGTGAAGTAGAAATGATTACTGTAAAAAACAACAGTAATGACATAAAATCAATTTCAATCACATCTTTTGTAGAATGGTGTCTTTACAATGCATCTGATGACTGTCAGAACTTCCAGAGAAACTTTTCTACTGGTGAAGTAGAAATTGAAGGCAGCGCAATCTACCACAAAACAGAATATCGCGAAAGACGAAACCACTTTACATTCTACAGTGTAAACGAACCTATTGCAGGTTTTGATACAGACAGAGAATCTTTCATGGGTCTACACAATGACCTTTCAACGGCAGATACGATTCTTGCAGGAAAAAGCAAGAACTCTGTAGCAGATGGATGGTCTCCAATTGCAAGCCATCGCCTTGAATGTACTCTCAAACCAGGAGACAGCAAGACTTACATTTTCGTTCTTGGCTATATCGAAAATGACAATGACAAGAAATTTATTCCAACAGAGAAAGCTCCAAAAGATTTACTCCGCACAAACACAGCAAGCGGAATCATAAATAAAGAAAAAGCTTATGAGCTTCAGAAGAAGTTTGACACACCTGCAAAAGTACAGGCTGCCTTTGACACATTAAAAGCTTTCTGGGATGAAACTCTCTCTCACTTTGTCATTAAAACAGGAGATGAAAAGCTTGACCGCATGAGTGTATGGAATCAGTATCAGTGTGTCGTTACATACAACTTTGCACGTTCTGCTTCATACTTTGAAAGTGGTATTGGACGCGGCCTCGGCTTCCGTGATACATCTCAGGACATGCTCGGTGCAGCTCACCAGATGCCAAAGTCAAGAATCCGCGAACGTCTTTATGATGTAGCAGCAACACAGTTTGAAGACGGTTCTGCATATCACCAGTTCCAGCCTTTGACAAAGCGTGGAAACGCAGACATTGGCTCTAACTTTAATGACGATCCACTTTGGCTTGTACTCGGTGTAGGCAACTACATCCGCGAAACAGGAGATACAGACTTCCTCAAAGTAGACGTACCATTTGACAACTCAGAAACAAATAAGGCAACTATGTTTGAGCACTTGAAGCGCTCTTACAATTACATACCAAACCACATGGGACCACATGGTCTTCCACTCATCGGACGTGCCGACTGGAACGACTGCCTTAACCTTAACTGCTTCTCTACAAATCCAAATGATTCTTTCCAGACTTGTACAAACAAGGAAGGCAAGAACGCTGAATCTGTAATGATCGCCCAGATGTTCGTATTCGTAACACCAGATTACGCAGCAATGTGCCGCCTGATGGGAGAAGAAGAAGAAGCTAAAAAAGCTGAAGCACTCTGCAAAAAGATGGAAGAAGCCATTTGTACAGCAGGATGGGACGGAGAATGGTATGTACGTGCTTATGACGACTTTGGCAACAAAATCGGAAGCAAAGAATGTAAAGACGGAAAAATCTTTATTGAGACACAGGGCTTCGGCACAATGGCACAGGTTGGTGCAGACAAGGGATATCCAGCAAAGGCTTTGGACAGCACAAAGAAATATCTTGATTCAAAGTACGGCATTGTAATCGTAGATCCACCTTACAGCGAATACCACGTAGAGCTTGGAGAAGTTTCTTCATATCCGCCAGGATACAAAGAGAACGGTGGTATCTTCTGCCACAACAATCCTTGGGTCATCATTGGAGAAATCAAGACTGGTCGTCCTGATGATGCTTGGGTACACTACACAAAGATTGCACCTGCATATCTGGAAGAAATCAGCGACCTTCACAGGACAGAGCCTTACGTATATGCACAGATGATAGCCGGAAAAACAGCAAGCCGTTTCGGTGAAGCTAAGAACAGCTGGCTTACAGGAACTGCAGCATGGAACTTTGTTGCCCTTTCTCAGTACATCTGCGGACTTCAGCCTTCTTATGACGGACTCCGCATAGAGCCACGTCTGCCCGCACACGTAAAAAATGCTGAATTCATCAGAAAGTTCAGGGGAACTACATATCACATTACAGTAGTAAATAACAATAATACTGGAAATGTTGTACTCACGCTCAAAGATGCAGCAAGTGCAAAAGTAAACGGTAATGTAGTTTCTGCAAATGCCAATGCAAAAGATGTATATCTTACAGCAACTGTAGGCTGATAAAGGCATAAACTGCAATATTATAAAGAAATAAAGGGCTGTCTAAAAAATTTGGCAGCCCTTTTTTACTATTTGCAAAAGCAAATGAATATACTATAATACAGACATGATTAAAAATTTCATTAACTTTTCAATTACTTTGTTTATCCTGTGTACTGTCATAACAGTTTCCTCATGCGAAAAGCTGCAAACCAGAAATTCTGTACGACATGAAAAAGAATTGGAAGCAGAACCTGTTGCAGAAGAAATAAAATATAATCCAGAAGACGGTTTAATCTGTATACTGTTCGGAGAAGATTTTACTGTTGACACTTTTTATGACGATGCCATACGACAACTGGCGGAAAAGTACGGTCTGGCAGACGAAGGAGGCATCATACTGCCTCTAAAATATCCTGATGACGTAAAATCTAGAATATCCAATTTTTACGACATCATTACAGAGCATAAAATAAGGGGAATAATCTTGCTGGGAGCACCAGAGGGCACTCACAAGGCCTTATACCGGCTCCGCTCAAAACCAAGCGAAGAAGAAGAAGCTCCATATACAAATGCAATATTTTCACTAATGCCTCAGGATGATATTCTTGGGCAGGAATCTACTTGTGATTTCATTCTTGAATATGAAAGGAATTCTGCAGACAGCGATTTGGAAAATGAAATTTCAATTACACCGCAACTGGCAGAAACCGCAGAAAGTATTGTAATCAGGGCTGTACGCTACATTGAAGAAAATCCGAATCCAATGCAGCCAACGACAGAACTGAGGGAACATGTACAGACTATTGTCGGAGCAAAAAAAGTACGCCGTTATACAGACCCAGAAACAGGATTACAGGCAATAAATCATTTCGTAATTGAACAGTAAGGAGTTTTATGAACGCTCTTACGCAAGATGAGACATTGTTAATAGGAAGCAGTAAAGATATAGAAAATCTGGCACAGAAAGAAGAAGCGACAGTACTTGTTATATCTGATTCTCACGGTGCAAAGGAAAAACTAAAATCAATACTGAATGAAAGGGGAGCTTACAGTGACGCACTTGTATTTTGCGGCGACGGAATCGGAGATTTGTTGAGCATTATAGTCCAAGCAACTTATGATGATGCAGTAATGCAGACAATACCACCTGTAATAGCAATTGTTCAGGGCAACAACGATTCAGGCTTTTACATGCTCAGGACACAAGAAGAAAGAATAAAAGCACCTCTTACACAGACAATGACAATATGTGCACATAAATTTTTCATAACTCACGGTCACAGGTTCTGTCTATATGATGGAACTATGCCATTAGTAACAGCAGCACAGCAGGAAGAAGCAGAAGCTGTTCTATACGGACATACACACGTTGCCATTGGAGAGAAAAGTCACGGAATGCTGACACTGAACCCAGGAAGCTGTGCCAGACCAAGAGACAGGCAGCTACCATGCTATGCTATTTTAAATGTCAAAAAAACTTCTTCAAACTTCGGATTTATGTTCTATGAGATCTCTGGATTAAAGAGCCACCTATATGCCCCAGAATTTTCCGGCTTGTGGTAAAAGAAAACCTGACTTTCCATGCCCAGGAAATACGCGAACATCTTCAGGAAGTTCCGTATGAAGCCTTTTAAGGCTATCAGCCATTTCATAATCAGAACCACCTGCTAAATCGGTTCTTCCATACGCCCCGTAAAACAGAGTGTCACCGGACAAAAGTAATTTTTTTTCTGAATTATACAGACAGCAACTGCCTTTGGTATGCCCCGGTGTATGCAAAACCTTCCATTCAGAAAATAAGACATCACCTTCATTCAAAAGCTTTGTTGGTTCTGGAAGATTAGTGACAAAAGGAATAAAATCTTCAAACTCCGTATCATTTAATACTGTTTCTTGTGCAGAACAGGAGTCTTTGCCAATAAAAGCAGCATCATTTGCATGAATATACACAGCCAAAGAAGGAAAAGCAGAACATAATGCAGGCAGACCAGCAACATGGTCAAAATGCCCGTGAGTTAATACAACTGCAACAGGAGTTAGAGAATTTTTTTTAATGAAATCCGTCACGATCTGCGAATCACGACTATAGTCACAACACGCAGAATCAACGACAAACACACGGTTTTCATCAAGCGGAACAATATAAGTGTTCACGCTTAACGGTCCCGTATGTAATACTACTAAATCAGACAAATTAATAAGCTGCACCTGAGCCAAAGTGAGACTTCACCTGACCATCATCTGTTGTCTCAGAATAAGGCTTCTGACCAACACCAGATTCACCAGAAGAAATTTTTGACTGCATTGCAAATGACTGCTGCTGGGCAAAAGCAGCCTGCTCTTCAAAAATCTTTGCTGTTTCAGAAGTATCTGCAACACCATGAGACTCATTGCTTACATTTGCAGGAATAGAAATGTCAGAATCATCATCAGCAACAGCAGCTGTAGAAGCCACTACAGAATCTGAGGAAACAGAATCAGATTCTTCATCCTTCTGCTTTGAATAGCTTACCTGAAGCTTTCTGCCCCTGTACTCATAACCATTAAGAGAACTTATTACTTTATCGCAATCTTCACTAAAAAGCTGGATAAATGAATAGTTTGCAAGAACACGGATGTCTCCGATTCTTTCCCTGTCAAGACCACATACACTAACAAGAAGGCCAACCAAATCACGAGGATAAACACGGCGATTGCGTCCAATTCCAATAAAAATTGTAGAAGCTACAGATTCATCTATCTGTACACGTGGAGGACGCTCTGTACGCTCAGTACGTTCCACACGCTCAGAAGAAACATTCTTGCGTGATGAAGAACGGTCTGAATTTCTATCTCTTGAAAATTTATCGAATCTATCTGAACGATCATGACCAAAACGTCCACGACCGCCTGAAAGTGCCTGTTTTACAAGATAAGCGGCAACATACTTTCTTTTTGACAAAGGAACATTTTTTGCATAAAGCTTTTTAATTGAACCAAACAGCTGAATATCAGCCTCACTTGCATTTTTTACATTTTCTACAGCATCTTTTAACAAAGAAATAATCTGTTCTTCACTAGGATTGTTGTTATACATTCAAAAAACTCCTTAATAAAAATGGAGGTAAACAGACAGCCTTGCAAACAACGTTTGAAAGCCGAGCCTCCTTTCCTTAATCACTGTCCTTTAACAAATCTGCCAGATAGCCAGAACCAAGTCTTGTAAATCCATTTTGAATCAACAAAGACTCCATAGCATCTGTGATGACAGCATTAAAAACTAAAACCCATTGAATTCCACGGTCTTTAAGATTGTCAAGGCACTTAGCAAGCAGCTCCTTGCCAATACCAAGCCCCCGGTAATCCTGCACAACAAAAAAATCAGTCACAACTGCTGCTTTTTTTGAAGAGGACGAACAAGAAGAAAAAAGAAGGCATCCAGCAAACTCTTCTGACTGGGTATAGCAGACAAAGCCAGATTTCTGATCAAAATCAGCAAAAGATGACAGTCTTTGCCACAAAAAACCAACGGCATCCCCCACTTCTAAAGGAAACTGGTTTCTGTATTCTTCTTTTATAAGCTCACATCCATGAGAAATACAATTCCTGTCCCTGCCAGAATTGTACATATTAAAAACAAAATCATTACGGACAAGCTCTTCAGTTTCATCAATACATTCATCTTCCGAATATTCAAGCTGTTCAAGCCCCCATGATTCACGGAGAGAGCCGTACCACTCATTCAAACGTTTTTTCATTCGGGCATTCTTAAAAAAATGCCATTTACGCTCAACTTCAGGGTACGATTTTATAACATCTTTAAATTTTCTAAAAACCCCCCTTCCACCTGTCAAAACCCGTCTTAACTCTTCACGAGCCAGCGGTGCATGTAAATTATTGGTAAACTCCTGCAAAACGGAGTACCCGTCTCCGCTTGACCATACAGGCAGTGCATAATAATTGACTTCATCAACTGTTATAGATTCAGCGGCAACAACAACTCCATTTGCAGCATCAACAGCTTTCAGGTTCTGTTGATCTTCCATGGCAAAAAGAATATCGTCTGCAAGAGAATCTGTCAGTTCAAAAGTCATAGTCTGCCGTTAGTTCAAGTCTGAGCGCTTTGTAATGACCCTGCTTATAAGTCCATATTCAACAGACTCATTGGCATCAAGCCAGTAATCACGGTCAGTATCTCTGGAAACCTTATCCAGAGGAGTTCCTGTCTCAAAAGCAATAATGTCATTGAGTTTTGCCTTTGTCTTCGCAATCTCTGCCGCATGAATTTCAATATCAGTAGCAACACCTTTCATGCCACTGGAAGGCTGATGAATAAGATAATGGCTGTGAGGCAGTCCAAGACGGCGTTCCTTAGGAGCAGCAAGCAGAATGAGGGCTGCAGCACTTGCAATAAGACCCATTCCAATGGTATACACAGGAGCATTTACAAAACGGATTGCATCAAAAATTGCAAAACCAGCATCAACATCGCCACCAGGAGAATCAATGTAAATGTATATAGGCTTATCGCTGTCTGCTTCAAGTATAAGAATCTGACGGATTATTTTCTCAGCATTATCTTCATTAATTTCGCCACTCAAAAGAATCTGACGTGTTTTTAAGAATTTTTCAGCAAGAGGATCTGGAGAATCATTCTTCTTTTTTTCATCATTCTCTTCATCTTCACATACAGTTTTCATAAATGAATTAATCATTTTAACTCCAACAAATAACGTAGTTGCTACATTCTACTAAAAATTCTGCTTAATGTCCACTTTTATTATCGCAATCTTTTGCTTCCTGCCAAAAGCGTTCCATGTCTTTCAGATGTTCCTGACTCATGGGCACAGAGTGTTCTCTCATAGCCTTTTCAACATAAGTAAAACGCTTGTAAAACTTACTGTTTGCACGAGAAAGGGCACTTGAAGGATCTATACCGTAAAACCTGCTTAAATTGACAACAGACAAAAGCAAATCACCGATTTCTTCTTCAAGATGAACAGAATCACCGGAAACAGCAGCTTCATCCACTTCTTCAAGTTCCTCAACAACCTTCTTGCGGACATCAGCAACATTAGTCCAGTCAAAATGCTGTTTTGCAGCTTTTTTAAGATATTTATATGCTTTTAGCAAAGGAGGAAATCCATCCGGTACAGTATCAAGGACAGAATCTTTTTTTCTGCCTTCAGTCTCATTTTTTATGGAATCCCAAAGTCCGGCCTTAAATTCTTTGCCTGCAAACACATGAGGATGCCGACGGATAAGCTTGTCCGTTACATCATTCAATGAATCCGCAATAGAAAAATCACCGTTCTGCTCATACATGTAAGCAGTAAGAAGAGTATTAAAAAGCATGTCGCCAAGTTCTTCCCGCGCATTGGAAGCATCACTTCTGCTGATTGCGTCAACAACCTCAAACAGCTCCTCAATAAGGCATGGACGCATAGACAGGGGCGTCTGAACTTTGTCCCAAGGACATCCGTCAGGAGAACGAAGCATCTTTATAAGGCTAAGCAAACGGTTGCACGCACCAGAAAAATCATCAGCCCGGTCTTTTACCTGCTCCAGCATCATTTTGTTTCCGCAAGGAGCTTTTTCTTGCCCCATTCCGATACAAGTCTCTGAGGATCAGAAGATGTCAAAAGCTTTGCAAACAAACCGGCAGTCTGCGGAAAAACTTGAGACAGAATAATGTTTTCATCTGCCGTAAAATTCCCCAACACATAATCAGCGACACCACCATTAGCAGGCTTTCCGACACCAAACCGCAGCCGCCAGAAATCAGCAGTACCAAGAACAGCTTTTGCAGAACGCAAACCATTGTGACCGCCTAACCCACCTGACCACTTTAAACTGACAGTACCGACAGGCAATTCAATTTCATCATGAACAATAAGAATATCTGATGGAGGAATCTTAAAAAAATGAGACGCTTCACCAATCGCGTCACCACTAAGGTTCATGTAAGTCAAAGGCTTTAAAAAATATAGTTTCTTAGGACACTCAGCAGGAACAGGTAAAGAACCATCCGAACGAGTTTTTAGCAAACCAGAATCGCACAACCAAGAAACATAAACATCATAGTCTACAGAAAAAAAATCAGACTTATATTTATTTGACCAAGAAATCTTTGAACTTACAGGTAGGCTTTCTTCAAAAAGCCATGCAGCATTATGACGAGTATGAGCATACTCATGCCCGTAATTTCCCAAAAAAGCAACAAGCTGTATCATCCTTCAAGAATCTCCACATCTTTAATTATTTCGCGCATATATTTGAGTCCCTGAATTCTTTCCAGAATTATATCCCTAAAATCAACGCCATCCTGCGACAGGCGGCTTAGATTTAAAAGACAGCAGTACTTACCTGTTCTTTTATCTGTAAGGCAGCCTTCAAGAATATTTATCAACTGTGTGCACACAGCAGAAAATCTTCCCTGCATGTCCACAATATCCTGCTGGACACCATCCATAATCCCATTAATACGTTTGATGGAATTCGGAGTTTTTGTCGCAAGGCTTTGAAAAACCCTAAATTCTTCGTAATAATCACCATCATCTCCGAACATCCTCAAAATGCCGTTCATTTCTTCATGAATTTTTATGAAGGAATCTATAGCTTCGTTAAATTCATGAAGATTTTCTTTTGAGGCAAACTCACCCTTTATCGAAACGGTCTGAAAAGTCTTGTTGTATGATGAAAAATATTTATTCATAAAGAAATACAAGAGTCCAAGCGTCATTTCATACGAAAAAGAGAAACCTTCACCAATTTCTTCCCATGGGCGAGACGGGAAGACAGGAAAATCAATTAAATCAAAATAATCATGAAGCTTTACCTTAATCTGCTCCCTGCAAAAGTCCTTTGTCCATGCAGAAAAACGGTCTTCAAAAACAGACACCCATTTTTTATAAAACGGCTCAAACCATCTTACAGAAAAGTTATGCTCAGGAATGCTGTAAAAAGCCTTGTTCTTTATTACACGG
The DNA here is from genome assembly GCA_947167345.1 of uncultured Treponema sp. Taxonomy (GTDB): domain Bacteria; phylum Spirochaetota; class Spirochaetia; order Treponematales; family Treponemataceae; genus Treponema_D. The sequence goes on from CAMVHR010000003.1 coordinate 46,368, forward strand.
GCAATATCTTCAAGAGGAAGGCTTTTCGCAAAGCTTTCAATAGCAGACAGACTTGCAACAGCCTCATTACTGAAAGCATTCATGTCAATGTCATGACGGCTTGCCAGCAGGCAAAAAAAATCAATGATGCGGTTATCCAAAGGCACAATGTTATACATTATCTGAAGAAGATTATCCAGATCAGTACGAAGAAAAGCAAACAGACATTCGTTATATCCGTTTTCTTCATTAGTAAACATTGTCAGGATGCGGTCTATTGAAACATTTGAAAGCTGATGCATCCATTCAAGCATCTGAACAACCTCATCCATACTGTGCTTTTCATCAGGAGACATTGATGACAGATTCTTTTTAAGAACGTCTTTCAGCTTTATTTTTTCTGAATCAGGAATAGGTTTTGTCAAAGGAAATTTATAGGGATCAGTTTCATTATATGTCTTTTTTTCAAGATCAGTAAGAGCCTGATGCCCCATAAGGAAAAAATAATCCCCGGCTTCTTCAGAATAATTATTCATGTAAGGAGCAAAAAATTTTACGGCACTGTTAAGCTGCCTTAGCTTTTCATAAAAAAGATTACCAGCAACCTTACGCTCATATATTATAAGCCCTGGAAACTGAATATGAATTTTTCGCGCATAGCCTGCAAGCAAATGCTTGTTCAAAACCTCTTTTACAGAAGAATTAGTCAGACAGGACCATATAAACATTACAATCCGCTGAAACAAGGACTGCTGCTTTAAAGCTTCCTGAAATTCGTATTCATATTCCTCTTCATCATAGCGGGCAACTTTTTCTGCCAGCAAATCATCATTTTCAGGAGTCTTGGTTTTTACTTTTTGCAAAAGAGTATGTCTCTCATCATCACTTATACTTTTTGAAAGACCTTCAAAAACATCATTATTGTCATGGGCGGCCGCAGACATGAATAACTCCTTGATATAAACTTTTAGAACATATATTTCAATATTAGCAAATACTCTCCATAATGTAAATGAAGATATGGAAAAAATGCAAAAACCGTGCTATATTCTTTGCAAATGAAAAACATCATAAAAGCCGCTGTTTTTGATTTGGACGGCACTTTGCTGAATACACTTGAAGACCTTGCAGACAGTTGCAACTTAATGCTGCAAAATTTTGATTTTCCACAAAGAACAATCGATGAAGTACGGCAGTTTGTAGGGAACGGTCTTGCAGTACTTGCAGAAAAAGCCATTCCCGATGGAAAGAAAAACCCTCAATATCCACAGGCATTAGACTTTCTTAGAAAAACATACGCCTGCCACTCGCAGATAAAGACAAAGCCCTACGATGGCATCATAGAACTCATCCGACAGCTGAACGAAAACGGCATCAAAACAGGAATTGTTTCAAACAAGCCAGACGCACAGGTTAAAGAACTTGCGGCTCGTTATTTCGTCCCCTTCATTTCAAGCCAGACAGCTATCGGAGAACAAGAAAGTAAAGGCATAAGAAAAAAGCCTTTTCCAGATTCCACCATCAAAGTCCTGGACATAATGGAAACACAGCCAGCTCAGGCTGTCTACATAGGAGATTCCGATGTAGACATTGCAACTGCAAAAAATGCAGGACTTCCATGCATAAGCGTTACATGGGGCTTCCGCTCAAAGGAATTTCTTTTGGAAAGTGGTGCTCAAATTCTTGCGGAAACCCCACAGGACATACTAAGCATCATAAAAGACGGTTGCCAAAGAAATATTCACCTTTAGTACTGTTCAGCGTTGAAAATGAAATCGTAGACCTCTGTTCATCAGGTACATTTTTTAATGTCCAGTCGGTACTTTTCAGCACAACTCCTTCAAAAACACCTTCTTCTGGGAATGTAAAAGTTACGGAACGCCCGTCTTCCGCAATTGAAGCTGAACCAGAATAGGCTCCGCTTACAAAACCGTTTTCTGTAATGTGCATACGCTTTGACACAGTTGCCGTGCCGTCAATGCGGGGAACACGGCTACGCCTTGTAACGATTACTTCATAATCCCCGGCAATGTCTGACAGTGAAAATTTTGGGCATTCCTGTTCGCCGTAATATTCATTCATATCAAGCACAGGCCAGCCATCCTTGTTAAAAAACATCTGTCTGACCTGAAGCGTAAAATCTGACACCGGCAAAAAAGTCGTACGGGAATGACATGCAAAAAGAATGCGTCCGGCATTGTCTCGCAAAATAGACTGACCACCAGGAGACGAAAAACCGTATCCATCACCAAACTGAAAAGCTCCAATAATCTTTCCGCCTACGGCATGGTAGCCACTTGCAGAAGCCGTTGTATCAAAAGTCATTCTCTGTCCGCTTGTATCAAGATAAGGTCCTTCAATTTCTTTACTGCGGCCAACACCTACTCTATACTGGATATTTAAATCGCCCATCGATACAAAAAGATAATAATAGCCTGTTTCGCTGTTAAAAATAAGCTGAGAACCTTCATACGCAGCCCCCATACCGCCTGCAATGCAGATGCCAGAATTGTCATCCATGCTGTCAAGAGGAGCGTCCATAACCTTGCCAGTCCTCTGATTTACAGGTTTAAAGGTTCTGGAATCAACATAAACAAGAGCAATTCCACCTTTCCAAGAGCCGTAAGTAAGAGCATAGCACGTATTCTTTCCTATTTTAAATTCTTTTAAAGAGCCAGTAGCAATATCAAGTACAAATTCAGGATCTATTGCTCCAAAACCATGCTCCCAGTCTCCCCCAGCAGAATTTCTGCACCCCTCATAGCCAATTTGAGAATTCTGAGTCTGTTCCGTTGTCCATACATATCGTACAAGAGATGAATTCTTATAAATTGAAGAATCATAACGGGAGGCAGGAACAAAAGGACCTTCCGGATTGTCTGCAATGGCAAGTGTTATGCAGGCGGCAGGGTGAACTGTTCCATTGGAAAGGGAAAGGCAGTCTGTAATAATGCCGTGAAACATGTAATATTTTCCGTTCTGATAGACAACAGTTGGTGCCCAGCTGTTGGGATGTTTATTTGCAGAATACCATTTTGTGCTGTATGCAGTGCCGTCATTTGTACTGTAGCCCACCCATTTTAAAAAATCATCATCCCATTCAACATGACGATATTTCAAAGAAACATCTTTCGGGTTCCAAAGTGCACTCTGCCGATGCTTCGCCCAATGAATGCAGTCAGTGGAAGAACGAACTTGAACTCCGTCCGTCCATCCAGTAGAATACACATAATATTTACCAGAGACAGGATCCTGAAACAGTTTTGGGTCATGGCATTTCCACGTAGAATGAGATGTCCGTGAATATTTCTGGCTAATAAAGTCAGAAGATGCAGGATCTTGCCTTACAGGAGTATACTCAGAAACTTCATCTGACAGTTCGCTTCTTTTTAATGTGTTTTCAAAAATATCTGTTTCAAGAGGCTCCCTAAGATGCAGCGTTTGCTTTTTAGAACATGAGGTTATAGCAAATAAAAAAGCCGCCATTAAAAACAGTATAAAGGCAACTCGCAAAAAGCATACATGTACATAACCGCCAGTCGGAAGTCCCCTTTCATTCATTAGTCCTGTTACTCCTTGAAAATAAAACTTGCTACACATTTATTATAGTACAATGTGTAATAAAAATACACAGCATTATTAAGAAAGCATGACACAACTCCCGAACTTCAGCAGTTGATAAAGTGCTGTTCTGTTTTGGAGCATGGAATACTGATTTTTTTCCTTCAATTTTTCAAAATTGTATCTAGGAAACTTCCATATATCCTGAATTACCTTTATCTGCTGCAAAATCCTTACAGCAAGAGGAAACTTTCTTACAACTTGTATAGGATTTTTTTTGAATAGAAGGCTTTGTCATTTGTTCTCTGTTTTATAAAACCGATGATTTTCATCCAGAAAAACAATATAAAATACATCTGTCGAAAGCTCGTATTCTTTGGCTGAGTTTTCAGAAACAAAAAAGCCGACAAGACGCATTGCGCTTTCCATTCTGAATCTTGACCATCGTACACCAGAAGGCACATGACGAGGATATTCAAAATCTGTATTTCGAGGAAACTCGCCATAGATTTCCAGAACTTTAAGTCCTCCACCTCCAACTCGCTGGTTAAGCCAATACTGTTTACTTTCTCTGGAATAGTCACGTAGCTTTTCGAGTAATTCCTGTTTTTGTTTATCGTTCCAGTCTTTAAAATCCTGGCCTGCTTCCTGACTCCCATCAAAGTATTTAAAACTAAAAGACAGTTTTCCCTTTACATCAGAAATTTCTGAAACAAGATCTTGGGAAGGAAGATTAGAGAGAAAACGTTCTTTCCTTGGATTAGTCTTCTTTGGTGCCAATTTTTGGGAAGCCCCCAATCAAATGTTTTCTGTAAGGAACTGAAAGTGGTCGATCATTACGCAAACTTGGTGACTTAGGCTCGTCAAGACGGTAGCAGAAACTTTCACCATCTTCTTTTTCAAAAAGACAAGTGCGGTAACGACCAAGAATATCCATGATATCTACGTTGTGAGTTGTAAAAAGAATTTGTGCATGTTTTGGGTTATTTTCTGCTTTGATAAACCAGTCCAATATGTGAGGAAGAATATCTGGATGAAGGTTGATGTCAAACTCATCAAGAACAAGAACACCTCCAGAATTTAATACTTCAAAGTAATTATTAAGTTTACAGAATAATGCTTGTGTTCCTCTTGATTCTTCTCCAAATGCCATTGCATGAGTTTTATTATCTGCAAGCGAGTGATAGAAAATTGGATATGCATTAAGCTGTCCAAGTTCATTTACTCTGGTTTTAATTTCAATATCTTTGATGCCAGTATCAAAATACTTAATTTTTTCTACTGTAAATTTTAATTCTTTCGGATGTGTATAATAATAATTTGTAAGTCCCTGAGGATCATTCTCACCTCTGTCACTCATACCATAGTAAGTTACATTAATTGCTGTTTTAAAAAAGAAATCGTAAATATCCGAAATTTCTGGAAGATTATATTGCTTTAATGTTCCTATAAATGAAGCATTGTCTCTAAAAAGAATATCTTTGTGACCTTTGTATAAAGTATTCTTTGTTATCTCGTTTCCTTCGCGAACAAAGATTTCTGTTTCTCGAGAACCTACTTCATTTTTCTTTCTAAAGAGTCGTTCGTTAATAACTGCTTTTTTTGATGCAGTTAATTCGTAGCGGTAATAAATCTCGTTTGCAAGGAATTCGACATAAAACTCAGCCGGATCATCATTGTGGAAAAATGAATCAAACATGATTGGCTTGTCTGGGGTGTTGGAAAAACTATATCTTACAAAATCATAAATAAAGGAATAAACCTTAAGTGCATTTGTTTTTCCAGAAGCGTTTGCCCCCTTAAAACACATTGCAGTACAGGCAGGAAGCCCCATTGAAACATCAGCGGGAACTCCTTCCCCAAGAGACAAGTCAATTTGCATCCAATCCTTAAAACACCAGCAGTTTTTACCGCCAAAACCTAAAAGCATAATTACCTCTGTTATAAGAGTAACTTAACTCAGCATATTTGTCAAGTTTTGACAAATAATCGATTTTAAATACTCATTTATAAAGAATAAGCTCTTACCTCACCTCAACCTGTCCATAAATTAGCAATGGTAAAAGAATATCCTTTTGATTATTGTACTGATTTGCGATTATTGATTTGAGAAAATCTATATATAGCTGGCAGGAAAGGAAGTCTCTCATTCAATTCCAAATAATTTATATAATTTCTTAGTATGCAGTTCCGCTTCTTTCTTCATTTTATTAATAATTCTTTTTTCTTTTTTTGAAAGTAACGGCTGTGGTTCAAGGAAACAGGATATATCGGAATTTTTAGAAATATCGAAATTAAAATATTGTCTATATACCTTGTCATTTATTTGCAACTTCAATTCATATCCTTTTGAAGGTATATCATCAAATCCATCCATAGCTCTATTAGACAGGAAACCTACTACAATGGAGAGCCTTTTATATTCACCTTTGCTAATTTTATATGAATTCAGCAAAGTATTTTTTCTTTTTGATAACAAATCTTCTATTTCAGAATAAGATTTATTGAATAATTTTTTGTCATCAAAATAGTCATATATTTTATCTATTGATAATTCATAAGAATTAGATGTAAACGGACTAAAATGATTTTTTAGTTTAATCTCTTGAATATATAAATCCTTATTTGAAGCTGAAATTTGAAAATCTATTTTTATAATATATTTTCCTTCATTTTCTGATTTAATTTCATGTGAAATTATATTTACTTTACATCCGACTTTGAACTCTTTAATAAGACTCCAAACCAAATTTACAAGACCAATTCCAGCTCCTGAAAATGCTGCTATTGTCTTTGCAATTTCAAAACCATTACCCATTTTTTTACACCTCTTAAAAATAAATTTTCAAGCTTCGTCTCTAATTTCATTAAACTGATTATTACTACTTCACCTCCACCTGCCCATTTTTTAAACAAATATTCATAGCATATTCTGTCATCTCTCCCAAAAACTTATTATTCGGCTGGAAATATCCTTTTTTATATCCTTGTTTTATTGCCCAAATCGTATATGATTTTCCGAGATATTTGTATAAATCTTTATTTTGGGCCATTTCCCGTTCTCTGGCTTGAAGCCATCCTGCATACAAATGATAAAACAAATCTGCATCCAATTTCTTTTTGTAAAGCATAAAGCATGCGGTTTCAAGTTCCCCATCAACTTTAAGTTGAAGTTTCTGTGCATGTTCTGTTTCTATTGAAAGTTGCAGTTCGGCATTTGCAGATTGAAGCCTGTCATAAAAAGACATGAGCAAGTCAAACATGGATTGCTTTTTGTCCCTAAAAAGCACATACACAGAGATTATTAAAGAAAGAGCCGCAATAGAAATACTTATAATTTCTGTCATTTTTATCCCACATCAACCTGTCCATTCATCAAGAGCGGCAAGAGCCTGTCGCACAGGGCTGGGAGTTTTAAATTGTGTTCAGACGGTTGGCAAGTTTTTTGTCAAATGTAAATACATCCTCGCAAAGAATTTGTTTTCGTGCAAGTAGAAGACTGTCCACAAAGTCAAGTTTTGTCTTTGAGTAGTTTTCAAGAGCAGTTTTGATAACATCGGCATTGTCAAAATCAACTTCGTCGGCGATGGGAGAAACTATTTCGTATATTTTCTCGCGGGGCACGGAATATAGTTTTACAAGCACATAGACGACTTCCGCGATGATTTCTGGATAAGATTTCGCGCCGTTTTCTATAATGTAAGCGGCTTTTTCTGCCTGCTCGGGGATATCATTGAGCAGATAACGGAGAATCACATTTGTGTCGATTGTCGTCATTATTCAGCTCCTGAAAAAGCCATTGAAGCGACTTCATTTTCCTGTTCAACCAGAGCAGGATTTGCATATTGGGAGGCGATTCCCCTGCAAGATTTTTTCTCTGTCACTGTTTTTTCTTCGTCTACAACGATAATCGCCGACTGCCGGTTTTTGAACAGTCTTTTTTCAAGAGGAATAAATGCATGTCCATCATAATAGGCCTTTACTGCAATCATTTTAAGCCTCCGTGTGTTGTTTTGGTTTATTATACCACATTTTCAGAAAAAAGTGCATTATTTCACTTCCACCTGTCCATTCATCAAGAGCGGTAAAAGCCTATCGCGTAAAGCAATAAGTTTCTTATTCTCCCGTATAATCTCACTTTTCTTCTTCTCAATATTCAGTGTAAAGTCTGCGAACTTAGACAATACTTCTTTACTTGGAATTACAGCAGAATAGTTTTCAACTCCGGCGAAGTCTAATCCCATAATATTTGTTCCAGTGGCATAATGTGAAATATAGGCGTGGAAATAATCTGTGTTGAAAAGACGATATAAATAAAACTTCAGTTTTTCATCATGAACATTCAATGTATTAACGTGATGAGAAGATGTTATGTCTCCTTCAAAAATATCAGGTACCAGCAATGCTTTGCCAATTATGTCTTTTGAAAAATCAATTGCGGTTTGCTGAGTATTGCACATTACCAAATCAAATGGCTTCAATACTTTTTCATTTGTGTATTCACCTGTGTAAGTTTTGATTCCATCTATTTTATATGAACCGTCTGGAGAAAAAGATGCAAGATTTATCATTGGGATGCCTTTATCTCCAGTAATTGTCTTTGTACTGTATGAAACACCTCTGTTTGTTGTGAATAAAGTACCGAGTTTCTTTACTTCCCATCCAGCCGGAATCTCTCGTTTTAGCACTTCGTTATATTCCATTTTGCCGCCGGGAGATTTGTAGGGCTTGCCGTCTGCATTAGGAAAGTCAAACTGCACAAACCAGTGGTCATAAAGCCGCTTTGCTATTTGCTCCAGCTTTGCGTTCATGCGGCGGTTCAATGCGATTTTGTCATCGAGGGAGGAAAGCAATTTTCCAATTTTTTCTTGTTCAGCATAATTGGGAATCCAAACTGTACAATTCTTGATTTTATCAGGTGAAGTATGGCGGATTTTCGTCTGCTGGGCTGCGGCACTAAGTTGAGTCCGAACAACTTTTGACGGAATAAGGTAAAAAGCATAATCAGGGCATAGCTTATCATTACATCGAATCAAGCCAACATCTTGACTCTGAATATATTTCCCATCACAAGGAATTTTTGCAGTCGACCCCAATAATCCGATTGCCTGTTCGGTGAGTGGTGTGATTATATCGTCTTTGTGCAATATAAATTCATCTTTTACATCACCTGTAAAGTACAGATTATCTTTTGACTTATCATTTTTGAAACAGTTGTTTCGGTAATCAAAGTTTCCAAGAGTCAATCGCATCAAGCTACCTTCCGTGGCATAATAGTCACCACTAAGCGACATTCCACGGGTAACTTCCATCAGTTCCCCCAACTTATATTTCTTCAACTTTCCATTTTCAGTTTTCAATTCTCATTTCTCCATTCTCAATTATCAAATCTTTTTGTTACACTTTCGCCAAAATATCTGCTATGAAAGCTGAATCAAACACTTCAAACGCAAAGCATTTTTTGCCTAAGTCTTTGAGCGAAGCTCCGATGTGATACAAAATTTTTCCGTCAACAATCAAAAATCTGTCGTGCATTTTTGTGGTGTGCTTTAGGGTGAGAGTCGGATATTGCGCATTGAACTTTTGAATGTCTTGTGCTGTAAGCGATGTCTTAGGGTCTGTATAAATCGTTGCCAAAACACCTTTCTTCTTTTTTGCAAGCCGTTCCAAAATAGAAAGGTCAACATAGCCGTCTATCAGGATGATTTCTTTTTTTGCTTGCGCAATAAAACTTTCAAACTTGGCATACGCATCAAAAATCTGCCCCTGGAAGAAAATTCCCTGTTTTTCTTCAACATTGTATTTGTCCATAAGCGTAAAAAGTTCATCAATCCGCTTGTCCGCTTCTTTTTGATGAATGTTTGTATCGAGCAGGTTTTGCTTTATTGTGTTGATTTCGGCAAAAATATTCGCGTTGTTCTGAAGAAAACGCTTCATTTCCTTGAACATTCTGATTAGCATTTTGCTTTGGGCAACTGCAAGCTCACCTTTCAGGACTGTCATAAGCATATAAATGCCTTGCTCTGTAAATGCATAAGGCTTGTATCTTGTTCCGCCCCAACTTGAGGTCGATTTTTTCGACCTCAAGATTGCATTGAATTCATCGTCTGTCAGTTGAAATCTGAAATCTTCATCAAAGCGTTCAATATTATTCTTTACCTGCTCATTAAATCGTTTTGTTTCATAGCCATAAATTTCCGCCAGTTCAAAATCCAGCATCACTTGTTCGCCACGAATCGTGTAGATTTTATCTTTTATCCATTCACTATTATGTATTGCTATTTCGTTTTTCATTGTTTTTCACTCCATTTTCATTTAAAAACTGCTACACTGCGTAGCAGTTTTATCATTTTCAAAGGATGGTGACAATTTGTCCCCACCCTTTTGAACAGAGGTACAATTTGTACCCCAGTTGCCATAGTGTTTTTACAGATTCCGAATCAAGTTCGGAATGACAAAGAAGCCAGTTGTTTCTTTATCTCTTTTTCCAGTTCATGGCTTTCTTTGAACATAGCAGTAAGTTCTTCGGTATCAGCCGTCATTTGCGCGTTGAATTCTTCTTCGCTTATGTCTATGTATTCAATTTTAATATCAAAATACTGGCCCGCACTAAGGACATAGCCTTTTTCTTTTATCTGGTCATAAGTTACGGCAACTGAGAAGTCATCTACCGCTTTTTTATTGCGGAATGTCTTTACAATCTTTTCAATTTCTTCGTCAGTAAGACGGCGTTTTTTAAGACCGTTGGAATCTTTATATTCTTCGCCAAGCTTGCTTGCATCTATAAGGATTACTTTATTTGCGCTGTGCGATTTGTCAAAAAAAAGAACGCTGACGTTCGTTCCTGTGTTTGCAAATACATTGCTTGGCATGGAAACAACGCCCCAGACAATTTTGTCATCAACAATCTTGTGAAGGATTTTGTTTTCAATTCCAGACTTTGCAGTAATAAAGCCAGTAGGGATTACGATTGCGCCTTTACCGTTATCCTTTATTGAATTGATTACATGCTGAATAAAACAGGTGTAAATTGCCATTCCTTCTTTTTTTGCTTTTGGAACATTAGGAACTCCAGCCCAGAAGCGTGCAGGCATGGCCGCAATCTTTTCTCTTGTGTCGCTAAAGTCCATTTTGAACGGTGGATTAGAAACAACAAAATCAAACTGCCGCAATTCTTTTCCATCATCTGATTTGTGGTACGGATTTACAAGCGTATCCCCCTGAATTGCATGATCAAGACTTGAAACAAGGTTATTCAGAATCAAATTAAGCTTGAGCATCTTATTTGAACGCTGGCTTATGTCCTGGCTAAAGATTGTACAGCGGTCTTCTCCAATCTGGTGAGCAAGAGCCATTAAAAGGGTTCCAGTACCAGCAGAAGGATCATAACATTCAATATTGTGCAAATCTGAATCATCGCCTACAAGCAGTCGGGCCATAATTGTTGCAATAGCGTGTGGTGTGTAATACTCTGCGTATTTTCCGCCGCCTGCAGTGTTGTAATCCTGAATCAGATATTCAAAGATATTTGCAAAAAAGTCATAGTGTTCAGCAAAGGCTTCTTCAAAACTGAACTTTACAAGCTTATCAACAAGAGCTCGTGCAAAGTTTGCTCTCTGGCTGTCATCTGTAACATACTGGGTGAGCGGCTCAAAAATCGGAATCTTTGTGTTTGCGACCGTCAAGGTAGAAAAGATTTCCATATTCTCAGCCGCAATGTCTTTCATTGTAGAATCAAAAATTACATCAAAGTCACCTTTAGTCTGCTGGTTCCAGAGCTGGGTAATAAGATGACGGGAATACAAGTTCGGACAGTCTGCACCCAATACACGGCATACGCGTTTCTGTTCGTCTTCAGAAAGTTTTGCGTATTCTCCTTCCCAGTCTTTTACATTCTGGAACTGCGCTTTGTAACGGGTGTCTTTATTTTTAAGTGTATAGCCAAATTTATCGTTTAAAAATTTATAAAGAAAAACCTGTGTAATGATTTTAAACTCGTTTCCGTCATTGCCAAGTCCGGCACTCTGGCAGGTTGCTTTTAATTCATCAATAAGTGCAACTGTTTTTTCTCTGATGTTCATATTTCCCCTCGTATAGATTCCGAATCGAGTTCGGAATGACAATAACTAATTTAAGCTAAATAGTAATCATGGTATTGATTAAGATATTGTTTGCTTACTCTGGATTGAATAAAATCACAGTCTTCAACTTCTGCTTTGATATTCAATTTTGTAAGACTGTTATCAATCAAAGCGTACACAGTATCTGCAAAGTATGTGTCTTTTTTCAATATGTCATTTCTGTCATAAACCTGTTGGTCTATAATTTGTTTTACAGTCATCATTGCATCCACAATATCATCTGTCATTGTAGAAATAATTGGCTGTGCATGGCGTTCTGTACGTCTAGTATTTTCTTCTACAATTCGTTTGTGAACACGAACAAACTTTTTATCCCCATTATAACGAGAAAGCAGTGCATCATCTTTACGTCGTAAGGTTCTTATCTTTTTATAAATATCATCCATTGCTTTGTTTTCTTCATTGTACTGTGCAAGGCTTTCCGGCTTAAATTTATGTTCCTTAAATCGCTGCTTAAATGCTTCTGCAAGTGTAATAAACTGAGGATCCTCCGGGTCATAATAATCGCGTAACTCATGCAATGTTTTAGAAAGCTTTTCTTGCAATTCTGAACCGTTATCTACAAGTTTTAATTCTTCTTTGTTTATCATAGAAAAGTTAAACTGAATGTTCATCATTGTTTCATTGATAAGCATTTTAGTTTCATCACTTGTTTCAAAGGCTTCAATCGTATTTATTTCATTAATTCGTGCCTGAACAGCAGCCAGCATGTCCGGAAGTTTTTCAATTACAAGTTTTGCAAAGGTCGCTTTTAATTCTTCATCACCAAAAGTGCGTACAAGATTGAACATATTCTTTGCATTGGTCAAAGCAGTTCTAAGCTCAAAGAGTTCTTTCTTGTCTTCAATTTCAGTTATTTCCTGGTCAAAGATTTCTGCATTACTTATATCATAGTTAGAAAGAGTCTGGCGCGCTTCTTTCATCTGCTTAATGATATCTTCTTTTTGTTCCAGTATCTGAGTAAACATATCGGGAAGTCCCCCAAGGGGGATTCCTTGAAGATTCCCAAGGCCAGTTTCATCTTCGCTACTAAACTTCTGGAACTCTTTTATGTACTTGTTATTGATTTCTTCAAAGTTTGCTTTGATGTCTGCAAAGTCAATTACAGTTCCATAACGCTGTTCACCATATTCTGAATTGTAAGGCCGGTTTACACGTGTAATAGCCTGAAGCAGACCGTGGTCACGGAGCTTTCTTCCAAAATAAAGGCGCTTAAGACGAGGTGCATCAAAACCTGTAAGCAGCATGTTGTAGACAATCAGAATATCTATTGTAAAATTCTTTTTGAAGTCTTTAACAATCTGCTTTCTGGTTTCTTTGTCATCGCTATCATAAAGAATGAGACCAGGCTTTAATGATGAAGTCATTTTTTCGGTTTCTTTAAGTTCATTCTGAATCTCATCAAAATACTGATAGAGTTTTCGAGCCTGTTCACTTGTTTCGCAGATAATCATTCCGCCAAGAGTCGGGTCACCCTGCAAAAATCTGAATGTAACCAAGTCCTTTATAATGTAGCGTAGTAATTCTTTTACATAAGAATCATGGCTGATAATGTCTTCTTTTTTAAGTTCACCCTTAGTAACAAGTTTTTCAAGTTTCTGGTAAGCTTCAGTAAGTCGCTTGCGATAAGAAGTTTCAATTTCTTCTCTAAGGATTTTTAATGTATATCCGTCAGAAATTGATTTGTCATAATAGTAAGCGTGGAAGTAATCGCCGAATACAGAGCAGCTTGATTTTTCTTCTTTAAGAATTGGAGTCCCAGTAAGAGCAATTTTAATTGAATCAAGATCTGCATTAAAAAGATTTGCTAGAAAACATCCATCAGGTTTATAACCGCGGTGAGCTTCATCAATTATAAATATACGTTGAAGATTGGTTGCGTAGTCTTTTACCTGAACTTTGTTCTGGTCTTCTTCAACTTTCTGAATATTTACAACAGTAATTTCAGCTTTACCAGTAACGCCCTGCTGGCTCTGATTTGTACGGAACTGTTCCATAAGTTCTGTTTTACTATTAGCTGTATTTATAGAAAGTCCGCGAGCTTCAAACTCCTGCTTTGCCTGTTCCAATAAATCCAAGCGGTCAACAATAAAATAAAACTTGGTAACTTTATTGTACTTTGCAAAATAATCTGTAAGAATTCTTGTAAGGTAGTATGAAAGAGCTGTTTTTCCAGAGCCCTGTGTGTGCCATACAATTCCAGATTTCTTTCCGTTTTCAAGAGCATCACGAATAGCAAGGGCCGCAAACATCTGCTGGTAACGCATAATGTGTTTCTGGTCAGTCACTTCAATTTTACCATCTACTTCGCGTTCAGATTTTACATAAGCAATTCCGTATTTCAAAATAAAAAGCAATCGCTCAGGGCTGCACATAGAAGTAAGGATTCTATTTGTTGGTGTATAAAAATCAAGGTTTGTCTGATATTCAGGAGACTGTTTAATTACCTGGCAGTTAAAATCTGTAAGAATCTCTTTTTCAATTTCCTGATCTATCGGCTTATAATGATAATTTGCATTAAATGGTGGTACAGGCTGAGCAGTAAAATTATCTTCTCTAAAGCAATTAAAGAATGCTTTCTTTCGTGCCCCAGTACAATAAAATGCACCCTCAATTGGAACAATACCGCCAAGTGCAGAATATTCCATATTATTAGAAAAAATCATCAGCTGAGTAATATTTATAAAGCGACGAAACTTTTTATTCGGCAATCGTTCATTGTTCATGCGGTTAGCTTCCGCAATCATTCCTCCAACGTTGTTAGTTTTCTTAACTTCTATAAAAACAAGCGGAAGACCATTTATAAAAAGAGTAATATCCGGGCGGAATTCATCTTCGCCATTACGACAGGTAAACTCTGCCGTGCAGTAATAGTCATTGTTTTTAGGGTTATCAAAATCTATGAGTTTGTAAGGCGAAACAGAAATAAGTCTTTCGTAGAATTGCTTTCCTAAATCATCATCATTTAATTCTTTTTTGATGTCGGAGAATACTGAAAGCCACTTATCTTTTTTATCAGGATTCAAACGGGCAAAAGCCTTTTGAAACTCATAGAGCAAAATATTAGTTTCTTCATCAAAACTTGTTCCTGCAGTTCGTTCAGATTGTTCCTCAGTTCTCACATGAGACATTTTGCCAACATATTCATATCCAAGCCGTGTGAGGTGAACCATTGCAGGCATTTGAACACGTGTTTTTTCATTGTAATTTTTGCTCAATTTTCGACTCCAGATTTATAGTATATCATAAGACCCCTTCATTTTCCATCATAACTGCAAATACCGAACGTATTTCATACACATATCGTCCGCATTTTATGTCGTTACCGCTCGCATCGACCTCAAACACCGTTCGTATTTTATGCACGAACCGTCCGCAAAAAACATTTTATCCGAGAGAAATTTTTCAATTTGTCAAGTTTAATCTACAAATTCATGCATAAAAACCATTGTATATTATCTTCACAAGGATGTTAAACCTGCGTTGCAGGATATCCTAAAAAAAACAAAAGGAGTTCTTATGAACATTAACACTCTTAACAACGAACCAATTACAAGCAAGACAGGAAACCTTGCAATCGCCCTGTACCCTGCCATACCTTCAGTGGGGAAAAAACAAAGCAACGCTTACTTTGCGCGCGTAATAAACAGAAGCCGTCTGCAGATGGATGACATTGCGAATGACATAGTAGCAAGCGGAATCAACATGTCAAAAGAAGACATATTAAAAACATGGAAAGTCATAGACAATGCCGTAACGTGCCGCCTTGCAGAAGGAATTTCTGTAGACATAGGACTTGGAACACTCCGCCCGGCAGTATTCGGAACTTTTGAAAGTGCCACAAGCACTTTTGACAGGAACAAAAACAGAATAAGCGTACAGTATCGTCCTGGAAAGCAGCTTGCCGAGACAATGGAAAACCTGACTCCTGTCATATCCTTAGGCAACCGCATCGTGCCGGAAATTATTTCCGTACAGGACAAGACAATTCCTGTAACACCAGATGAACCAGAAGCAAAATACACCCTGCGCTCAGGAGGGTTCTTTTCAATCTCTGGCAAAAACATCCTTATTGCTGAACAGGAAAATGCAGACATGGAAGAAAGTCCTGTCGGACTGTATTTTGACAATACAGAAGACAGTTCAAAATCAAAATGCCTTAAACCGCATCAGATTTATCACAATTCATCAACTCTGCTTGAAGGAATAATTCCTGAACTTGAAAGCGGAACTTACAAAATACGTATTGCAACAAGGCTTACGGCAAAAAGTCCACGAAAAAACGTTCTGGAACATACTTTTGACAAAGAATTCAAAGTACTGTAAAAACAGCGTTTAATGATATAGTGTTCTAAGCCGCGTATTCTCCAGGTTTAGAACACTATATTGCATTTTTCGGGAAAAGTGCTATTATCTTTTCATCATGAGACACATTCTTTCATTCATCCGCCGTGAAATAGTATTCTGCATCGCCGCTCTGTGCGCCATAGCAAGTTCTTTTTTTGTTCCACCGTCACGAGCTTACATTTCTTACATAGACTGGGATACGCTGTTCATACTTTTTGCACTGATGAGCGTTATTGCAGCACTCCGAGATTGCGGTGTATTTGACAGGATGGCTTACGTTCTATGCGGACACATTCATAAATCCAGAATACTATGCGCAGTACTTATTCTTCTAAGTTTTTTCACAAGCATGTTCATAACAAATGATGTTGCCCTGCTTACATTCGTTCCTTTTTCACTCGCTATTTTGGGAACATCTACAAACGGAACGGTAGTCCTGCTTACAGTTGTCCTTGAAACAATTGCGGCAAACACAGGCAGCATGCTCACCCCCCTTGGAAATCCTCAGAATCTTTTTTTGTTTTCAAAGATGAATGTAAGCATCGGCAAATTCATGTCAATGATAATTCTTTATTCTTCTGTCAGTTTTGTTCTGCTGGCACTGTCGGTACGACTTATTCCAGACATGCATCTTACTGTATCGGGAACAGCTGAACAGAAAGAGTTTTCATCACAAAAAGAAGAACACAAGACTCATCACATAAAGCTGCCTCATGCAGTACAGGAAATCATATATGCACTTCTTTTTATTCTGTGCCTGACAAGTGTTCTTAGAATCGTGCCAAAATGGATTGCGGCCGCGGCTGTTTTTACAGTACTGCTATTTTTAAATAGGAAAGTTTTAAAGACTGTTGATTACATGCTGCTCCTCACATTTGCGGCATTCTTTATATTCACAGGAAACATTGCGGCAATTCCGTCCATAAAGGATTTTCTTGAAACAGCAGTTTCTGGTCATGAATTTGCAGTATCAGTTTTGTGCAGTCAAGTCATAAGCAATGTTCCGGCAACACTCTTGCTGTTTCCTTTTGCAAAAGACACACAGTCTTTGCTTGCTGGCGTAAACGTAGGGGGACTTGGCACTCTTGTTGCTTCGTTAGCAAGCCTTATATCATTCAAGCTGTATTCTGGTGCTGCAAAAAAGATTTCACTGCCTTCAGGCGGAAAGTACATGGCAGTATTTACAGCAATGAACATAGTTTTTCTTGCAATCCTTGCAGGTCTGTTTTTTTTCAGTCGTTGGCTCGCTTAAAGAATTTTCCTATGATAGCCTTTGACTGAAGGACATTAATGAATGCTCCGGGATCTGTTTGGCGAATAGCCTTTTCAAGGTATCCGGATTCAGAACTGGAAACTACAGAATACAAAAGATTGCGTTCCATGCCGGAATATTCCCCCTTCCCTGTAAAAACAGTGGCATCGTGATTTGTCAAATCTCGTATGACGGCATAAACTTCATCAGGCATTGACGTAATAATAAGAAGGGTTGTCTTTGAATACTTCTTGTACAAAAAATTAATTGCCTGTGTAGAAGCATACTGAAACACTATTGAATACAAGGCAGCATCCCAACCGAAAAGAAGCCCCGCAATGCACAGAACCAGGCAGTTGAAGACAAGAATAATGTTCCATGCGGACTTTCCTGTTTTTTCGGAGATATAGATTGCAATAAAATCCGTTCCGCCTGAAGAGCTTTCTGCAAACAGGCACAAGCATACGGCAACGGCATTCAGCAAGCCACCGAAAACGGAACACAAAATCTTGTCGTCCGTTACATAGATATATGGAAGAAAATCTGTTAAAAGACCAGAAACAACAATAAGTATGCAGGAAAGGACAGTAAACTTTTTGCCAATGAATTTAAAGCCTATAATTACAGGAACAATGTTCATGGAATATGTAAGAATGGAATAAGGCAGTTTTATTCCAAAATATTTATCGGCAGCCTGCTGAACCAGAAGGGCAACTCCAGCAAATCCTCCGGGAAACAAATCTGCAGAATGTACGAAAGTATTGATATTGACTGCAAAAATAAGGCTTGCAATAACGATAAGCACAACCCTCAGGGCTACCGGTTGCTTTTTTGTGAAATTCTGCACAGTTCATGCCTCTTTTAGTGAAAATTATTAGGTAATTATCATAATAATATTGAATTTTTTATAAAATGACTATATTCTATATAGTTAGCGTCAATGTATGCAATGATATAATTAGGGGTTGTTATGAGTACAATGAAATACGATTTCACGGTAGAGAACTTGGGAGAATGTAAGATTCATTCACCAATTGAGCTTTCTCTGGAGCACGGCTCTTTCCGTGCTGCTTATGTAAAAGATACGTCTTTTGTCAGAAATCAGGTAAACGTATTTGCAGACAACGAATCAGAACCGAATGACACTGGCAATCTGATGGAAAAAGCCGGTCCGCGCGAATATATTTATTTTAATCCTAAGCATGTTACTGCCGGCATCTGCACTTGTGGTGGTTTGTGTCCTGGTCTGAACGATGTTATCCGTGCCGTCGTACGTTGTCTCTGGAACCGTTACGGCGTCCGCAGGATTCTCGGCATAAGGTTCGGTTACAAGGGATTCTTCCAGGATGAAGGCTTTGACACAATAGACCTCAATCCTGATGTAGTAGATACAATTCATAAAATCGGCGGTACTTTCCTCGGAACTTCTCGTGGAGGCGGAGACCGCGTTACAGAAATCGTAGATGCAATCGAACAGCTTGGAATCAACCAGATGTTCATAATTGGTGGTGACGGTACTCAGAGAGGTTCTCTTGACATTGCAAACGAAATTACCCGCAGAGGACTCAAAGTTGCCGTAGTTGGAATTCCAAAGACTGTTGACAACGACCTTGACTTCATTGACCGCTCTTTTGGTTTTGAAACAGCAGTACAGAAGGCAACTCAGGCTGTAAACTCAATCCACATGGAAGCTCATTCACAGATAAACGGCATTGGTCTCGTAAAGCTTATGGGTCGTGAGTCTGGATTCATTGCAACGGCAACAGCACTTGCAAGCCATGAAGCAAACTTCTGCCTTATTCCAGAAGTACCATTTGACCTTGATGGACCTAACGGATTCCTGACACACCTTGAACGCCGCCTTGAAAAAAGACATCATGCAGTCGTAATTGTTGCAGAAGGAGCAGGACAGGAACTTCTTACTTCAACAAATCAGACTGATGCATCAGGAAATAAAAAGCTTGCGGATATTGGTACATTCCTTAAAGATAAGATTACTGAATATTTTGCAAACAAGAAGATTCACATTAACCTTAAATATATTGATCCTAGCTACGAAGTACGTGCAGCAGTTACTACAGCAAACGACTCAATCTACTGCGAGCGTCTCGGCAACAATGCTGTTCATGCAGCCATGGCAGGAAAAACAAAGATTGTAATCGGTCTTGTTCACGACAAATATGTTCACATTCCTATTTCAATGGCTACATTGAAGCGCAACACTGTAGATCCAGAAAGCTCTTTGTGGCGTGACTGCCTTGATGCAACATTGCAGCCAATCTACATGGTAAATAACATCAATACAGTAACAGAAAAACTTGTAAAGAATGCAGAAGAGGCTGACAAAAAAGCTCTTGCACGTCTTGAAAAAGTAACACAAATGAAGGCAAACCAATAGGTTTCCCTAACGCAAACCAGTAAGTTTGTTTTATATAAATCCCTTGGACAGAAAAGTTGTTCAGGGGATTTTTTATGTCCGCACTAAAAAAAGTTAAAAAAACAGTTTTTTATTTGCTTCCTGAACATAAAAGAACGATAATGAATTTAGGAGGCTTTAATGAATATAAATAAAAAATTATATATTCTGTCCGGCATGCTGTTAATGCTTGTTTTCATACTTTTTCCGGCATCATGCCTTTCCACAAACGAAAAAGCTGAATACGAAACTAGCCAGAAATATATATACATGTATGACAACTGCCCTAACGAAACCAGTGCAAAACTGGTTCTTTCGGCAATAAAATCTTCTGTAAAAGGCTACAAAGGTGTAACAAAATATAATCTGGCAGAAACACCGGACGAAGACAACATTGATAGCGTTACCCAGTATTACAGCTACTGCAGAAACATCAAGACTGCAATAACAAAAGGGTCAAACAGGCTGTGTAACCTTACTTTCAATACAGAAAAGGACGGTTCTGGAATAAGTCTTGATTTGTCTTCAAAAGAAGCAAGGGTTGAATCGCTCATGAAAATGGTTGCCTACGGACAGACAACCATTTATGCAATTTACAGTTATTAGAACTCTATGCAGCAGGAGACAGGAAGGTGGTCACTGTACCCCATTCCTGTCCAGACTTTATAACCATAAGGAACATGAGTGTCTAAATCGCACCACTCTCCTTCCGTCTCAATATTAAAGCAGGAAACTTTCATTGTTCCGCAATAAAATATATGGTCAATTGCAGACCATTCTCCCCTAAAGAAATAGGTTCCTGAGTCTTCCGCTCCATAACTTGTGCTGCATTCGTTCATATACAGTTTTTTGCCAAAGCAGTGTAATTCGACACAGCCGTCTGCAGTCATAGTGAATTCCTGAGCAGACCTGTTAAAATCCCCACATGCAAGCACATTCTGATTATTCAAAGCAGAAACAAGGCAGCCTAATGACATTTCCTGTTTTTCGCGCAAAAAACTGCCGTCATCAGTTCCTTTCTTACTTTTCCAGTGGTTCACAAGCAGCATGAACGAATTGCTGCCGTCCAAAACCTTTACCTGCATGACAGGTCGTACCGAAGGCATTTTCATCTTACCGTCATTCACATAAACGCCATGAACACTCAGCTGTTCTAAAGGAAAACGTGAAAACACGGCACAGCCAGTTGCTCCATCTTTACTCTTTGCAAAACAGGCATACCGGTAGCGTCTTTTGTAATTCCAATCTGAAACAAAAAATGATGATATGTCATATACAACACGTTCATTTTCAATCTCTTCAAGAACAAATACATCCGCATTCATTTTCTTCATTGCAAAAGCCAAACGTTCCAGTCTTGCCCTATAAGCGTTTTGGTTCCAATTCTTGTTATGCACAAAATCATCGTATTCACAGCCATCTTCAACACAGTCAAAGAAAGTCTGGACATTCCATGTAGTAACCTTAATTTTTTTGCCGCCAACATTACTTCTGTCCAAGGAACAGCCGATTGTCATGAGTGCCAGCAAAAACAATAATACAAATAATGCTTTCATAAAAGCCTCCTATATTAATAGTTTCCCTGATTACTATTTTTGGTACATATATTTTACGTGAATTTATTCACACAAACAGCAAAAACAGAAAGAATTTTAAGGTTTATGTAAAAATTTGAGGTTTTTAGGTGAAAATTTATCATTTTTCTCTTTGACCAAATTAAAAGCACGCGATAGAATCTAACTATTAACAGTAACAAGCGGTGATTAATTTCACAGGAGTTAAATGAAACCTATTCCAGAACCTACTAAACGTCGTTTCGTATTGCTTGAGCGACTGTTGGCAAGATACCCTGAAAAAACAATTACATCTCAAAAAATAGAAAGCCTTTTAGGATGTACGGCTGCCGTAGCCAGAAGGGATATTTCTAGTCTGGACATAAGGTGCGGTGCAAGCAACGGCTACAAAGTTGAAGAATTAAGGCAGGCATTGGCGCAGGTTCTGAACATAAAGGATGTCCGGCACAAATGCTGTATTGTCGGACTTGGCAAGATGGGAGAAGCCCTTCTCAAGAATACGGAGCTTGAAGATTCTTGTTTTACTATTGCAGCAGGATTTGATTCAAGCGTAAACAGGACAGAAATCCTTCATTCTGTTTTTCCATTGCATCCTACAACAATGCTGGAAAATGTAATAAAGGAAGAAGGCATTCATTTTGCAATACTGACAGTAGAACCACAGGAAGCACAGCCGTTGGCAGAAAGGCTTTCTGCATGTGGCATTAAAGGAATAATAAATTACACCCCTTGTGCGCTTTCCGTTTCGGAACACACAAAGGTTGAAAACGTATCGTTATTAACATCACTGGAAACTCTTTCAGCGATTAGCAATTAGAATATATAACAGAGGAGTAGCGAAATGAGCGAAAAAAGAGTGTTTAACTTTTCAGCAGGACCTTCATGCCTTCCGGAAGACGTATTAAAAGAATGTGCGGCAGAAATGCTTAATTACAACGGAACAGGTCAGTCTGTAATGGAAATGAGTCACCGCTCTTCAGCATTCAAGCCAATAATTGAACACGCAGAAGCTCAGGTACGAAAGTTAATGAATGTTCCTGACAATTACAAAGTTCTGTTTCTTCAGGGCGGCGGTAGTACACAGTTTGCAATGGTAGCAGAAAATCTTGCCGTTAATACAGGAAAGGCTGCTTACATTGAAACTGGCGTATGGGCAAAAAAGGCAGCTGCAGAAGCAAAAAAACTTGGCGTAGAAGTTGACGTAATTGCTTCAAGCGCAGACAAAAACTACTCTTACATTCCTCGTGTAGAAAAAGTAACAGGTGATTACGACTATGTATACATCTGCTTTAACAACACAATCATGGGAACACATTACGAATACATTCCTGATACTGGCAACATTCCTCTTGTAGCCGACATTTCTTCATGTGTTCTTTCAGAGGAACTTGACGTATCTAAGTTCGGTCTCCTTTTTGCCGGTGCACAGAAAAACCTCGCACCTGCAGGAGTTACGCTTGTAATAATAAGGGAAGACTTGATTACAGAAAAACTGCGTGAAGGAACTCCAACAATGCTTTCTTACAAGATTCATGCAGACAACGAAAGCATGTACAATACACCTCCATGCTACACAATCTATGTTCTCGGAAAAGTTCTTGACTGGATTGAAAAGAACGGTGGCGCAAAGGGAATTAACAAGCTCAATGTTGAAAAAGCAAACCTTCTGTACAACTACCTTGATTCAAGTTCTGTATATCATGCAACTGCAGAAAAGGGCAGCCGCTCTTTGATGAACGTTCCTTTCCTTACAAAAGAATCTGATCCTGAAAAGGCAAAGGAAATAAACAAGAAATTCGTAAAGGAAGCAGAAGCTGCAGGTCTTGTAAACCTTGCAGGTCACAGACTTGTAGGAGGAATGAGAGCTTCCATTTACAATGCAATGCCAATTGATGGTGTAAAGGCTCTTATTGCATTCATGGACAAGTTTGCAAAAGAAAATCTGCAGTAAGGATTGTTAAGGAAAACAGGAGAATACCATGTATAAAATTCAGACTTTAGATAGAATAAGCGCAAAAGGACTTGATAACTTTCCACGTGACGATTATGAAATTGCAAGTGAAATTGTAAAACCAGATGCAATTCTTGTTCGTTCACATGACATGCTCAGCATGGAGCTTGATTCAACTGTAAAGGCGATTGCACGTGCAGGAGCAGGTGTAAACAACATTCCTGTAAAAGAGATGTCTCAGAAGGGTGTTGTAGTTTTCAACACTCCTGGAGCAAATGCAAATGCAGTAAAGGAGCTTGTTGTTCTTGCAATTCTGCTTGCAAGCCGTCCTGTTATTGCGGCAAACAGTTGGGTTGAAACTCTTAAGGGAAAGGGTGCTGAAATTGCTGGTCTTGCAGAAAAGGGCAAAAAGAACTTTATTGGTCAGG
The DNA here is from genome assembly GCA_947167345.1 of uncultured Treponema sp. Lineage (GTDB taxonomy): Bacteria > Spirochaetota > Spirochaetia > Treponematales > Treponemataceae > Treponema_D. The sequence continues at coordinate 70,017 of CAMVHR010000003.1, forward strand.
AAATAAAGGACAAGACTCTTGGTGTTATAGGTCTTGGGGCTATTGGTGCCCAGGTTGCAAACATTGCCGTAGAGCTTGGAATGAATGTTATAGGTTACGACCCATACCTTTCAATTGATGCTGCATGGAGCCTGAACCATCAGGTTAAACATGCCGAGACATTGGACACACTTCTTGCCAAGTCAGATTACATTACTGTTCATGTTCCTGAAACTCCAGACACAAAGGGACTGATTAATTCTGGCACAATCAAGAATATGAAAGACGGTGTAAGAATCATCAACATTGCACGCGGAGGGCTTGTAAACAATGAAGATGTTCTTGCTGCAATTAAATCGGGAAAAGTTGCAGGATTAGTAACGGACTTTGCAGCCGAGGAGCTTCTGAACAACGAAAAGGTTATCTGTCTGCCACACCTTGGAGCTTCAACTCCAGAAGCAGAAGAAAACTGTGCTGTCATGGCTGTAAAAGAACTCAGAGACTTCCTTGAAGCAGGAAACATTGAGCACAGCGTAAACTTTCCACGCTGCCACATGGACTCAACAATTCCATCTGGCGGAACAAGACTCTGCATAAGCAACAAGAATGTTGCCGGTGTTGTTTCTAAGTTTACATCAGTTTTGGGAGATGCCCAGTATAACATTGCAAGCATGATAAACCAGAACAGAAATGACCTTGCATATAACCTGATTGATGTAGACGGCAAAGTTGATGATGCAACAATCGAAAAACTCGCAAAGATTGACGGAGTTATAAACGTTCGTCCTATTTATGCATAACGCACAGCATTAAATTTATCGGATGCCCAAAAGAAGTTCTTTTAATCTTGCGGGCATCCATTGTTATTGACACAACAAGGCTGTTTTATTTACTATAATAAAGTATGTTAGACTGCTCGATTAACTCAGTGGTAGAGTGCTACCTTCACACGGTAGAAGTCACTGGTTCAAGTCCAGTATCGAGCAAAATGAATTCTACAATCGCTGAAAAACACTACATAACATATCTGCCGCAGTCAGAATATGAAAACATAGTAAATCGAAGTTGTACAGAAAATAAAGCCTTAGCGCATGCAGACCTTACGGCAACTGCTGAAGAAGCCGAAGTTTTTCTAAAAAATGTCCGCAAGTTTGCAGAATTTCTTTTTTCGCGCATAAGATGCAAGAATATTTCTCCCATAGCATCACTTCTGCTACAGCAGGAACATAAATTTGACACAGCCAAAGGCGAAGACTTGATTTCCGGCATAATATCTTCGCTATGCACTCTGTCAGGAAAACCTGTTCAGCTACTGATTGGAAATGCCGATGCAGTGCAAAAAACTGCTGCATTCACCAGCTTTCTTGCACTGCTCAATGACAAATACTCAAAAAGAGAAAACTTTCCTACGTTTGAATCTGTCATTGTTACCGGCAAATTCAGTTTTTAAAGTAGCTGTTAAACTCACTGTCAGAACGTGCAGTACCATCTGATGAAGAGCCTGACTCATGAGAATTCACATCATCATGAATGTTTGCACTCTTTAAATTATCAACATTCACATCATCATAAGAATCTGCAGAAGGCATAACCACAGCGCATATCAGATATGCAATCACACCAGTTCCTACTGAAAAGAATACAGCCACAATCAGAATGATACGCAGAATCGTTACGTCAATGTTAAAAAACTCTGATATGCCTCCGCATACCCCAAAAAGCATCTTCTGTTTCTTTGATTTTGTAAGTCTCTTAGTCATAACAACCTCCTATCCTATATAAACCGAAACATTTCCCATTCCACAGTTTACTGCAAAATGATTGTCTTTTTTTTCATCTGCCTGAACCTGACATACACCAGCCTTTTTATCTCCGTTAAAGTTGAATTCGCCAAGCCCTAACTTAAGGTCATAGCTGAATGAATCCGCAACACCAGACGACTTAAGTTTTACAGCGCCCATTCCACAGTCAATAGAAGTCTTTCCGCTCACCTCTCCAGAATACTCAACATTCCCCATTCCACATTTTATTCCAGTCTTACGGGAAACTATATTTCCGCATTCGGCAGAGCCCGCGCCAACCTCTATTTCGCAAGAGTTACATGAAAAGGACACGTCTTTCATTCTAAGCCTTCCGGCACCAACAGCCATCTTAAACCGCTCCAAAAATGCATCGCGGGGAATAGAAACAAGGATTCTTGGAACAATATGCTTACGTCGGTCTCGAGTTAAAAAGTCAAAACTTATCTTATTTGTATTCCGCACGAAAAGAACTCCGTCACTACCAAGCGAACATTCAAAGTTCTGGCTGTCTATGCCACGAGTTTCAACGCCGTAGCTATTACCAGTAATAAAGACAACTTCTGCCGCTCCAAATTTTACTTCCAGAGACTTTACAGAATCCTTGTTATAGTTGAAACAAAGGGCATCAGTACTACTGTCTTTTTTTGCACCTCCGTTTTCTTCGCGCTCAGAGTCAGAACGCATTACAGCATTTGCAAATTTCTCGTTTACACTGCGTGCAAGCTCTTCAGGACTTCCAAGTTCAGCCATAACCTTTGCATCATCAGAAGCTTCCTCAAAATAGTCAGAATAATACTGAAGGGCTTCATTCCTCTCTTCCTCGCTCAAACTGCCCAACAAATATTTAAGCTGTGAAAGATACTCCTCTCTTGTCATAAACTACGCTCCCATCATAATTTTATTTACACTGTCAGTAAATGACAGCCACTCTGCCCTATATTTATCCAGAACAATCATGCCGTTCGAGGTAATCTTGTAGTATCTCCTGTTTCTGCCCTGAAACTCCATGTCATAAGTTTCAAGGCAACCGTCTTTCTGCAGCCGCCGAAGCACCGGATAAAGCGTACTTTCCGATACATCCATGACAGCCCTTACATCCTGCGTAATTTTGTAGCCATAAGAACCTTCCCTGCTTACAACGGAAAGAACTACTGCATCCAACAGGACAGAACCAGCCGTAAAAACCATTGAAACCTCCTTTATCGAGATATGCAATATTGCTTACAGTTATATATTATACAAGATATAATATAATGTCAAGAAAAATATTATTTCATTTCATAGACTCATGTAGCAAACTCTGTAACTTATTGCCTTACAAAGTCTTTTTCATTACAATACAAGACTATGAAAACATCACAGATTCCGTTCAGGACACTGCGGGAAGCTCCTGCAGAAGCAATTATTGCAAGCCATCAGCTCATGATGAGGGCTGACTTAATCAGAAAACTCGGCAATGGCCTTTATACATATATGCCCCTCGGGCTTAAGGCATACAGAAAGCTGGAACAGATTATAAAAGAAGAGCTTGACGCTTCTGGTGCAATGGAATTCAAGCCTACTGTCGTTGTTCCAGGCGACATCTGGAAGGAAAGCGGCAGATGGGACACTATGGGACCTCAGATGCTCAAGGCTCAGAACCGTCAGCAACAAGACATGGTTGTAAGCCCTACTGCGGAAGAAGCATATACAGCAATCATGAGGCAGGGTCTTACAAGCTACAAACAGCTTCCTATCAACTGCTATCAGATAAATACAAAGTATCGCGATGAAATCCGTCCTCGCTATGGTGTCATGAGAGGTCGCGAATTCAACATGATGGACGGCTACACACTCAATGAAGACGATGAATCCCTTGACAAATCATACAGAGCTTATGCAGAAGCATACCTTCGCATATTCAAGAGGGCGGGTCTTACAGTCATCCCTGTAAAGGCAGACACAGGTGCAATGGGTGGTTCAGGAAGTGAAGAGTTCATGGTAGAAAGTGATATCGGAGACGATACACTCATTATTTGCCCAGACTGCGGATACGCTGCAAATGTTGAAAAGGCTTCTTGCAAAAAAGATGCTGCCACCGACAATGACGGAAAACCTCAGGTCAAGACTGACAAGGCAATAGAAGAAGTTGCTACACCAAATGTCTTTTCAATAGAAGACATGGAAAAATTCTTTAACTGTACTCCAAAGATGTTCATAAAGGCTTTAATCTATCGAGTCATAAACAGCACTCTTGATTTGTCAAAAGCTCCTCATTGTAAGGACTTAAAGACAAAGACAGAAGGATCCATTACTTTCTATCCTGTATCTTATGTGTGCGTGCTTATCCGTGCAGATCTTGAAGTAAACGAGGCAAAACTTGCAGGAGCACTAAAGGCAAGTGAAGTTGTACTTGCAGAAGATGAAGAAATAAGGGCTGTTGCAGGTGCACCACACGGATTTGTAGGACCTGTAACCGTAAAGTGCCCTATACTTCAGGATTTAAGCGTAAATGACATGCACGATGCCATTGCAGGAAGCGGTAAGGAAGGCTATCACATTAAGCATGTTGAGCCGGAAAGAGACTACACAGCATGGATGAATGTTGATGTACGTACTGTAAAACCTGGTGATATATGTCCAAACTGCGGAGGCATTTTCTACAGTCGCAAGGGTAATGAACTCGGACACATCTTTAAGCTGGGGAAAAAATACACAGAGAGCATGGGTGTTACATACCTTGATAAAAACGGAAAGGCTGCTGTTCCAACAATGGGTTGTTATGGTATTGGTGTTGACCGTGTTTTGGCTTCTATTGTTGAACGTTTTCATGACGACAAGGGCATCATCTGGCCAATGAGCATTGCTCCATATCAGGTAGCAATCGTACCTATCAAGTACAAAGATGCCATGAAGGATGCAGCCGATAAGCTTTATGAACAGTTGACAAAAGCTGGCGTTCAGGTTCTGCTTGATGACAGGGACGAACGTCCAGGAGTCAAGTTTAACGACATGGACTTAATAGGATTCCCTGTCCGCATTACCGTAGGCGATAAAAATCTTCCAAACGTTGAAATAAAGCTTCGCTCTTCTGATAATGCAGAACTTGTTCCGCTTGACTCTGCAGCAGAAAGAACTGCTGACATTGTAAATGCAGAAATGGCAAAACTGCGGGCATAACAAACGAAAAAATACGGAGGCATGCAATGACTTCAAAAATCATAAAAGCAGGCATATTAGGCCTTACACTTTTAATATCAGCTATTGTACCTGCTTTCTCGGTTCCAGGAGTGCAATATTACATATCTGACTTTTCAGGAGAATATGTATATTACAGTGACAAAACTTTTAAATCAGACTCAATCGTAGGATTTCTGTATTATGATGACAATACCTATGCAGCACGATATTATTCTGCCGCAGACAGCAAAACGCAGACTCCAGAAAGAGACATTACGATTTATATCAATATAAATCCTGAAAAACAGCATTTGGAACTAATAGGAGAAAGAATCGTTGGTTCAACAGACTCTTTTGAAGATACACAAGTTGTAAACTATCTGCATGACCTTCTGTATGAATTTACCGAACGTCGCCAAAAACAGGAATTAAATTCTTGTGAGCCAGTAAAAAGTACGCAGGACTTTGAGCAGTTTGGTGGGTTTGTAACAATAACATATAATGCGTTAATTCCTATTTTTAACATTCAGAGCATTACAACCGCAGATACAAATAAAATATTTGATGTTCTGACAACAGGAATTCTTACAAGTTCTACAGATAAAAGTTTTACAAGTTTCAAAGGTTCAAGAGATATTCCCAGCAAGAAAGCACATGGCAAATTGAATAAGAAAGGTGTAAAAACTTTTACTGCTGAGTTTGAAGGTCAAAAAATAAAAATTGACGATCAGTGGACTAAATCAATGGACAATTTATGGCTTCTTGGAAATGCAGCCCTTCTAACACTGAATACAATAACAGTACCAGATGCGTATAAAGATTCACAGGAATATTTTCATGCGCTGCTTCTGAGAAAACTCAGCCAGAGCACAGAAGGTTCTTATTCACTGTGGCAGAACAGAAGCTTAAAGAGCCAAAACAAGCAAGACAGCATAGTAAACATGTTCTATCAGCCGGAGACAGGAGACCTGACAAGAGACTTTAAGATTTTACAGGATATGGGAAACGGTACATACACGTATTTGACCATGACTGTATTTGAAAGTGACTATCAGGTAAACAAATCTTATTTTAACAAGATTTTAAAAAGCCATTCTTCAAAAAAATAAAACACTTAAAAACTAAAATTATCTCTAGACAGCGGAGCGCCAATCCATACGCCTTCGCTGCCAAGATAATCTCTTTTTTCACCATCTATTAAAAATTGAACGCTTTCAACAGTCGGAAAAGCGGTGGCCGTATAGACAATCTGCTGAAGCTGCCCACGTGTTCCTTCAATGCCAAACTGATTAAACTCAAACTCTCCGCTAAAATTCAAAGTAGCAACACTGTTTGAAACAGAAGCTCCGATAAGTTGCGTACCATTGGAAACAAGAGTTCGGCAGCCAGAGGCCTCCTCTTCTACAGAAGGGCCTGCTATCAAAGCATTGATAGAATCAACCAAAGGACTGGATGATTTTTTCATCTGCCGTAAAACTTCTTTTCGACTAACAGAACCGTCACTATTAATAGCCATAAAAAAAAGCTTGATATTCATTGTTGACCCGTTAATATTAGTTCCGCTTCCAGATGTGGCAGGTGAAGCAGAGTCCTCTTCATCAGATTCCTGTGTCAAAGGCTTAATAGGTTCAGAGGAAACATGTTCAGGAGTTACATAAGGAGTTGTAACTAAAGAAAGGGAACTTGAAGAAAGGGGATCCACATCATTTTTCTCGGCAGACGAAGAGGGAACTTCTGCATTTTCAATAAAGGTAGGCGTTTTACCAAAAACACGGCCAAAAAAACCAGTAGCTTTTAAATTTGCAATTATTTTTCCCTGATTGACAACAAAAAGAATAAAAAGAATTAGTGCAGCTGCAACCCACAGTGCAAGTCCAAGACCAGAGTTGTTATTTCTGCCGGAAGAACGCTTCTGACGATTATCATTATCACCGTATGCCATTTTTTTATTATAAACCACAGCCTTATTCTTTTCAATACAATGCTAGACACATATTCCCAGTTACATTATAGTGAATTATACGGCACTTTAAAACAAGGAGACATATATGGCACAAAAAGTTGTAAAAAAAATTACAGAACTTACAGGTAACACACCATTACTCGAACTTTCAAACACAGAAAAAAAACTCGGACTAAAAGCCCGACTGCTTGCAAAACTTGAATATCTTAATCCAGCAGGAAGCGTAAAGGATCGCATTGCAAAAGCAATGATAGATGAGGCCCTAAAAGCTGGTAAAATTACTACCAGCAGCATTATAATAGAGCCTACAAGCGGTAATACAGGAATAGGTCTTGCTTCTGTAGCAGCAAGCTATGGAATGAGATGCATACTTACAATGCCAGAAACAATGTCAGTAGAACGAAGACAGCTTTTAAAAGCTTATGGTGCAGAAATAGTCCTTACAGACGGCTCAGCAGGAATGAAAGGAGCTGTTGCAAAGGCAAATGAACTTGCACAGGAACTGCCGAACAGTTTTATTCCCTCTCAGTTTGATAACCCCGTAAATGCGGAAACTCATTTTAAAACAACAGGACCTGAAATTTGGGAACAGACTGAAGGGAATGTTGATATTTTTATAGCAGGGATTGGCAGTGGCGGCACAATTACAGGAACAGGAAAATTCCTCAAAAGCAAAAAACAGTCTGTAAAAGTCATTGCAGTAGAACCGGCATCAAGCCCTCTTCTTTCGCAGGGACATGCAGGTTCTCATAAAATTCAAGGAATCGGAGCTAACTTTATTCCATCTGTTCTTGATACGACAGTTTATGACGCAATTACAGCCGTAAAGAATGAAGACGCTTTTGCCGCAGGAAAAGAAGTTGCAAAAACAGAAGGCGTTCTTGTCGGAATTTCTTCAGGTGCGGCATTATGGGCAGGCATACAGGAAGCAAAAAAAGATGAAAATGCAGGGAAAACAATTGTAGTAATATTCCCTGACACAGGAGACAGATATTTGTCTACACCTATGTTTGACAATTAAAAATAGAATCTGGCACTGACACCATTTGGCGAAACTGAAAAACTGTTTCTGCCATATTTGCTCAGTGCCATTCTATGATGAATGAACGGTATGCCAAAACCTATTATGGAACCAAGCAAAGCGCCTCCTGCAACATCAGACAAAAAATGATTGCCACTGGCAATGCGTAAGAGTCCGGTTCCAAGAGCAAACGCATAAGATGTTGCAATCACAGGAATTTTATATTTTGAATCTGGATAATACTGGCAGAATACATAGCTTAAGAACGCAGCACCCATAAAGGCATCAGAAGAATGTCCGCTTGGGAATGAAAAAGTATAGTCATGATTATCAAGGGAATGTTCATCCACCGTATCTGTATACATATAAGGACGGGTTCGCTGAACAGTTGTCTTTATCAGGTTTTTTAATCCGTAGGTAAACAGCCATGACTCAACAAGCATTGTACCCATGCTAAACCATTCCTTTCCATAGAAATTTCCAAGAGCAGACTCAACGGCAAAAACACCGACAGGAAGAACAACAAGATTCATGGCACAGGTAACCGATCCTAATGTGTCAAGAGAAGAGCTGTACGAATTGTACCACAATCTGTCAAATCCATTTATGTCGTTTTTACTGTAAGACTTTTCATACCATTCATCGTAACTGTCTCTTCTAGTCCGATAAAGACCGGTTATGGCAAGAGCAGCGCCTGTACCAAGCAAAATAGCATCTGGAGCTAAATCCAAAGCAAATGGAGAATAGTAGGTATCAACAGCACATTTTTCTTCAGAAGGGATAAATGCCGCATTTGCAGGCACTTCAGCAAGAAAAAGTATTGCTCCAAATAGAAGACTAAATATTTTAAAAGATTTTTTCATGGACGACTCAACTCATACATGATGACAGCACTCGCCTGAGCGACATTCAGGCTGTCAACCTTTGGAAGCTCCGCTCCAGCATTCATTTGTGCGAACGGAATGATTACAAGATGATCACAGCAGTTACTTACTTCACGACTAATTCCGTGCTCTTCATTTCCTAAAACTATAAGCGCAGGCTTAGTTCCGCAAAGTTTTTTTAATCCATAAACAGTGTTTTTTGCTTCAAGAGAAGTACCAATCCTTACCATTTTACCTTTCATGTCATCAAGAAGTCTTGGTATTGATTTTATGGAATACACATTTACAAATTCCATGCCACCCTCTGCCACGCGGTAGGAACTAGTCGTAATGGAAGACTGAGCTTCATCAAGAGGAATAACTATATTCTTAATGCCGAAAAAAGCAGCACTGCGTATTATTGCACCAAGATTATTAGCATTGCCTACGCGGTCTAGAATAACCGCACTTTCTCCAGTTTTTACCCATTCAGCAGCAACGTCTGTTGTGAGGGGATAAATTTCAGGAGGTTCTATCATGGCAACAACTCCCTGATGATGAACGCTGCCACACAGCTTTTCAAGCTCAGAAATATCTTTTACCTGATTATAAGGTTTTTTTTCCGCAGCCATTTTCTTGCAAAGACCACCAAACAAAGAAGCACGCTCTGCCGAAAAATAAAGTCTCTTTATTCTTTTCCAGTTAATCTTTTCAAGAGTCTTTACAGCAGCAAAACCGCAAACTGCAAGCTCATTCTTTTCTGTATTCCTCATAAATCAAAAGTATACATCAGCAAAAACATAAATACAATGGGGCAGAGTTGACAGAAAGTCAAAAGGCATACCTGACACACCCATACTTTGAATCATTATAGCTGACAAAATTACGGATGCAGTTAAAAACATCACGGCTCAAAGTAGAAACACGCTGACAATTTTTACCCGGACCCCCTACAAGGGGGTCTACAAAACGTTTTTTTACATCAATAGAAACGCAGTAGGCATTTTCCAAAGGGAAATTCGTATGCTCAACCTTTTTCATTGTACGGAACGTCCTGAACAACCTTGAAAACTCGCTATCACTGTGCATATCGGCATAGTCCTCAAAACGAGTAATAAGCTCTTCTTCTGGCATCATGTAAAAATCATTCTCATCAACATATCCACATTTTACCGCACAAGAAAGAATATCTGCCATCAGCTGCATCGCGACCTTGTCCTCGTTCTGCTGAAGCAACATGCTTATGTTGCAAAATTTTCTAGTATAAGTCTCCGCAGCGTCTAAGTCGGTAAAACCAAGTTCCGGCAAATCATGCTCGTTTTTCAGAACGCAAATGCAGCTGTAGTTCCGTTGAATTTCAGAAAGAGACCATTCTCCGCTCAAAGCAGCCCCACTGGGATACATGTATTCCAACCTGTCAGCACTCAAACCCGGTATATCATTGTCTGCTATAGGATACTTATGGTAGTTGTCAACCTCATATTTATATATGCCATGCTTGAACAAAAGTCCTGAAAGAACAACATCATCATTTATAATCCTTGAAGTAAGGCTTTCGGTGCTTTCCTGTTTGAGTGCATCACCATTGCGGAAGTCAGTAACATGGCTAAATGCAGGAGTTGCAATATCATGAAAGAGTGCTGCAAGTGTTTGAGTTTTATTATGGGTAAAATTCCAGACAATAAGGGCAGCTCCTATGGAATGGTCAAGGCGAGAGTAAAAAAAACGGTTATTGAACAGAGGCGTCCAGTCAGTACCGCATAAAAGTCCTACGCCTCCAAGCCGTTGCATAACAGGAAGCTCAATATAGTCATCAAGAAAATCAGGATAGTCATCGCACAAAATGGAGTGATAATCCTTTACGCAAAAAGATTGAATGTCTGTATTCATAATTTATTTCCCAAAAAGCCACATAAAAGTTCCGCCTGCAAGCAGAATATACAAGCCCACAACAATAAAAAGAAAGGGTATCAGAATACTCTGGGTTTTCTGAATATATTCCCGAATAGATTTTACATTAACAACACAAAGAGATACAGCACACCAAAGTGCCTGCATTATAAAAAATACAATGCAGAAAATATAAAAATCACGTACATCTAAAGATTTAAAAAAAGATATGTAAAGTAAAATATTATCGCCACCGTTTGCCAGAGTAACTATTACAGAAAAGAAGCATGAAAAAAACAAAAACAAAATTTTAGATGAAAGATTATTATTTTTTGCAGAAGAAAGACCTATGAAGATTCCTGCTATAATTGGAATAAACCCTAAAAGAGCAAGCTTTTCCTTTATATGACAAGATGTAAGATATTCAGGAAAGATAAGACTGAAAGCGACAAGCAGTGCAAGCCCCATATATCTGCCAAAAGCAACGGTAACCTTTTTCATGCATGTATCACAGGCACAAAAAAGGACAATCATAACTGCGATGCTATCCATTTCTGTTGTCAGGAATGCTATGACAGAGGCTGCAACTACAAGACCCATCTAGAATCCATATAAACCAGACAGGTAATCCTTTATTTTCTCAAACCACTCTGTCGCAGAAGGAATAAATGCAAGAATTATAGCAATAACACCCAATAACACGAAGAACATTAGCGCAAGAGAAATTACAGAACAGACAATACCGACTGTCGCACAGGAATTTTTTGATTTTGACTGGGAAACAATGCCGAACACAAGTCCCAAAATTGCAAAAAGCACATGATAAAAGAAAAAAGAAATGATTCCGCAAGCCATTGAAATTTTTCCCAAATCGCCTGCAGAAAAATATGAAGAAGTTTCTGTTGTTTCGGCTTCTCCAGAAGCTCTACCAGACACATTCCACGGATCTTCATTCATAAAATCTTCATTATCATACATATATTACAACTTCTCCACAATTCTGTTATATATTCTGTCCAAATCATCTTTTGTAAAATACTGAATCGTTACGGTTCCTTTTGAAAAATCACCTTTCAACTGAACTTTTGTACCAAGGGCATCAATAAACTTCTGCTCAATGTTTACATAATCAGGATCCCGCTTTTCTACAGAAGGAGCCTTTCCAGCCTTATTCAACAGGCGTGAGACACCGTTCATTTCAGTCGCCTGCTGTTCTGCCTGCCGAACAGACATGCCCTGCCCGACTATCTTGCCAAAAAGCACACGCTGATCTGCTGGATTTAAAATGCTCAGCAATGCACGGGCATGACCAGAAGAAAGAGTTCCCGCCGCAAGAGCATGCTGCATATCATCAGGAAGTTTTAAAAGACGTATGGAATTTGCCACAGTAGAACGGTTCTTTCCCACACGTTTGGCAACTTCTTCCTGCGTAATGTTTTCAAGCTCCATAATCTGATAGTAAGCCTGAGCTTCTTCCACAGGGTTCAAATCTGTACGCTGGATATTTTCTATGAGAGCAACTTCAAGTTTTCGCGCATCAGAATATTTTCTAAGCTGAACAGGAACTTTTTCAAGCCCGGCAGCACGAGCGGCTCGTGTACGTCGTTCTCCAGCAATAATATAAAACGTACCGTCTCCAGCATCTTCTATTATTATAGGAGAAAGAACACCTTCCTGCTTTACAGATTCCGTAAGCTCCGCAAGCTTGTCTTCATCAAAAAAAACACGCGGCTGATGAGGATTCGGTTTTAACAGAGAGGGATTAACCCAAAGAGTTCCATCTTCATCGACAGAAATACCAGCCGGCAATTTTTTTACAGGCGAAAGCTCTGGCTGAAAAGAGTCAATCTGATTTACGGCAGCCTGCTGCTGAATGGCGTCCCTAAGCTCTGCCTCCTGACTACCTCCCATCAAGGCATCAAGTCCGCGTCCTAACCTTTGCTTACTAGCCACGTTTAATTACCTCTTCTGCAAGCTGTTTATAGCTTCTTGCACCAATGCAGTTAGGATCATAAATGCAAATCGGCTGTCCATGCGAAGGAGCTTCAGACAGACGGACATTTCGCGGAATTATTGTATTAAAAACGGAATCCTTAAAGAAACTTTTTACCTGCATGACAACATCCTGTGCAAGACGAGTGCGGCTGTCATACATAGTAAAGAATATTCCGCAAATTGTAAGGTTTTTATTAATTCCTTTTTGAACTTCAGTCACGGTTTCGAGCAAAAGCGTAATTCCTTCAAGTGCAAAATACTCACACTGCATGGGAACCAGAATGGAATCTGCCGCTGCAAGACCATTAAGAGTAAGAATGCCCAGAGAAGGGGGACAATCTATAAGGATGTAATCATATTTGCCACGAATTGGCTCCAAGGCTTTCTTTAAGAAGAATTCCCTGTTTTTCTGGTCAACAAGTTCTATTGCGGCACCGGAAAGGTCAATTGATGCCGCAATGACATCTAGATGGGGAATAGAAGAATGCTTTATTGCCTGCTCAGGTGTAGCAAGCTCTGCTATAAGTTCATATACAGTAGGCTTTTCCTTGCTTACGCCGACTCCGCTCGACATATTGCCCTGGCTGTCAAAATCAACGAGAAGCACATTTCTGCCTGTTAATGCGATATATGCACCAATATTAATGGCAGAAGTCGTTTTTCCGACGCCTCCTTTCTGGTTTACAAAAACAATAACCTTTCCCATAATAATTTAGTGTATCATTTTTTCTTATAGAAGTACAGTGGGTTTCAAATCACTATCATTACAGTAAAGAGAGACAACTTTATTGCAAACCTTACAAAAAAAACCACCATGCAAAACCTTTGTGCACAGTGGTTTTATTGCCAAGCAAGAATTAATGATGGAACAGGCGAATTCCTGTAAATGCCATTACCATGCCGTATTTATTGCTTACTTCAATAACATTATCATCACGAATTGAACCGCCCGGCTGCGCAATAACTTTTACGCCGCTACGGTGAGCACGCTCAATATTGTCCCCGAAAGGAAAGAATGCATCACTACCAATTGCAACATCAGTATTTTTTGCAATCCATGCCTTGCGCTCTTCTTTTGTAAACACAGCAGGCTTTTCGGTAAAGAAATTCTGCCATACGCCGTCAGCAAGGACATCTTCGTAATCATCACTAGTATATACATCTATAGTATTATCTCTGTCAGGACGCTTGACATCACTTCTAAACGGAAGGTTCAATACTTGCGGACTCTGACGGAGCCACCATTTATCAGCCTTGTCACCGGCAAGCCGGGTACAGTGGATGCGGCTCTGCTGTCCTGCACCAATACCAATTGCCTGTCCGTCTTTTACATAGCAAACGCTGTTTGACTGTGTATATTTCAAAATGATTAGGGAAATAAGAAGATTGTCACGTTCTTCCTTAGAAAGAGTCTTGTTTTCTGTAACAATATTTTTCAGGCATTCATCATCAATCTTTACAAAATTATGCCCCTGCTCAAATGTAACACCAAAAACCATCTTGCTTTCAATATTTTCAGGCACATAATTTTCATCAATTTGCAGGATACAGTATCCGCCCTTCTTTTTTGCCTTAAGGATTTCAAGAGCATCAGGATCATATCCCGGAGCAATAATGCCGTCGCTTACTTCTTTCTTTATAAGAAGTGCAGTTGCCTTGTCGCATGGATCGCTAAGGGCAATAAAGTCGCCAAACGAAGACATTCTGTCTGCACCGCGGGCACGGGCATAGGCACAGGCAAGAGGTGTAAGAGGAACATCTCCAATATCCGTAAAGTAGATTTTTTTCAACACATCTGAAAGAGGACGTCCGATTGCAGCTCCTGCAGGAGAAACATGTTTAAATGATGATGCAGAAGGAAGACCTGTAGCTTCTTTCAATTCCTTTACAAGCTGCCAGCCGTTCAATGCGTCAAGCAGGTTTATGTATCCAGGTCTGCCGTTTACTACAGTTATAGGCAGATCGCCATGTTCCATATACACCCGTGCAGGTTTCTGATTCGGGTTACAGCCATACTTTAATTCAAGTTCTTTCATATTTGCATGATATATAAAAACATATTATTTTTCAATGCAGACACAGCAGTTTCTGTACGTCATAAGGAGTTTCTTCTATATATGTAGCACCATAGGACTGTAATTCCTGTTTTGTACCAAAACCATAAAGAATGCCTATGCAGTCAATTCCGACAGCTTTTGCTCCAGCAACATCAAAATGGGTGTCTCCAATAAGAACGCACTCATCTTTTTTGTCTTCAAGGTTCATTTCTTTTAGTAAAAAACGGATTACATCACTTTTACTAACTCGAGAAGATTCCTCAATGTCGCTTCCCGCTACAAAATCAAAAAGATTGAGCATATTCTGGCGTTCAAGAATCTGCTTTGCAAAAATTTCAGGCTTGCTGGTAGCAACAAAAACTTTTTTTCCTTCTTTATGCAAAGAATTTATCAGAGGAATTACACCATCATAAACCTGTACTTCAAACATACCGGATGCAGAATAATATTTACGATACACTTCCATGGCATGAGTCAGTTCTTTTTCAGGAATTTTAAATACCCTCGACAAACTTTCACGCAAAGGAGGCCCTACCATCGTGTTATAGACAGACTTGTCAGGAACATCAAGACTGTAATATTCTACAACCTTGTCAAATGACTTAAAAATGCCTTTAGAAGTATTGAATATGGTTCCATCAAAATCAAATAGCACATATTGATATTTTTTCATGGCAACATCATACAATTTTTACTGTCCAAAAACAACAATCAGGACAGATCTGTTTTTATATTAACAAATGTACTTATTTTTTTGACTTTACAATTATTGCGTTATAAACTATTATTTAATGTATGGCTATTACTACCACTCAGCAAATTACGAAATATTACGAAACATATCTTAATACTGAACTTACATTCACAAAAGATATAATACGTACACTTGGCATGGATCCTCGCCAAATTTTTATAAAATGTGCAGAAGGTCAGTGGCCTTGTATCATAAATTCCACATCTTTTTCTTTAGCCCGCATAATTGTAGGAACAAAAAGTGGTTCATTCCAGCAGATGACTAAAAAAGACCCTCCTACAATGAGCCTTCGATACTGGTTTTTACAGCCAGACGGCCAAACAGTAAGTTTTTTTATATCATGCAAAGTAACACAAGTCATGCCGTACATGAACAGCAAGGACTTAGCAATTGTAACTCTTACATTCACACAGCGTCCGCCTGATGATTTGATTGAGAAAATTGGTCATGTAATTGACGCAAACATAAATTCCTTGCGCCGCAAGGAAGAACGCATACTAATCACAAAGGATTCAAGCCGAAAGCTGGGCTTGCACACAGAAGAATGTTCGATTGTCGTACAGAATGTTCCTCGCCGCTGCATACTCCACAACATTTCTTTCGGTGGTGCAAAGGTATTCATTCTTGGTCTTGCACAGTTCCTTAAGGACAAAGAAGTACAACTATCGCTTGAATTTGAAGAGCCTCATGAAATCATACAGCTGAAAGGTGTCATTGCCGAAACTTCCGCTGTCGAAGGAAGAAAGGATATTGTCGCGGTTTCCATTAAATTTAATGACGCAACTGTTGCCCTGTCCTACAAGGTTCATATCAACAACTATTTGACAACAATGCGAAAGACAGACTTGGAAAACAATTCCGTACAGCAAAATGATACAGCACAGGCTGCAGGAGCATAAAGCAAAATGAATCCTGCAAATCCATTGGACTCTGTTTATTTTGTAAAACTACCTGAAAGTTTTAAACTTTCAGCAAATGATATTCACATAGATCCTGCAATACAGCTTCCCGTGCAAAAAAAGGACACGGAAGAAGAACCTGACAAAGATTTAAAAAATTTAACCCAAGAGCAGGTTCTCGCTGGAATTCTCACAGTGCTTGCCTATGACAAGTCAAATCCGAATCTTGACTACTACAGAAAATTAATTCAGGAAGCCCGACCTAACATTGTAAAGGAACTGTCAGAAGCTGCAATTTTAAAGACAAAAAATGAAGACTGGGAACTTGCAGAAGAAATATGGCAGGCAGTTCACGGAATTCAACCAGAAAACAAGGCAATTATTTTGAATATGGCCTTATTTTTTGATCAGAGAGCTGATAATTACCGCAATTCAGGTCTTTACGATGATGCAGATGCTTATGATGATGACGCACTACTTCATTACCGCGATGCCATGGACAGTGACCCTGAACTTCCTGATGCATTCTTTAATGCAGCTTTCTTTTACCTGAAAAAACATAATTACTCAGAAGCAAAAAGCTGTCTTGAAAGCTATGTTGGTCTTACAGCTGATGCAAAAGAAGAAGAACTTGGAGAAAACGGAACTTACAAAATTGAACGGGCTCAGGAGATGCTTAATAAAATCAACTCCCGCAATTTGGAAAACGAGCGTTTTCACAATGCCTATGAATTAATTTCTCGTGGTGAAGAAGAAAAGGGACTTGAAGAGATCCGTAAATTTCTTCAGGATAATCCTCTCGTATGGAATGCATGGTTTTTGCTCGGATGGGGTCTTCGCAGACTGGAACGCTTTTCAGAAGCCAGACAGGCATTTGAAAAGGCACAGGAATGTGATGGTGGAGATCAGAGTGCCGACACCTATAATGAGCTTGCAATCTGTCAGCTGGAAACAGGAGATTTAGACGGAGCGCAGGACAGCCTGTGCGATGCACTTAACCTAGAACCTGACAATACAAAAGTCATCAGCAACTTAGGCTACCTCAGCCTAAAAAAAGGTGACAAAGAAGAGGCCAGAAAGTATTTCATGACAGTGCTCGAAATTGATCCTAAGGATAAAATTGCAATACAGCAGCTGAAAAATCTTGAGCAGGAATTATAAATAGGATTGAAATATTTTTATTGAATTTCCGTCTGAAGTCTGAACCACATCCCCTTTTGAGATGCCGACTCTTTCAAACCAACCCTGAGGAACTTCAAGAGCGTACCTAACGGAGCGCGTGCTAGTAACGTTGCTCAGGCTGAACGGAGTCATATCAAAAATATCTACAATAACACCATCTCTGTCTATATAAGCAATAGACAGGGGATGCGGCGTGTTTTTCATCCAGAAGTTCAGCACTTCATCTTTTGCAAATACAAAAAGCATTCCTGTACCATCTGGGATTTTTTTACGCTCCATGAACCCATGTTGGCGCTCAGGATCTTTTGCAGCAATCTCTGCTTTTACACCAATACTGTTTCCAGAGGCTGTACATATCATTAAATCTTTTACAGGCATTTCAATTTTTTTTCCCGCACCAAAGCATGATGCAGAAAACAAAAACATCAACACAAAAAGCGGAAAATATTTTTTTTGCAAAATCATTTATTAAAGACCTTCAAGAAACTGTTCGCGACTTTTTTCTTTCGCCGTCTTGTCTACAAAAGAAGCATTCTGAATTTTTTCCATAACTACACGATCTGTATATTTTATGGAAAGAGGTCTTTCCAAGTCTACAATAACAGAATCACTGACCCATTCAGATTTATCAGGATTAAGGGAAGTCGGAGTACCGTATTTCTCGCACAGTTGGCTGAATACAGAGTAATGATCCAATTTCTCCTGATTCATATTTATAGTCATGATATAAAGCTTGTCTTCATAAAACTGAAACCAACAGCGATCAAGATACGAATGAGGAGAATATCTAGACGCATCAGTTTCGATAAGAGTCCTGTTTTCACCTGCCATAAGGGAAACATCCCTGTCTCCCCTATAACCAAACTGAGAGTCTTTCTTAAGCATTTCCTTTACATCGTCAACAGACATTCCAAGCTTTACGTTTCCATAGCTGTCAGGAACAGGTTGAGCCTGAGTTTCCTTGCCTGTTGCAGGATTACGAGAAGGCTTTTTTATCGTAACGGAAACAGAACCGACATCAGAAGATACTGTTCCTGTAACAGAATCATCAGTTTCGGAAACATCAGCAGAAACAAGATTCTGAGCCATAACCTGTACAGGTAAAGGCAAAAAAGAGAATGCCAGAACTGTGAAAAACAAAGAAAGCCTTTTATTCATACAACCTTACGACTGTGACTTTATGCGGCGATTCTGCTGATTACGGTAGAACGCAGCCTGCTTGATAAGCTCATCAACATCAGGAATGTTTATTTTTCCATTTCTAACCTTAACATTCTGGTCGGAATACAACTGGTTCAAAGCCAAGTTCTGCTGCTGGGCAGGAATGCCACTCATATTAACAATATCCTGAGGCGTAAAGTCTGTCTGATAAGGAACACCTTTACCTCCAGGAACTTTCATAATTTCTATCTGAAGGGCAAGCATGTCAACCATACGTTCCCTTTGATCCGTAAGAAGACCATTTACAAGCTGGCGGTACATTGACCAAACACGATCAGCAAGCATCTGTGTCAGGCGTGCAATAAAGCTAGGCTGAGAAGTAACCATCTGCTCAAAGTTCGATGCATTGACAACAAGAACCTTACAATCTTCATGAGTAATGGCACTTGCAGAACGAGGCTTGTTATCAAGAAGAGCCATTTCTCCGAACATGTCACCCTTACGCAGAAGAGCATAAGTTACTTCATCCTCTTCAATAACACGGGTAATGCGGACAGAACCTTCCTGTATGATATACATATCAGAACCAGCCTGACATTCAGCAAAAATCATATTGTCCTTTGGATAGACACGGATATTTTCTGGAGGCGGCTCCAAATATTTTACAGTCTCACGCTTACGCAGTGAAGCAAAACGACGCTTTGCAACATCAACCTTATCACCATTAGGAGAAGCCTTCAAATACTGATAATAAGCATACTCTGCAACAGCAGCAAGATCCTTTTCCTCGTAAAACTGACCAATATTGAACAGTTCATCAGGAGAATCTGCGCCGGAAACCTTTTTAACAGTCATTTTGGCACGCATATCATTCATGAAACGCATTTCACGTGCAAAATAACGGATAATCTTTAAAGCAATAGGTGTATTATGAACAATAAGCTCAGGATACTGATCCCTGCGAACTACAATAGCAGTAACATCTGTAGAAGCAATTACAGTTTCTGTGTGCGAATGACCGGACAT
This sequence comes from uncultured Treponema sp., assembly GCA_947167345.1. Taxonomy (GTDB): domain Bacteria; phylum Spirochaetota; class Spirochaetia; order Treponematales; family Treponemataceae; genus Treponema_D. The sequence goes on from CAMVHR010000003.1 coordinate 89,768, forward strand.
ACACGGAATAACACCTAAAAAGTCTCCAGGACCAAGGATTTTAAAAGAACTTCCCGGTATCGGTGTTTCATGATAACAATTAACCTTTCCGGTCTGAATAATAAAAAACCTATCATTAGAAGGTGTATCTTCTACGAAAATGTAAGAATTCGCCTTAAAGCTTACAAAAGACAACTGTAACATCTATATAGCACTCCAATTTTATAATCGGTATGAACCATGCATATCCTTAAATAAAAATAATTTCAGGCTCCAGTACAAAACCTGTCATATCTTTAACCTTATTCCGAGCAACATCAACAAGATTTTTTATGTCAGCAGAAGTTGCTCCGCCATTATTCACAATAAAATTTCCATGCCAAGGTGTAATCTGAGCCCCACCAATAACAAGACCTTTCAATCCTGCTTCATCAACAAGCATTCCGCTAGGTTTACCGAAAGCACGATTATTTTTAAAAACACTACCGGCACTCGGAGCTTTGAAATGCCCCTTACCAGTCCGGTCTTCAATATACTTGCTGTTTCGGGAAAGAATTAGTGCCTGAGCATCACTTTCGTCTACTGCAGCACAGAAAAAACTGACTCCAACAATAAGTACATTTTTATCTACGAACGGAGAATGTTTGTAACTCCAGTCGCTTTTATTATTATGATATATTTCCTGTAATTCCGCAATGTCAACACATGCATTTACATCAATTTTATCCATATTAATGTAAAAAACATCCGCAATGACATCACTTGCCTCTTTTTCATAACAACGCGCGTTCATATAAGCAGCGCCGCCAGCAGTTCCCGGAAGACCTGCAAAGCACGAAAGTCCCCACAAAGAATGGCAGGCACAAAAAGACGTAATATCATTCATGGCAGCTCCTGCACCACAAAAGACCTTTGCAAGCACTCCTGACTTCCATGGGGCATCAGCAAGCTCAACAGCTTTACGTTCAGAAGTAAAAGAAATTTCATTCAAACCTTCAGTAGACAGCACAACACCATCAATACCGTCATCCGAAACAACAACATTACTTCCGCCCCCCAAAACGACAAGCCTCACTTCATTTTTTTTACATACCTGTATGACAACAGCCGCAGAAAGAGCATCTTCAGGAACTATGTATGCACCAGCCTTTCCTCCAACCTTCATTGTTGTATGCACATTCATAGGCTCATCATAAGTCACGGAGCCTTTAAAATATGGCGAGTTCTTGATATTTTCGCCTATTTTTCGTATGCTATTCATAATTTTCATTATATAAGAAGAACAAGAGTGCCGCAAGAAGTCATGTGGCCGGAGGTTTTATGGGATTACGTTTGTTTAATACAATGGGTCGTACAATGCAGGATTTTAAACCTATCACACCGGGATATGCAGGTTTTTACGGATGCGGTCCAACGGTATACAATTATGCACACATCGGAAACCTCAGGGCCTATGTATTTCTGGACATACTTGACAGAACACTGACTTTTCTCGGATATGACAAAAAACACGTAATGAATATAACGGATATCGGACACCTTACAGGAGATGCAGATGCCGGAGAAGACAAAATGCTCAAAACGGCAAAAGAACGTCACGAATCCGTTCTGGAAGTAGCAAAATTTTATACAGACGCTTTCTTTGAGGACATTGACAGGCTGAACATAATCCGTCCAGATGTAGTTTGCAAAGCTACGGAACATGTTCAGGACATGATAGACCTTATAAAAAGAATTGAAGCAAACGGACACACATACATGGCAGGAGGCAACCTGTACTTCGATGTAAGCACATATAAAGATTACGGCAAACTTGCAAACTTGAATCTTGACGAATTAAAAACAGGTGCAGGAAAAAGAGACGTCGTTGTCATTGACGAAAATAAAAGGAATCCTTACGACTTTGTACTATGGTTCACAAAAAGCAAGTTTGAAGACCAGGCTCTTACATGGGACAGCCCATGGGGACGCGGATACCCGGGATGGCATATAGAATGCTCCGCAATGAGCATGAAATACCTCGGAGAACACATAGATATCCACACCGGAGGCATTGATCACATTCCAATTCATCATACAAATGAAATTGCACAGAGCGAAGGAGCCACAGGAACAAAATGGGTCAATTATTGGCTGCATAACGAATTCCTTGTTATCGCAAAAGACAAGAAAGCAGCTGATGCGGGCGAAGGCGCAAAAATGTCTAAATCTTCCGGTAACTTTTTAAGACTTCAGTCATTAATAGATAAAGGATATGATCCTCTGGACTACCGCTTCTTTCTGTTAGGCGCACACTACAGAAAGCAGATTTATTTCAGCTGGGAAGCAATGGACGGAGCAAAAAATGCACGACAGGCATTAGTACAGCGCATTGCAAAACTTGCACAAAGCGCAGGCGGAGCAAAATCCCTCATGGCAGATAAAAAATATGCCAAAGGAGAGGCTGCAAATGTTTCTGTTTTGACTGAAAAAGCACGTGCATACATTGAAGATTTTCAAAAGGCACTGGAAAACGACCTTTCAACCCCAGTCGCTCTGAGTCTTATACAGAAAGCAGTAAAAGACACAAACCTTACTGCAGAAGAGGCTCTGGAACTGGTAAGAAGAATGGACAGCGTTACAGGATTAAAGCTTGCCGCCTGTGCAGAAAAACAGATTGCAGCTCCCATAGAAACATCTTCGGAGCAAGATCCAGAAGCAGCAGAAATAAATGCACTTGTAGCGGAACGTACAGAAGCTAAAAAGGCAAAGAACTTTGCCCGCGCAGATGAAATCCGCAAAATGCTTGCAGACAGAGGAATTACAATTACCGATACTCCAAACGGAGTTGTTTGGGAAAGAAAATAAGCACAAAAAAAATATTTTTTTGTGTAACCGCAAAGAGGGAACTGTGTTTTCTATTAGTAAAGAGACTGAGAATCCGAATCAGATAAACTGTTCAGATCCGCAGGACTTTAAAAAGATTTACGACGCCACAATGGAATTACTCTTCAAAGTTTCGTTTCGTATCGTGAATGATGAAGAAGCTGCCGAAGATTTAGTACATGATTCCTTTATAAAGGCGAATGAAAAGGGTTTGATTTTTCCGTCCCTCGATGATGCTAAATACTGGCTAATACGCGTTGTAAAGAATGCTTCCTTAAATTATGCAAAACGCAAGACAAGGGAAGCAAAAGCTTATCACAAAGCTTTATATGAAGGCCGCCAGCACATGGAAAGCGGTGAAACAGACCTTCTTAAGGCTGAGACTATTGAAAAGGCAAAAGAAGCTCTTGATAAGCTGCCTCCTAAACTCAAAGAAGTACTTGTTCTGAGAGAATATGGAGAAATGAATTACAAGGAAATAGGCAAAGTGCTTGGAATTACCGAAGGAAATGTGAAAGTACGTGTATTCCGTGCGCGGGAACAATTATTAAAGTTAATAGGAGAAGATGATGTTTACCTGTCCTAACAAAGATGTTCACTCAATTTACCTCGACAATGAGCTTCCATTGGAATATGTGGAAGAGTATGAAGCTCATATAAAGAACTGTCCTAAGTGTCAGAAACAGCTCTCAAAGCTTAGAGGGTTAAATTCTCTCTTTGCAGCAGACAGTAAAATGCTTTCTTTCAGCGAAAAAGACAGATCTGACAGTTTTGAACGTCTTCAGGCTAGACTTTCCTACAAAAAGGTTGCTCATAGAACCTTGGAACTGGGAAAAGTATCCAAAGGCATTGCAAAGGATATGTTCATCGGAGCAGCAGCTGCTGCTGTTATTGCAGTCATTCTGCCTTTACGTCAGACAGGTGCAAAAGCTCCTGTACAGAATTTTACTCCAGTCGCAAGAATGTCGTCTTACAATTTGCCTACAGCAAGTGTAATTACAGATGAAAACCTTACAAACTTGGTAACATTTCTTGGAGACGAAAAGCCTAACACGGCAGAGTTGCAGGCTCACAATTCAGTCGCAGCAGCAGTAATGCCATTTGGAACAGCCTTTGTAAATCCTGTTTCATATACAGCAGATGAAAATAAAGTTTCACTGACAAGTTATGATGTTTTTAGCCCTATTGAAAACTCTGTAGAGCAGAATCAGGAAAATTCAAAAGGATTCTTCATTCATTTTTCATCACCAATACTTTCCTTTGAGATAGGCACTGAAAAGTGAGTTTTTTTTCGTCATACACGAGATTATTAAAAACAAAACCTTTAGTACGTTTTGTCTCTTTTTTATCCTGTATGGCGCTTATTGTTTTTTTTTCTTTGTTTGCAGGAAAAAAGAGTAATAAAAAACCAGTCATCACGTCCATAAATCCTCCGATCGCCTCTCCGGAGGATATTCTTTTTATTGAAGGCAGTAATTTTGGAGAGACAAGAGACAATTCATACGTCACCATTTCAAATTCCAGAATAACAAACAGCAAGTACCTTAGCTGGAGCGACACAGAAATAAAAATACAGCTTCCTTCTAATGTGCAGGACGGTCTTGTTACAGTAGTAACACAGGCAGGCGTTTCAACTCCGGCTTTTTTTGCAAACAAATCAAGCATTCCTGCTACAGTCAGGCAAGATCCCAAAGCTACAATTCCTATCATTCAAGCAATAACAACAGAAGCTGGTGCAGAAAGTGCCGTCATCGGACAGACAATAATAATATCTGGCATGAATTTCAATACATCAAGAGGCACTTCAAAAATTTATTTTACAGCAAACAGGGAAACCTCTTCCGATGATGAAAAATACATTGCGGCCCTTTCTACAAACCATGACTATGAATACTGGAGCGATGATGAAATAAAGGTAAGAGTGCCAGACGGAGCAACATCAGGCACAATCTACGTAGAAACAGAACGCGGTAAGAGCGAGCCTTTTCCTGTAAACATATCATTTCCAGCAGGAAAAAAAACTTTTTCATCACCACGCACTTATGTTTTGCAGACAACCGTAAACCTTAAGCCGGAAACAGAGCATACAGACGCACTTATAACGCTATACATGCCACGCCCTCAGAGATCTACATTTCAGACAGAAGTTACAACAAGTGCTGTTTCTCCGGAACCTTTAATACAGGATGACATGTTTAATATTATTTTTCAGGATTCACTGGACAAAACAGTCAACCTCAACACATCATATTCTGCAACCCACATAGTAAAGACATATACAATAGCTTCAAATATAATTCCAAGCAAAATAACGAATTATTCAAATAAAACAAAGATGCTTTACAAAGCATATCTGTCAGCCGATGAGGGCATTCCGTCTTTAAGCCCGAAAGTAATCGAATTAAAAGACAGCATAACAGGCAAAACAAAAAATAATTATGAAAAAGCAAAACTGATATATAATTACATGATAAAAAATTTCACCATTACAAACACTACTGATTCTAATCCAAATTCTTCACCCGAAGATTTAATTTCAACAGGAACTGGTGATGCCTATAGTTTTGCGACTATTTTTACAGCATTATGCCGCTCTGCAGGAATTCCAGCAGTTCCCGTATGCGGAGTGCTCATAGACACCCAATACACCACGAAAAATCACTGGTGGACAGAACTATATTTTGAAAAATACGGCTGGTTTCCAGTGGACATAGCTCTTGGAGCAGGACTTGACTATTCTCCGTTCACGGAAATTACAGATAAAAAAGACTACTATTTTGGAAATATAGACAACCAGCACATTTCATTCTGCAGAGGATGGAATCAAATAAAATCGCCATTCATAAACAGCAGGACTGTAAAGAGGCCTCGTTCTTATGCCCTGCAGTCTATATGGGAAGAAGCACGCGGCATGGAATCTAACTACAGTTCCCTATGGAATGCCCCTGCAATAATAGGTATCTACTAAGGAGGATGTTATGATTACAAAAGTATTGAGCGTTGGAGGCTCAATTATTGCACCAGAAAAACCGGATTCAGAGTTTCTTCGCAGTTTTTGTTCTATGGCAATAGATTATCTTGTTTCAAATACAGAAACAAGATTGATATTGGTAGCTGGTGGCGGTGGTCCTGCAAGAATGTATCAGAACGCATATAAAGACGTTACATCTGCATATTCAGACATACAGAAAAAATATGCATGCTACGGAATAAAAGAAGACCTGAATAACGCCGGAGACTGGCTCGGCATCATGGCAACCAGATTGAATGCACAATTGCTGAAAGCAGCTTTCGGTCCACTGTGCGTTCAGGACGTTGTAACAGATCCGACAAAAGTCTTCGACTTTACAGGTAGAGTTCTTGTAGCAGCAGGATGGAAACCAGGATTTTCATCAGACAATGATGCAGTCATCCTTGCAGAACGTTTTCATGCGGACACTGTAGTAAACCTTTCAAACATAGAAAAAGTATACACTGACGATCCTCGTAAAAATCCTGACGCAAAGCCGTTAGATACGATTTCATGGGCAGATTTCAGAAAAATGGTCGGAGATGAATGGGTTCCAGGCAAAAACTGTCCGTTTGATCCTATTGCAAGCAAAAAATCAGAACAGCTTAAACTGACTGTCATTTGTGCCGCAGGCAAGAATATCCAGAACATACGAAATATTCTTGATGGAAAAGATTATATCGGTACAACAATAAAATAATGCCACAATTGCCAGCTCGTAAAACCAGACTATTTTTTTTGCTAAGTGTTGCATTTCTGGCACTGCTGCTTACAGGATGTATTACTCCAACACAGCAGAACAGAAAGTATATATCAAGGATTCTTGCCGATGACGGCATAAAAACAGAAAAACAGCTTTACCAGTTTTTTATGGATTCAAAACCGAATGCAGACAAGGAATTGGTAAAGCGACTTGCACATTATTATGTAACAGAAGCAAAGGCAGAAGGCATTAACAGCGACTGTGCCTTTGTACAGATGTGTCTGGAAACCGGCTGGCTGACATTCGGCAATCTAGTAACAATAGACATGCACAATTATTGCGGATTAGGCGCAATAGATAAGAGCCATCCTGGAGAATCTTTTGAAACAGAGCAGATGGGTGTTCGTGCCCACATACAGCATCTTCACGCTTATGCAACAACTTCTGATGTCAAACTAAAGAATAAGCTCATAGACAACCGTTACAAATATGTTCTACCAAGAGGAAAAGCCCCTACAATTTACGGGCTTGCAGGTACTTGGGCTGCTGACAAAGAATACGGAAAAAAGCTAGACAGTTTACTCTCAAAGCTAGAAAACTACTAATTTCCATGGACATACAGCGTTTAGACGAACTGTTTGTAAGACAGAACTTAAGCACATACAGAAGAACCCGCAGATTTTTACAAGACCACGAAGTCCTAGTAAACGGAACAAGAGCATTAGAAGCCAGTTATATTATTGATGTAAGAAAAGACACCCTTGTAATTGATGGAACGGCGCACCCTCTTGAACGAGAGATTTACATCATGATGAACAAAAAGCAGAATACCGTATGTACGGCAGACGAGGGGTGGCATGAGCGAGTATTTGAAAGCATAGATGAAAAATACTTGCATCCAAAAGGGCTTGCAAAACTCCATGCAGTCGGCAGGCTGGATTTAGACACGGAAGGCTTGCTTCTTTTAACTACAGATGGAAAGCTGTCTCATAGGCTGACAGATCCATCTACACACATTACAAAAACATATTTAGTATATTTACGTGATTACTGCCCGCCAGAAAAGCAAAAACTTTATACCCAGCTGTTTAAAGAAGGAATAACTGTCAAGCCAGAAAAGAAAAGTCCTGCATTTACAGCACAACCGGCATTTTTACAATGGTACGGCAGCGAAAACTATCATGAAATAGAAAAATACTGCACATTGACGGCTGAACCAAATTTACCGGAACTCAGTTTCTGCACACTAACAATAACCGAAGGTAAATTTCATCAGGTAAAAAGGATGTTCAAAGCAGTTGGAAATGAAGTTATATTCCTTAAAAGACTTGCAATGGGCAAGCTGTGGCTTGATTCACTTCTGCGCCCCGGACAGTACCGGCAGCTGACAGAAGAAGAATGTTGCCTTCTTTCGAAAACTTAAAAGAAATTTGCATTGCAAATAAATTTGCCATGCAAATTTCATGTTTTACTTATTATACCAAGCCCTGAGCAACCATTGCATTTGCAACTTTTACGAAACCAGCAATGTTTGCACCAGCAACATAGTTAACCCAGTTGCCTTCTTTAGCACCAAACTTAACAGCTGTATCGTAAGCGTTAGCATGGATATTAATCATGATGTTATGGAGCTTTTCATCAACTTCTTCTGAAGACCATGAAAGACGCTCTGAGTTCTGGCTCATTTCAAGACCAGAAGTTGCAACACCACCTGCGTTAGAAGCCTTTCCTGGAGCATACAAAATCTTTGCAGCGAGGAACTTGTTTACAGCGTCAATATTAGATGGCATGTTTGCACCTTCAGCAACAAGCTTTACGCCGTTGTCCAAAAGCTTCTGTGCATCTTCTCCAAGGAGTTCGTTCTGTGTAGCACATGGGAATGCGCAGTCACACTTAACCTCCCAAACTTTCTTGCCTTCAAAGTATTTTGCAGAAGGGAACTGCTTTGCATATTCAGAAATGCGTCCGCGGCGAACAGTCTTAAGCTCTTTAACCCAGTCAAGCTTTTCCTGAGTAATGCCGTCAGCATCATAAATGTATCCGTTTGAATCAGAAAGAGTAACAACCTTTGCACCAAGTTGAATAAGTTTTTCTGCAGCATATTCTGCAACGTTTCCAGAACCAGAAACTACGCATACCTTGCCCTTAAAGTCGTCTCCAACCTTCTTGAGCATTTCCTGAGCAAAGTAAATCAATCCATAACCAGTTGCTTCAGTACGAATCAAAGAACCACCGAATGTAAGTCCTTTTCCTGTCAAAACGCCAGTGTATTCATCGCGGATTCTCTTGTACTGACCGAAAAGATATCCAATTTCGCGTCCGCCAACGTTTTTATCACCAGCAGGAACATCTGTATCAGCACCAATATGGCGGTACAATTCTGTCATAAAGCTCTGGCAGAATCTCATAACTTCTTTGTCAGACTTTCCATGAGGATCAAAGTCTGAACCACCTTTACCACCACCCATAGGAAGTGTTGTAAGGGAATTCTTCAAAACCTGTTCAAAGCCAAGGAACTTAAGAACAGAAAGGTTTACTTCCTTAGAGAAACGCAAGCCTCCTTTGTAAGGACCGATAGCACTGTTGTACTGGACACGGAAGCCACGGTTTACGTGATAATTTCCTTTATCATCCATCCAAGGTACCCTGAACTGGATAACACGCTCTGGCTCAACCAGACGTTCAAGAATTGCATTTGGCTCGAGTTCTGGCATCTGATCAACAACAGGATCAAGAGTTGTAAGAACTTCTTCTACTGCCTGAAGGAATTCTGGTTCATTGGCATTCTTTGCCTTAACCTCTTCCCATACACGATTAACATAAGCGTTTTTCATAATATTGTATCCTCTAGTCACCTGCTGTTTTTATGCAGTGACTCTATTAATAGTAGGATATTTTATGTACTTTGTAAATTATTTTTCTGCATAATTATGCATTTTTTTTGTATTTAACGAGTGTTAAGGAGACACATTAAAGACTAGGTTTCCAGCTGGAGTTACCACAGTCAGTTGGCAAGTTATACTTCCCATACCCGGACCACGAGTCAATGATGAATGCGGACTTGTACGCTCCTCTCCTTCCATATCATAAGCCCACAAATATCTGTAGGAGACACCATCGATGCTGGGCAAGCCCGAAACAGAGCAGATAGAAGTCATCGAATAACCTAACTCAGGATCATAAGTCGATGGGTCATCAACAGAAGAAAAAGATAAGGCAGATACATCCAAAACAGAAGTCGCATTTATAACAGCTTTGTTTTCTCCTTCCGAAACGATAATGGGCGAAGAACTACCGTAACGCATCGAGTTGTCGGGATAAATCACGCAGGCAGTAGCCTTAATAGAAGCCCCTGTTGGAACATCAGAAAACCGTACGGTAGCTTTACCGTCATCCCCTACAGTCGCAGTGGCAGTTGTAGTTCCCCGAAATAACAACGCTCACAGAGGTTCCTGACTCCAAGGCACGGCTATAAACAGTCCGCCTTTCCCCATTATTTAAAGAAGTTTTAAAAACTATGGCAACATCACTTCCATCTTCAGAACTCGCACCGCCTCCGGCACATGAAAAAACAAACGGCAGACACAACAAAAAGGCGGAAAAAAACAAGACTTGCAATTTTCTCATACAAACCTCCTGCACTCATTATCAGTGAAAACCGTACAAAAAGCAAATGTTTTTTCTTATTGCAGGATAGTAATCTCTACGCGACGGTTTTTAGCCCGACCTTGGGCAGTGGCATTGTCATCGACAGGAACAGAACTTCCTTTTCCACTGCATATAAATTGCTGCGCCGAAATTCCACGAGAAGCAAGGGCTTCCGCAACAGACCGAGCACGATCTTCAGACAGCCGCTGTTCTCCCAAAGGATTGCCCGTAGATGCAGTATGCCCCTCAATCAAATAGTGGGAATCCGGAGCAGATTCCTTGAGGACAGAAGCAATTTTATCAAGTCGAAGCTTTTCGCTGTCAAGAAGTTCGGCACTATCAGCCTTAAATTTCAAGTCAATGGTAATGCGGATTCCCTTTTCCGTTTCACGAACATCCAAGGAACCATCATTCAGAACAGGAACAGTGCGTTTTACAGCCGAAACAACTTCATTTTTATTGTATGAAGGAGGATATTTTGTAAACAAAGAAATGGTTCCCTTGAATCGTACCTGATTGCCATCATCATACAAAAAGGTCTCATCTACAGTGTCTTTTACCACAAGTGCATTGCCGATTTTCTGGCTCACGATGATAGTTGCATCATGCTTGCCCTGGGCACTTTTCAGAGAAAGATCTCCGCTAGCATCAATATACGACAAGCCGTAACGCGTAGCCCATGCTGCATTCAAGACATAGACAGCTTCCCCATTGTATACATCTTCGCGGATAAACGTATACTGAACCATAATAGGCATTTTGGTCACGATGCCAGTATTCAAAGGATCTACGGCACGCATTCCCTGTGCCTGCCAGCTATCACCAATCTTTACCTTTCTAGATGGGTACGATGGAAAACTCCTGAAACTAGGATATCCGTTATCCTCAATCATTATAAGCTCTCCGTCTTTTGTAATCTTAAATGCAGAACTTATTGAATCATGAATGCCTTCAAGCACGACTCGTTTTTTATGCTTGGTGTCCTGTACCACATAAAAATAGCCATCGTAATACAAGCTACCGTCTTCGACACCAGATTTAACAGAGCTGTTTTCTGCCACAAAAGACTGAACTTCCCTGCTCATAAGTCCCGTGTACTTGTTGTTGTCATATCTAAGCAAGTCTGTTTTTTCTACAAGAACATAGTTTCTGCCACCCTTATAAGAAAAAGATACAGACTTATCCTGTGCGTATACAGCCAGGCACAGGACATTCAACATGACAACACACAAACACAGACAGGACTTTTTGCAACAAATCATAATATCATCCAAGTAAAAAAGATTTTTCAGCTGCACCGTATTGCAAGCTATTCCCAGCCGTTTCTGCGGACCAATTTCCCAGAACCGTCCAATATTAAAACCATCCAGCTCAATAAAAGTATCAGCTTTTCTTTTAGCAAGGAAATGGTTCTGCAGAAGCTACGCTGACAATGGTGTTCAAGCTCTGCAAGGAAGCAGAAAAGAACTGGAGGCGACTCAAAGGTTTTGAGAAACTCCAGCTGGTCAAAGAAGATAAAAGTTTTGTAGATGGAATCTTACAGATTGCAGCCTAAACAAATCTCAGAATTTTTCATCCACAACATTTGACAATTTCTCTTAAAATACAAAACAAATCATCTTCCCGAACGGGAAAATATTTTCACATATCAAATCTTTTTTTTATTGATTTTCCCGTTCGGGAAAGTTATACTGTTGATATGAGAATAATTTCTGTTGAATCAATATCAGAGGCAGTGAAAAACCGTCGAAAACAGCTGGGACTTACTCAATCAGAAACAGCCGCAATGTGCAATGTAGGGGCCCGTTTTTTTTCAGAACTTGAAAATGGAAAAGAAACTTTACAGATGAATAAAGTGCTTCACTGTCTTGAAATGCTCGGAATAAATCTCTATGCGGTAAATCGGGAAGATGATAAATGAAACTGAACGTATTCTTTGGAAATAAAAAAGTAGGATCTCTTCATGAAAATGTCACGGCATTATACATTTATGCTAAAACAGTTATCGATGATATGTTGGCAAAAGGAGAGATAACATTATCAAATTATGAAAATAGTATTCTTCCTTGGATTATTAATAATCAGGAATCTTTTGAGCTCTTAAAAAAAGATTTAGAATTAGTGCGGGATAGATTGGAGCAAAAAACATATGAATAAATTTTCAAAATTTATAATATGGTTAACAGCATCTTCTTTTTTGACATTAATATTCTATATATTGCTGTATTTAAAAAACAAAATATTAAAACAAGAAGAATTCAAATGGCTTGATATAATTGGCTGTATTGCTTTTTTTGGATATATGTTTTTTTTAGGAGTAAAGTTAGTTTTTTTTATAAATATCAATTTCTTCTAATAGGACAATCCTTATTTCTTCTATAAAATTATCTCTAAAAGCTTGAGAGCATAGATTTTTTTGAATAAGTGTCAATTTTTTACTATAATTTATACTTAAGAAAAGAATTTCCTAAAAACCCATATTCCATTTCATGGAATATGAAGTATAATATCAAAAAGGAGCTGTCGGAATGGCTGAAGCAAAAGAAAAACACAACGTAAAAGACAGCGTGTTTGTAGACCTGTTCGGAAAGGACAAAACTGCACGGAAGAATTTCATCTCGCTGTACAATGCCCTGCATGGAACAGCCCTGAAACTGGAAGAGACAAATCTTGTTCCAGAGATGATTGAAAATACACTCTACATGGCTTATTCCAATGATGTTGCCATGCAGGTGAACGGCAGGATTGTAGTGCTGATAGAGCATCAGTCCACGATAAATAATAATATGCCGTTAAGGCTTCTGGACTATGTGGCAAGGATTTACGAGCACATCGTTCCTGCGAAGATGAAGTTCTACAGGAGAATGGTGAAGATACCAGTACCGGAATTCTACGTGCTTTACAACGGCACGGACAACTATCCTGAGACGGGAGAAATGAGGCTTTCTGATGCATTCATGTATCCCGAAGAAGAAGGCAAGCCGGATGAACTTTCACTTGAGCTTGTACGGAAAGCCTGCAGGGAAAAGAAGGAAGAACCTCTGACGTGGGCAGTGCAGAAAGCAATCAGGCAGGGAATACTGGAGGATTACTTTAAAAGGAAATCGACGGAACTCTCAGCGTAGCTTCAAGAGGGTAATAAACATGCTGACGATGGAATATGATTATGCTGTAGACGTGGCAGCCCAGAAAGAAGAGTCTCTTGAAGAAGGCATTCGTATCGGTGAGAAACGAGGATTGGAACGAGGGAGAGAAGAAGGACGTGAACAAGGGTTAGAAGAAGGTATACGAAATCTAATATTAAATATGAAGCTATCACCGTCACAGGCAAAAAATGTAACGGCCTGTGCTGGATAAAATATAAGAAATGAATTCCTTTCAATATAAAAAAGTAATACATGCTAAAGTATCAAGCCTCCATTTGTACCACTATTGTTCGAATAATCCGATGTCATATACAGATCCAGACGGAAGACTTGACTGTGGAATTTTTGATAATCATGGAAACTATACCCAAAAGACTATGCAAGATAACAATCACTTGCAAGGAATCCTCATCCGAGTTAGGGATTCTTACAAAACAATAAATAATGCCAATAAATATTTACGAGGAAAAGACACATTGATAATTTATAATAAGTTTTCTAATGACTTTGTTGCTATTCCTGTCTCTTCTGTTGCAAATATGGAAGGAACACACATAACAGATACTCTTTCAGAACAAGATTTTACACTTACATATGATCCTTTTTGTGATTCAAAATATGCACCTGATGTTTTTACAATTTCAAAAGGAAATTTAATACCGATGGTTCCTTATATTTCTGGAGAATCTTTAAACAGAGATGGTACCACAATTACTAATAAAGTTCCTTGGAGAGGTCATAATACATCATTCTGGGGATCAGAAGGATGTATAACAGCACAAGAAGGAAATAAATCAGGAGACTTCATGACAGTAATAAAAAAATTGAATGAATGGGGAATCTTTGGAACATACGACATACCATTTTCATTTGCAAAAATTTATGAGGTAAAGAATGATTAGAAAAACAGTATTATATTTTTGTTTTTTATTGTTATGCTTTCCAATTTTTTCAGAAGCATATCCTTTTGAAGAAAATGCATATATCTATGAAATTTTTTATGATGATTTTCCTAATCCAGGTTTCACATTTTCTTTAAAAAAAAATACCATCACAATGGAATTTCCAGAAATGGATCAGAGGATGCAGGAGGAAAGTAACTTTATTTCAGAAATAAAAACCGATGACTATGTAATATCCAAGTATAAAGATTTTATATATCTTACTGCATTTGGTCAGAAATATATGGTGCTGTATTATGAGGATTTAGTTTGTGTATTAGTAAATACAGCAGATTACACAACATATTTTGGTCTAAAGTCTGACTCTGAATATATAAAGCTTCCTGATGACAGAAAACGATTGCGAGAAGTATGGATCGGATTGGACTCTTACAGAATTAGCTGTTCATCTGCCTTGCGGGAAAAAATTTCAGGACAATGGATTACTTATGACGGAAAGAATAAATATTCATGGCAAATATGCAAACCTTGGTGTGAAGACAAAAAAGGAAGCGGCATAGATGAATGGATTTCAAAACGATTGGCATATAAAACTAATCGTATTTTAGTAGTGAATGGTTATGTTGATGCCATAAATCCTGATTATTATTACAATAATGAGCGTGCAAAGAGTATCGAGCTAAGAACTTCTGAAGGAATAGTTTTGCAGACATTAGAGGATACTCCTCAAATTCAGTCTATAGAACTTCCTCCCAATACGACAGGAGATGTCAAGCTTACAATAAAAAGCGTATATAAAGGTAGAAAATATAAAGATACTTGTATTTCTGGGTATTACTTTTGCTTTCCTTCTCCTAAATAATTTCTTAGTATATAAATAAATCGCATAAGGAATACTATGAAGTGTTAGTTAAGTTGAAAACATTTTTAGAAAATATAAATTTTGATTGTACGACAAGCCTCCGTTTGTATAACTACTGCTCGAATAATCCTTTGAGGTATATTGATCCAGATGGAGAATTTACAGTAAGTATAGGTTTTCAAGGAGCTGCTGGTGCTGGATCATCTGGTGCAATCGAGGGTGGAATTAAAATCGGTTTTTCAGAAGAAGGATTTTCTTCAGGTTTATATAAAAGTATTAGCATTGGATCTGAGTTCGGAGTATCTTCATTCGCAGGTATATCAATAAGCGTTGATTTGTTTTCTAATGGAGTAAAAACAGAAAAATCACAATCTTTTATCGTTGGCGGTTCTTATGATAAATTTATGGGACTAGGTTTAGATGTTGCCTATGATTTAAATTCCAAAGATTTTTCTTTAAGTGCCTCTAAGGGAATAAAAGGAGGAGCATTCAAAATTGGATTTGCAGATGCTCCTTCCGTAGGAGAAATTCATTTCTTATACAATACAACAGAAACTATAGAAACACATGACATCTACATTCAATATATAGAACCTTACTTGATTAAAGGTGCAATTGAAATAAAAAAGCTTGAATACAATATAGTAGATTATATATTTCAGAATATACTAAAAGGATATTGATATGGCTATTAAAGTTACAGTTTCTTTGTTTCTTCTTGTTTTAATCGTATATTTTATATATTGCTATTATAAGGCTAATAAAATTTTTGAGAAAAAGAGACAGGTGTTTGTTGAATATTTGTTTACCTCAAATAATATAGACGCTCTGAAAGCCATAGGAGAGATAAATCCATTCGGAGTCTATGAACGATGTAATGTTCCATTAAGGAAAATAGAATCTTATTTTTGTAGTAAAGAGGAATATTTCACAAATAAGACAGTTCTTCAATTTCTTAATGATATTGATGATTTCAAAAGAGCTTATAAGCATTATCTTATTCCTGCTTTTATTTTATTATTTATATTCATAAATATAGTAATCGGATGGGAAAAAATATGAAAACTGTATATCTTCTTTTTTCATACAAACTCCAGTTTTCTGTGTCCAGCTCTGCCTAATCCATACACTGACAAATGAATATTTGATTTGGGGGTGGTAGAAAAGAGCAAAAAATTCAGCTATACTTCAATAAAAAAATAGATATAGATAAAAAAATGCAGAGTTTATATAAAAAAAATAAGGTTATATCCTCAACAGGCTGGATTTCCGCACTTAAAATAGAAGAAAACATGAGAAAAAGGGATCTTGTTCCGACATACCTCCATTTGTACCACTATGCGGGAAATAATCCGATTACATATACTGATCCTGATGGAAATAAAATAATAGTCATATTCAAATACTATGATGAACGGAGTAGAAGAAATCAACATAAAGAGTTTGTTTGGGATAATAAAAATAACTGTTTTCGTACCAAATATTTAAGACGAATAGTGACAGGTGAAACTTTTGCAAAAGACATTGCAGACTGCATTATTTATCTGAAGAATAGCGAATATGCTACAAGTTTGATAAACGCAATTGATAAAAAAGGAAAAACATTTATTGAAAATACACAAGGAGACTCTGAAACTAGATATGATAATTTTGGAAATGCTATTATTTATTTTAATGAATCTCAATGGTTAGATTTGAAAGATGGTAAGGGGTCCAAAAACAGCACAGCATTAGACTTAGGCCATGAATTTGTTCATGCATATGAACAGGTTGTACTAGGAACCTATGCAAAAAATTTCCATGATGAAAATGTTCCAAACGGATTTAAGAATAAGGCTGAAAAAAACGCTGTTGAAAACACTAATAAAATGGCTGGAGAGTTAAAAGAGGCCATTAGGTTTGATTATGAAACGGCAAGACCTCAAAACAGGAATGGAAACTCTGTTACAGATTTCGTAAATAATCAATAGGAAATATAACATGAACAAATTACATTTATTATCAGTTATCATCGGTTTTATCATTCTTATATTAATATCTTGCTTAAGCTTTTATGCTCATTCCATTGATCCTTCTGATTGGTGCTGGGCTATACATGAAGAAATTCTTCTTCACTCAGATATAGACTCTATGGATTCAGAAATAATTTTGTTGGATGAAGATTGGGATTCTCTGGTACGACCTTTTATAAATATTGATAATATCAGTTGCATTAAATCTATAGATATTCATATCGTTCATCCAATTAAGAGGGAGTATAGTATAGGTTATAGTTGGAAAGGTGAGAATGGTTATAAAAGCATGGATGAATATTTACGAGATAATTCTGATTACATGATTAAAATAACTGGATGGAGACCTAAAATGTATATTGTTCTTTTGCTTGCAACATCTCCGTTATATTATAAGTCCTATAATAAAAACTATGACGAGCAGGAGGCAAGTGGAATTGTAATTGATTTTAACCTTGAGGAAGAAATAAGGAAAACATATATCATGGTATATGATGACCAGAATGTCTTTTATGAGAAAGATATAGATGCTGAAAATCGAATATACCGCAAGATGCCACAGATTTTGTTACAAAAATTTATTTTCACATATAAAGAGACCATGAAAGAATTCAAAAAAAATACAAGATGATGTAAAGTTTGTAAACTCCTGTTTTCTGCGTCCAACTCTGTCTAATTCATATCCTGACAAATGAATATTTGCAGAATTCGTGATAGAAAATGCAGGAAAATTAGTGTATATTTTATTAAAAGCAATGGATTTATAGAAAAATGCATAATTATTATAAAAAAAATAACGTTATACCCTCAAATAACTGGAATTCTGCGTCAAAAAGTCTTACAAGCTGCCATTTGTACCACTATGCAGGGAACAATCCTATTACATATACAGACCCAAATGGGGAGTATGCAGGACTTGTTCTTGATCGTGTAGATGCGAATGGAATGGGGCATATCGGTCTTTTTGTGCAGACAGGAGATGATTCTTGGTCCTATTTTGAAGTATATCCTTTTGATAAAAATGGAGAACAAGCATATCATCATATAAAGTGTGATGATACTTCTGATATGGTTTCCATATTAAGTAAAAACAGAATGTCTTTTCCATGTGGAAAAATAGCAGAACTATTGGCTGGCGGTAAAGAGGCTGGTGTTATTCAACGGGATTTTTCTTCAAAAGATGTAATGATGGCTTATTTTACGTCCAGAAAATTTTCTGAAATCTTAAGTTTTGAGACAACGACCGAGCAAGATTCGATAATATATAATAATGCAGTGTCTAGCGGAAAAGATTTCTCTGGATATAGCTTAATAGGAAATAACTGTGGTACATGGGCGATGAATGTATTGTCTACAGAGGGGAGCGGAATAAATAAAATAGATTATGCTAAAGACCCTTTCAAAAATGAGTCTAACTTTTTCTTAGGCATTTATATGTCAAATGCGCCAAATGGAGCGTGGCTTATTTTCTGTTTGTCAAATCCAGAAGGAAAAACGGAGAGCATAAAATGAAATTAAAAATATATACCTATGTTTTAATTGCATTTATTATTTTTCAAGGATGCTCCAAAGAGAGCGAAAGAAATTTGCTATATCTGGATTATAAAAATGACAGGGTTTTGATTGACGATAAAATAGTTGATGAAAGTGAAATTACTGTGTATGACAAGGTGAACGGCTTGCGATTGTTTTTTGACTGTGGACAAAACAAACTGTGGTCTACACAGCAAATTACGAATAATCATTTTCAATTCAATCTGGTGTATCCTCAAGACGGTTCTATGAAAACGTATGAAAAAGTGTTTTCTGATGATGAGTATGCGTTTTCGTATGCTGCAATACAATCTATTTGTGATTATGTTGTTCTCATAAGAACTCATACTGGATATTTGCTGTACGATATTTTAAATGATAAAACTAAAGACATTGAATGTAATGCATACTATTTTTTAGGCTTCAATGGAATTAACATGTATTTTACGCCAGGATATTATAGTATAGGGGCTAGAAAATTTATTCCCTACCCTGATAAAACTGAGCTTACATTCAAATCAAAATATTTCGCTACAGACGACATAATACTGTCATACGAATCGGATAATAGAATATTCATTTTTTATCCTAAAGATGGAAAAAGAGAAAGTTTAAACCTATATGCGAATCTGTCAAATGTACGAAACGGAGACTCAATTTATTATTATTCAAACAGCAAGCTTTACTATTCAAAGCGGAAAATAGTTCCGAAAGATTTTCTTCTGCTTTTAATTCCTGTACCTGGTTATTATTATGCATCGAATTGGCATGAATATGATATGATAACAAAAACAACCAGACGAATCAATGTACCTTCTTATTATACTGCTATTATAGGGATCTTAAAATGAGTACTCCAAAAGGTTGTACACTAAGCTGCCATTTGTATAACTACTGCTCGAATAATCCTGTGAGGTATATTGATCCAGATGGAAAGGAAACTTTTACTTTTGATAATGACGAATATATTAGGCAGCAGTTATATGCACAGGAGTGTTCATTCAATGCAGGTCTAATAGATTTTGTTGGAAGAATGGGAAATGCCTTTGAAAATATTATTACAGGAAATGTATCTTATCAAGTTTATGCAAATGCTTATCTAAATTTACTTGATTTTGAATGTTCTGTATTTGATTTGAAGATTGGTTCTAAAAGAGAAAAATTGTCATTTACACTAGAACAGGAATTTGTAGATAAATTCGTAGAAAAATTTGAAAAAATAATTGATGCACCTATAACCATTACAGCAAACAAATTAAAAGTGTCTACAGGAGGAGTTGAGTTTACGTTACAGAGTGATGGGGCAGACTTGAAAGTTGATGTAAATTTCGGCAAAAAAAAATCTATAAATTTAGGAGTTCTAGGAAAAGGAAAGGTTTGTATCTGTGCAGGTGTAAACATCATAGCAAATATGGAAAATGGTCCCTACGGAACTATAAAGAACGGAAAAAGCGAAACTATCGAACAAGATAAACAGGATTATGCTTACTACACATCTGATGAAAGAATATTTGAGTTAATAGAATTATATTGAGAACAGGAGAAAAATATGAAAACTAGGATTCTTTTTCTTTTTGTGGTTTTAAGTTTTTTAATTATAGGCTGTAATAAAAATAAATTTGACAGTGTAAAATATTTTATAGAGTCAGATAATATTGATGAAGCAGAATTGATATTGCAGAATATGAGTAAACGAAAAAAGAACTCATTCGATTATAATTATTTAAATGGAATTGTCCTTGTTAAAAAAAATGTTGCTGGATATAAAAGGGATGCTTTAAATTCTTTTTTGAGAGCTAATAAATTTAATCCTAATAATTATATGAATAATCTGATGATTTCAAAGATGTTTATTGAAGTAAATAATTTATCTAATGCAGAGATTTTTGCAATTCATGCAGAAAAACTTTATTCAAAGGATGTTATTAATACTTATAAAGATGATGTATACTATCTACTTGCAGAAATTTATTTAAATAAAAAGGATTACAAAGCTGCGTTTGAAAATTTAAGCTTGTCTTCATTTCAGAATAACGAGAACATTATTTTTCTGAAAACTGAAATTGAGGATTTGAAGGATGGTACAAACTTATTAGATGATTTAATTGAAGATTATAAAAAAAATAATTTACTGTCTGATGAAATGTATTTTAATTATCTGCATTATTTATTTTTAAATAAACGTATAAAAGATGCAGACGTTATAGCAGATGATTTTCTTAAAGGAGAATCTTTGAAATTAAAATATTACGGATGTTTATTCAAAGCGTTTATTAATATGTTAAATGGAAATTTTAAAATCGCACAGAGCTTTATTGATAAATCTTATGATTATGTAGTTGTTGATTCTTTATTTCTTAGATATAAAATGAAGTTTTTTTACACGTATCTTACTGAGAAAAATTTGATAAAAATTTTTAATTCATTTTTAATTTATAAATTTTTCTATGAAAAAAATGATCAGGAAACAATAACAGCGAAGGAAGATTTGACGGAAATATTTGAATATTTAAAAGATGATGTTTATTTTAATCTTTTAAAATAATTTATATAATGTGTAAGTGTACTGTTATTAAAAACTATTTAGATTCGTTATAGAATACATATAGTGCATGTAAGGCGTGTCAGAATGTTTAGAATATCAAAAAAAATATTTAATAACTCTATAACTACTATCATGAAAAGCTGCCATTTGTACCACTATGCTGGGAATAATCCGATTCGATATTCAGATCCTACAGGTTTATTTGATTGGGATACTAATA
>CAMVHR010000004.1 GCA_947167345.1 uncultured Treponema sp.
GCAATGGCAATAAGAATGGAGCGAACGGCACAGGCTCTGGTAATACAGGCAATGCAAATGGTTCTGCTAATGCCAGCAGCATGAATGCTGGTGGCAAGAATGGAAATGCTAGCGGTATAAATGCCGGCGGTAGTGGCAATGGCAATAAGAATGGAGCGAACGGCACAGGCTCTGGTAATACAGGCAATGCTAATGGTTCTGCAAATGCCAGCAGCATGAATGCTGGTGGCAAGAATGGAAATGCAGCCAATGGTGGCACTGGTGCAGGCAATAATGCTAGTGGCATGAATGCCAGCGGCATGAATGCCGGCGGTAGTGGCAATGGCAATAAGAATGGAGCGAACGGCACAGGCTCTGGCAATACAGGCAATGCCAATGGTTCTGCTAATGGCAATAACGGTTCGGGCAACCAGATGGTAGCCGACAACCTTGATAAATACCGCACGTGGTATTCTCCTGCAATGAACGACATTCAGCGTTGCGGATACTTCTATACGACACCTGAAATCTGCAAGTTTACCATGATCGAAGGTGCCTTCAAGAAGATTTCCGGCTACAACAAGAGTGCCTATGGTTTTGTATTTGGCTATAGCGAACCAAACGGAAGAATGCTTAAGGATTACATCCGTTTTGAAATAAACGTAGATGGAGAATATGCGTTGTATACATGGGATGGCAAGAACTATACCGACCTTGTAGAAAAGAATGACAAGGGCACGGCATATTTCTACAAGCATTCTGCAATCCAGAAAGGCTACAATGCCCAGAATAAAATAAAGATTGTAAACAACGGCAATACATTCAGTGTCTATGTAAACAACACCCTTGTACAGGGCAACATTCCTGCACTGAAAAACGGAACAAAAGGTGTTATGGCATTCTTTAGTGTTGGTAAACCTGATCAGGAAGACTTGCCGGCAACACCTGTAAATGTTTCAATGAAGATTACTGATGCCCAGCGTGCAAACTGATTTGGCATGACAGAGCAGCAGTATCAGGCTTTCTGCGAGTACAGGGACCAAGTGAAGTCCCTGTGCGCAAAGTGGCTTTCCGATTTTTCACAAGAGCTTCGTCCCCTGCAGATTGCTGCCGCACGCAAGGATACCCCTGAATATCCTCTTGATACCCCAGTCGTATACAACAGGGCTTATGACGAAATAACAAAAGACAGCGAAATAAAGCTTATTGTCATTGGCGATAATCCTGGAAAAGAAGAGCAGCTTGCCGAAAAGAATCGTTATCTTGTTGGGCAAAGCGGTCGTATTGCCGAAGGATTTTTCCGCAGGAATGAAGAACTTGGCATTGATTTTAGAAAGAATGCCATAATCATGAACAAAACTCCTGTACATACTGCGAAAACGACTCATTTAAAATATCTGAACGCAAATGGTTCTGATAGAATAAGGAATCTGCTTCTTGAAAGCCAGCTGTCAATGGCTCGCCTTGCAGCACAGTTGCATCAGAGGCTTGAAACTGCCCAGCTGTGGCTTGTCGGCTATTCTGAGTTGAAAGGCAGAGGCGTGTTCTTGAATTACAAGGATGAACTTTTGCGCTGCTATAAGAATGATGATGGCAGCATAAAAAAAAGCTGGAACAGCGTGTTTGTGTTCCAGCATTTTTCAATGAACAGATTTTTGATTGACCTTTCCCAGCACCGAGGTGAAGAGCCTTTGCAGGACAGCCTTGCCAGAATAGGTTGTGGTCACAGAAAAGAAATCTTTTTTATCTGAGGAAAAACTTTAGCAGCTTTAAGTTTTTAGCTGTCTTGACATAGCGGTATGAAGATTTTGCCTTTTCAGACTGCACCAGAATGGTCTTGCGGTGTGAGAAGGTTTCAAATCCTGCCTTTCCGTGATACGAACCCATGCCGCTTTCTCCAACACCTCCGAATGGAACTTTGCTTGACGAAATGTGGCATACTACATCGTTAATGCATCCGCCGCCAAAACGCAATGTTCTGGTGATTGTCTTTTGCTGTTCCTTGTCAGCACTGAACAAGTAAAGGGCCAGTGGTGACGGTCTTGAACTTATAAAGTCAATTACATCTGCAATATGCTGGTATGAAATGACAGGTAACAGAGGTCCAAAGATTTCGCCTTTCATGAGAGGTGAATCTTCTATTTCCTGAGACTTTATGCTGCCCAGGTCTATTACTGTCGGTGCAATCTTGTTTGTAATGAAATCCATCTGTGCATCAGGACACAGGGTTGTAAGGTGCACAAAATGACGCTCATTTATAATCTTAGGGTAGTCTGGATTTTCAAGTGGTTTTTCTGAATACTGTGCTGTAATTTCCTTTTGCAGAGCCTCAATAAGCGGCTGACGGACACTTTCGTCTACAAGGATGTAGTCTGGAGCGACGCATGTCTGACCTGCATTCATGAATTTTCCCCAGACAATGCTCTTTGCCGCAGTGGAGATGTTTGCCGTGCTGTCTATTATGCAAGGGCTTTTTCCTCCAAGCTCAAGGCATACTGGTGTAAGGAACCGGGATGCACTGCTCATGACAATCTTTCCGACATTCTGGCTGCCTGTAAAGAAGATGAAGTCAAAATGCTGGTTTAGGAGGGCATGGTTTTCGCTGTAGCCACCCTGCACGACTGTGACATAGTTTGCATTGAAGGTCTTTGCTAGAATTGTATCTACGATTCTGTTTGTTTCCGTACTGTATTCTGAGGTCTTAAGGATAGCGGTGTTTCCTGCTGCAAGGGCACTCACAAGCGGTGAAATCGAAAGAAGGAACGGATAGTTCCATGTGGACATGATTAACGTTACACCGAATGGTTCCGGTCGCTCAATGAAATGTGCTGGATAAAGGTGCAGGTCACCTATAATGCGTTTTTCCTTGCTCCATTTCTTAAGATGTTTTATGTGATAGGTAATTTCTGAAAGAACCATGCCTATTTCTGAACTGTAAGATTCGTATTCTGACTTTGACAAGTCTTTGTTCAGGGCCTGAGAGATTTCTTCTTCGTGCTCAAGGATTGCCGTATGCAGGTTTTTAAGCTGTTCTATTCTCCATGCTGGGTCTAATGTTGTTCCGGTAGAAAAGAAAGTCCTTTGTGCCTGGACAAGAGTTGCAATCTTGTCATCTGTCTGTTCCTGGGCAATTTCCATCTGTGCTGCCTGAAATCGGGCTTCAAGTTCTTGTGCGTTGCTGTCAGATGGCTGTTCCTGCTGCTGAACTACATTTTCTTGCACGGTTTCTGTTACAGGTGCTGCTGTTTCATCTTTAGCCGCAGATGTTACTTCGGTGGAAATTTCAACAGACTTTTTTGTTCTTCGTGTTCGAGTCGTCTTTGTTGCTTTTTCTTCTTTCTTACTCTCTTTTTCCAATGTATTAACCCCAGTAAAATCCTTTCTATAATTATGATATAGTAACAAGAAATTTTCAACTACCTTATTCATATCCTTTGTATTTTATTCAGTTTTGTCAAGTTTAATCTACAAATTTGTTGCCTTCTTTTCTATTAGAATGGCTTGCTATGAAAAATGATACAATCAAATGTGATTTACTAAATTTAGACTTGGTTACGGCAGGCTTTACCCACAACGAAGCCATTCTTCTTTCTCCTCTGTTCAGGAAACTTTTTCATGTAAGGTTTATACGCATCTGCACGGAACTTTTGGAGCTGAATTCAATGCTCAGTCCGAAAACCATTGTTGTCTGCAACGGTTCTTCCGACTTTATGCAGCTTGATGCGGTGTGTATTGCCGCTAGTGAAAAAGGTTCTTTCGTAAAGGCTTGCATTTTTGCAGGAGAAATAAGGTCTGCAAGCCTTGCACTCGCCCATAAGAGCAACATTCCCGTAATTCTTGCAGAACTTCAGGATGAAGAAGAACTGTGCGAATGTGCAAAGGCTGTGAGTGATGGCCGTCATTATTGGTCTAAAAGCCTTTCATCTTATAAAATGCCGCAATGGGAATCCTTTGACGAGTACTTTAGGGTTTTGAGCATAAAGGAACGTATTGCGTGCATTTCAATGCTTCAAGGCTACAAGCATGACATAATTGCATCTGTTCTTGGAGTAAAAAAGACTACGGCGGATACATATTGCAGCAGG
Source organism: uncultured Treponema sp. (assembly GCA_947167345.1). Lineage (GTDB taxonomy): Bacteria > Spirochaetota > Spirochaetia > Treponematales > Treponemataceae > Treponema_D. The sequence continues at coordinate 4,065 of CAMVHR010000004.1, forward strand.
GTGTTTGAAAAGCTTGGCGTGCAGTCTCTGGCACAGTTGTTTCAGTATTTTGCATTCAGGAATCTTTAGAAGTTGCCTAATGTCTGTCAAGTTTAATCTACAAATTTTGAGTAAAAGAATAATTATACTTGTCTGTGTAATTGTCTGGCACAAGATAATAAAGCCGGGGGTTACAAGGAGTTTTATATGACATTAGAGATTATTGCCGGAACATTGAAAGATGCTGGTATGAGTTCCAGCGGAGTGTATCGCTGTCTGCTTAAGGAGTTTATTGGAACTCCTTATGAGTGGGGAGGAAGCGGTTTGAGAGGGTGTGATTGCAGTGGAAGCGTGTGTGCGGCGCTGAGTTATGCAACAGGGAAGTTTATCCGCGTTACGGCAGATGATCTGTATCGCAGGGTTTTTACTAAGGCAGTGCCGGAAGATGAAAATATGAGGGATTCTATCTGTGCTGCTTTCTTTTTGGATGAAACTGGAAAGGCTGTTCATGTTGCAGGTTACTGCGGACTTTATGTGAATGTATCAAAACTTGAAAAGAACAGAAGGGGTGCATTAAGAACTCTTGAAGAACTTAAGGCAATGTATCCCCACCTTAAAGTAGAAGTCAGAAAACTTAGGGAGGATTACTGTCATGGCTAATTATAATGCATCGTTTAAGGATCTTGCCGTTCATCTTGTAAAAAGGGCTTTTATGCTTGGTGCAAAGCTTTTGGGATTTAAGGCATTCTGCCTGTTTTTTACGACAGTTTTGTTAAGGCAGGGAATTGTTGATAAGGATGCATGGCTTACTGTCATTATTACTGTTTTGTGCAGTGCAAGCGGTGTCCACATTGCGGATAACTACATAACAGGGGGTAAATATGGTTATGGTAAAAAGGGTTCTGGCTGTCCAGTTGACGCTGACAGTATTGTTCGCCCAAGACGCTTTGGCATTTCAAGCAAGGCAAAGGAAGAAGCCAGATGTAAAATCGCAGACTTGTGCAGAAGAGCTTCCGATCAACTGGAAAGAGCTGGAGGCAGAAATGAATGATATTGTGGACGAGGCTGTGGATAAAGCTATGAGTGATGCAGTAAGGGAATATGAGAAATTGCTGCAGAAGGAACGTGAAAAAAAACAGTTCTGGAAGCAGGCGGCTGTAACGCAGACTCTTGTATTTGCGGCTAGCATTTTTACTGGCATTGTAGTTTACAGGGTGTCTCGTTCAGGAGCAGATTGAACTAGAACGGAGCAGGGCTGTCAAACACCATAGTTTGTCCGGTGGCAGGATGCTCAAATTCTATGTGGGTGGCATGAAGCATAAGTCGTTCTCCTTGAATGCATGTGCCGTAAAGCGTGTCTCCTACAATAGGCGTGCCAAATCCGTGACTGTCCGCACAGGCAAGACGCAGCTGGTGAGTCCTGCCTGTGTGCGGAATGAACAGCACTCTTGTGACAGCCCTGCGCTCTCCTTCTGGAGGGGTGTAGTCTTCGACGTTAAGAACTTTCCATTGGGTTATGGCTTTTTTACCATAGACAGAATCCCAAATCTGATGAGGACGATTGTCTATGTCCAGCCGGAAATATAATTCTGACTGTCCTTCTTTTGGAATGCCCTTTTTAGCAAGTACTCCGTCAACAAGGGCAATGTACTGCTTTTTTACAAGGCCATCTTCAAACTGACGGTTTATTTTTTTATGGGCTTCTTTTGTAAATGCCAGAATCAAAAGACCGCTGGTTTCCATGTCTAGCCTGTGTACGGCAGGTTGCTCAATGCATTGTGGAAACAGCCGCCTTACTCTGTTTACAATGCAATCTTGCTTGTCAGGTCCTCGGCCCGGCACGCTTAAAACGCCGCTCTGCTTGTTTACTACTATTATATGTTCATCCCTGTAAAGAATTTCCAGACCTAGCATGGCAGGCAGGATGATTCCGCATCTTTCGTCACAGGGCGGACATGGTTCTGCTTTAGACGGATTTTCCTTAGAATAAAAGACTTCGCACATGCTTATGGGTGTCAGATTGTGGCTGTAAGCATAGTGAAGTAGCTTTGGTGCGCAGCATTCTCCTGTTCCTGTAGGGGGAAGCTTGCCTGCTATTCTTTCCTTGCAGATGGAAGAAAGGCTCCTTACAGTCTTGTCTGCGCAGCAAAACTCATATAGGTCATATACTTTTTTAAGCGACTGTGATGTAAGTTTTTTACGTTCACTGACTAGCGAGCCGTTTTCGTTTGAATCAGAAGCATTTATTAGGCGTGTCAGTTCATGTATGCGATCATCATTCTGTTCCAAGGCCTGATTAATCTTTGCCGCAGGTACTACTGGCGGAACAAAAGTAAAGTTGAAATCCTCACTTTTTGCACCATCTTCAAATGTCATTATGTGGCTTATGCCCGAAATGGTTGCAAGGTTTGTTCCGTCTGCACATGTCATTGCTCCAATCATTATTCCCTGATTTTTGCGTTCTAAGCTTTCTTGTGAGATATTTTTTATGCGGATTATTTCAGAATCTATAAGGCTAGATATTTTTTTGCAGAGTTCTAATGCCTTGTCTTGTGGAAAAGGGGGAAACATGAGCCGATTATAGCATAAAAACTGAGCCATTTGTAAGCAGATGTGTAAAATTTGCACAGTAAAAGTGTGCCATTTTGACATAGAGTCTTTCTGTTGTATTAGTTGAAATGTGTGCAAAGGTCTTTCAAAACAGAAATTTTAAATTGGCACGCCATTTGCTATATGTTAAGTGTACGGCACGATAAAGCCGATTAAAATCTAATTCTTTTTGGAGGTATATATTATGAATAAACTTTCACTTCTTAACTCTCTTTTTGATGATCTTAACTATGGTCTGGCAATGCCTTCTCTTGAAGCTCCATGCTATGCTCCTGCAGTTGATGTCATAGAGCACAAGGATTCTTACGAGTTTGTAATGGATCTGCCAGGAAAGACTCAGGATGACGTTGAGCTTAGCGTAAAGGAAAACACCCTTACAATTGCCTCTAAGGAAACTGTTCAAGCAGAAAAGGCTAAGGATGCAGACGAAGATTCAAGATTCCTTATAAAGGAAAGAAACACAACCTCATTCTGTCGTACCTTTACACTGCCAAGAAATGCCGACACACAGCAGATTTCTGCCCAGTTTAAGAACGGCGTTCTTACAGTAAAGATTCCTTGCAAGGCAGAGCTTGCCGAGCATAAGATTCAGATTACAGCTGCATAAAGTTATAAATGAGACAGCCCTTCCTGTAACGGAGGGGCTATCTTATTTTTAAATCCTTGTTATTTTCCGTTATTCTTGTATAATAAGATTGTATGAAGATTGTGCCAGATTATACGGTGATTTTTGCCGATGAGGATATTGTTGTTGTGAATAAACGCTCGGGCGTGCTGATTGCCGCTGACCGCTATGATGCGGATGCTCCCCGACTTGATTTGAGCGTAGAAAAGGAATTCGGAAAGATTTTTGCCGTGCACCGCATTGATAAAGACACCAGCGGAGTCGTGATTTATGCACGTAATGCCGAAGCCCACAGAGCACTTTCCATGCAGTTTGAAAATCGTGAGGTATCAAAAATCTACCATTGTCTGGTGAACGGGCATCCTTTATGGAAAGATCTTCATGTTGATGCAAAGTTGTTGCCCGACGGTGACGCAAAACACAGGACGATTGTCAACAAACGGTCGGGAAAGCCGTCTGTCACAGACTTTCACCTTATAGGCAGCTGTGGTCCTTATAGCTGGATTGAAGCAAGGCCTCACACTGGTAGAACGCATCAGATTCGAGCACACCTGAAGGAAAGCGGATTTTCGATTGTCTGTGATCCTTTGTATTCCGGCAACCAGAAACCTGTCCGTTTGAGCGACATAAAAAGAAAGTGGAATGGCGACGTGGATGACGAAAAGCCTTTGCTTTCACGCCTGGCCCTTCATGCATATTCGCTGGAAATTAACCATCCTAAAACTTCACAAAGAATGATTTTTAAAGCACCTTATGCCAGGGACATGGAGGCTGTGCGAAAACAGCTTGCAAAGCTTTTTAAGGTGGATCCTTTGGCTGATGACAATCAGAAAGAGGTGACTGTTGAAGCTTAAATTTCAAAAACTGCATTGTATTCTGCCTCTATTTCTGTCCGTAATGATGCCGGTTTCTGTTGCTGCTTTTGATTCAAGCAAGGCACATCTTTCGTTTGAGCCTTTTTTTTCGTATCAATACGGAAAGGTCGGTGAATATCTGTATGCACAAGACGGCTCAAGCTCAGATTTTGAAAAGCTGAGTTATTTGGAATGGGAAGAAAAGCCTTTGTGGCTGTATGGACTAAAGATGAATGCCAGTTACAAGCATTTGTATCTGGGCGTATCTGCTACATCTGCAATTCCTGCTTCATGCGGCAAGATGTATGACTCTGACTGGATGGAAAGGGATAACCTTGGATTAAAGACTAACTTTTCGGAAAGTGACAATTCCCTTCATTCCCATATAGATGTCAGCGGAACATTAGGTTTTATTGTTTTTCCAGAATCTGTCGTCAGGATAATGCCTTTCGGTGAAGTTGGATTTTATAATACTGTGTTCAAGGCTCATGGTGCTGAATGCTGGTATGGAGATTCTCAATCTACCGGGTTAGGGTATAATGTTTCATGGAATGATGCTCGTGCAAGGCATTTTTATGCGGATAAGTCTGAGGAAGTAATCGAATACAATCATAATTCCCTTTATACATTTTTAGGCTGCCAGTTTATGATTGTTCCTATGGAACGTCTTGAATTTGACGTGGCTTTTGCAGTTTCTCCTTATTCATATCTTTATTCTGTGGACCATCATGTTTTGCGCTCCCTGAAATTCAGGGATGAAAGCGATTATTATTTCAAGGTATTCAAAGGGCGTTTAAGTGCCTATTATACGATTAATGACATTATTACTGCCGGGCTTTCCTTCGGAGGCATTTACAGTAAGCTTGATTTGAGCCATTCTTATTCATACGTATCTTCCAACAGCGGAAAATACAGCTGGCTTGTGAATGAAAAGGGGGCTTCAGATGTTAAGACTTTTAATGTGACGGCAAGCCTTAAAATAAATGTCTTTTGATGGGAGCTTTATATGAAAAAAATTATTACAATTAGCCGTGAATATGGTTCTGGCGGACATTCCATAGGCAAGATGGTTGCTCAGCTGCTTGATGTTCCTTTTTATGATAAGGAACTTATTGACATGTCAGCAAAGGATTCTGGGCTGTCTCCTGATTTTATTCGTAATACGGAGCAGAATCTTTCATCAGGGCTTTTGTACACCCTGCTTTTAGGCGCAAGCTATGCTGCTCCAGGAACTGGCTCTGTCATTACGCCAAATGCCCCTGTTGGTCTTAACACGCCTCTTGCTGATCAGGTGTTTAATGCTCAGCGAAAAGTAATAATAAGCCTTGCAAAGAAAGGTCCTTGCGTCATTGTAGGGCGTTGTGCCGACTATATTCTTTCTCAGAGCCCGGACATTAATACAGATGATGTTATGAATGTGTTCATTTATGCACCGCTGAAGGACAAGGTACAGCGTGCCATTGAACAGAAGGGACTTGATCCTGCGACTGCAGAAAAGGACGTAAAGCTCATAGATAAGCGGCGTGCCAACCACTACAATACCTTTACCGAGCAGACATGGGGCAAACGTTGTCACTATGACCTTCTTGTAAACAGTTCCCTTTTTGGTCTTGAAAAAACTGCCGAGTTTATTGCAGAAGCTGTCAGACGAACTTGATTCGTATAAGCTGAATGCGGCGTGCACTCTGGTCTTCCACGATGTATACCGCATTTGTATCTTTGAATGCCGCTCCAATGGACGGCAGTTCTCCGAATCTTTCTAAAAGCCACCCTCCTATTGTGTCAAAGCTGTCGCTGTCAAGATTCATCTTCATTACATCGTTAAAGTCATCCAGTCTTATGTCACCTGGAACAAGGAATTCTTTTGGATTTACAACTGTAATGCGTTTTTCGGGCGGTATTTCTGACATGCCGTATTCGTCTGTAATGTGACCGAATACTTCCTTTAGAATGTCATCCATTGTAACGATGCCGGACATGCTTCCGTATTCGTTTATAGCTACTGCAAAGTTTGACTTGTGCCTCTTGAATGTCTGTAAAAGCTCTATTGCCGAAATTGTCTCGGGTACGAACATTGGTTGGCTCATGCAGATTTTAACAAAATCCTGACTTTGTGTTATTGCCGTGCCTGCGAAAAGAATTGACTTGTAGTGAAGTACGCCAACGATGTTATCGGGAGAACCTTCGTATACTGGCAGGCGAGAGTAGCCGGAGTTGAACATCTTGATTATTGTGTCTATGTCGTCGTGAACGTCTACGTACTTTACGAGAGAGCGGTGCTTCATTATGTCCTTTACATGAATGTCAGAAAACTCAAAGATTCTGTCCAAGAGGTTCTTTGCCCCTTCCTCCAGAGTTCCCTCATTCTTTCCTATGTCAAGGAGAGTTCGGAATTCTTCTTCTGTGATGAGAGGTGTTCTTTTTTTTATGGTGTGTTTTTCAAAAAAATCTATAAAGTTAGAAAGCCTGTCAAAAATCCATATTACTGGGAATGAAATTTTCTGGAGGATTATTATTGGCATTGCGCTTGCCTGTGCAACTTGCTTTGGTTTTAATGCTGCATAGGTCTTAGGGATTATCTCGCTGAAAATTATGATTAGGATTGTCATTAGTGCAGACGTAAGGGATACGGCTGATGGACCGAATACTTGAATTGTATATGCTGTCGCAATAGATGTTGCAAGAGTCGTAACAAGGTTTGTTCCTATGAGTACTGTGGATATAAGCCGGTCAAGGCTGTTTTTTAGACGGGAGACTTTTGTAGCATTCTTTTCCTTGTCCTTGACCATCTGTCGGACTGTTATTCTGGGCAGTGCTGTATAGGCCGTTTCCGTTGCCGCAAAAAAAGCAATGCAAAAGATTAAGGCAAGCTCGATTATAATTATCATGGATTAATCCTCATAATGTGCCTTTATTGTAATGTGCAACTATTCACATGTCAATAAATGTTACGGACTGCTGTAAAAGTATTCGGGGTCTCTTTAAGAATATCTTAGTGTTTGTCAAGTTTAATCTACAAATTTCATGCAAGATTATTATGTATATTTAGTGTCGTAAGGTTTTAGGTTTTCATACCCCTTGCCGCCTTAAGATTAAGGTGAATCTTTTATAATGCCAGGAGGATACCTATGGCAAAGATTGAACAGGAGTTTACAAACTCATCAAACAAAGTTAGCATTTCCATTCGTAAAATGGCTTTTTCTGATTCGGAAATGTTTTATGGACATGTATCTCGGAACACCGTGAACATTGACAACATGATTTCTTCCATTTGTGAAAAAGTTCCTTCTTACGATAAGTATGAGCTTAAGCGTTTTGCAAAGGACTTGAAAGCGGAAATAAGGGCAAACCTTTCAAACGGCAAGTCCGTAAATCTTTTGGATTTGGGAACTCTTTACATCGCGCTGTCGGGTGGAATGAAGGTTGCTCCTAAAACAGCCAGTGAAGTTTCTGTGTTGACGGTAAAGTTTTCACCGGCAAAGCCCCTTATTGAAACTGTTGCTAAAATTGAGATAGACAAGATTGTCTATGTAGACTCAGCACCTCTCATTAGTAGTGTAAGTTGTCTTTGGAAAGATGCTGAAGCTGGTACGGTTCTTGTGAATAAGATTGTACGTATTACAGGAACTAAAATGAAAATCGAAGGACAAGAGGGTGGTGTATTTTTCTGTCCTGTTGATTCAAATGGAGAAGCGACTTCTCAGGAGTCTGAATGGATTTCGGCAGTAGTTACGAGAAATCTTCCGAAGACGGTTGAAGTCTATGCTCCTGAAAATCTTGAAGTCGGTCAAAAATATGTGCTTTGCATAAAGACACGTCCGAATGCCGAAGGCGTATATTCTTTGGGCTTCACTGATAGTGTAACTGTTGCAGGCTAAGTCGGCCGTGAGCAGGGCTGTTATTTGACAGCTCTGCTCAAAAGACCTTTATTGCATACATTGCATAAAGCTCTGTTTTCTTCTATAATACATGAATGTTTCGTATATACGTGGAAAGAAAGGCTGGCTTTCAGAATGAAGCAGCCCGCATTTATGCCGAAATAAACGGCTTTTTGGGTATTAGCGGCGTTACGAAAGTCCGCTATCTGAACAGATATGATGTAGAAAACGTTGCGGACGAAGTTGCAAAGGCTGCCGCCACGAGAATCTTCTCAGAACCACAGAGCGATAGCGTTTTCTTTGAGTCCTTTGACATTCCGGAAGGCGATACCGCCGTAATTTGGGAATATCTGCCTGGTCAGTACGACCAGCGTTCAGACAGTGCAGAACAGTGCCTTTCATTGCTTCGCGAAAGCATGAGCCGCACGACAAAAGTCGGTACTCTGCCACCTCATGTACGATGTGCAAAAATAGTAATCCTTTCAGGCACGGTTTCCGCTGCTGACGTGCTTAAGATTCAGAACTACCTTATTAACCCTGTAGACAGCCGGCTTACGGACAATTCCAAGCCTGAAACATTGCAGATGAAGACAGAAGTTCCTGCTGACATTCCGACGGTAGACGGTTTTATTGATATGGGCGAAAAGGACCTTGAAGCCTACAGGCAGAAGCTGGGGCTTGCAATGGACTTTGCTGACATCAAGTGGATGCAGGATTACTTTGCATCCAAAAAACGCAATCCTACCATTACAGAAATCCGCGTTCTTGACACATATTGGAGCGACCACTGCCGCCACACAACGTTTAATACAATCCTTAAGGATGTAAAGATAGAAAAAGGTCCTTATGAAGAGTTGTTTAAGAAATCTTTCCAGACCTATACTGACATGAGAACGGATCTGTATGCGGGTCGTTCCGACAAAAAGGTAACTCTCATGGACATGGCTTGCATAGGTGCAAAGTACTTGCGCAAGCACGGAATGCTTGAAGACCTTGAAGTAAGTGAAGAGAACAACGCATGTTCCATCTATATAGATGTTCATTATACGACTGGAGAGCCAACCGAACGCTGGCTTTTGGAATTTAAGAACGAGACTCACAACCATCCTACAGAGATTGAGCCGTTCGGTGGTGCCGCAACATGTATCGGCGGTGCAATCCGAGATCCTCTTTCTGCACGCAGTTGGGTATATCAGGCTTTGCGCGTAACAGGAGCCGCTGACCCTACAGTTCCTTTAAATCAGACTTTGCCAGGAAAGCTTCCTCAGATGAAACTTACACGCGAAGCGGCACAGGGCTTCTCAAGCTATGGAAATCAGATTGGACTTACCACCGGACAGGTTGTAGAAGCTTACCATCCTGGATTCCTTGCAAAACGAATGGAGCTTGGTGCTGTAATTGCAGCTGCTCCTGTTGATTTAGTCCTTCGCGAAACGCCTGAGCCTGGTGACATCATCATCCTTCTTGGAGGGGGTACTGGACGTGACGGCATTGGTGGCGCGACAGGTTCTTCTAAAGTTCATACTGAAAAATCTGTTACTACAGCTGCTGCTGAAGTTCAGAAAGGTAACGCTATTGAAGAGCGAAAGATTCAGAGGCTTTTCCGTAACAAGGAAGTATGTCTCATGATTCGCCGCTGCAATGACTTTGGTGCAGGTGGTGTTTCTGTTGCTGTGGGCGAACTTGCTCCGGGTCTTGACATTAATCTTGATGCTGTTCCAAAGAAGTATGAAGGTCTTGACGGTACAGAACTTGCAATTTCTGAAAGCCAGGAACGCATGGCTGTTGTAGTAAAAAAAGAAAATGTTGACAGGTTCATAGAGGCCGCGAACAAGGAAAACCTGAATGCAGTTGTTGTTGCTACTGTTACAGATACAGACCGCATGGTCATGAAATGGCGTGGTAAGACAATTGTAGACATTGATCGTTCATTTATAGATACGGCTGGAGCTCCTCACGAAGCAACGGCTTGCATTGAAAGCCCTGCTTGTCAGAAAGACTCTCCTCTTGTAAATCCTCTTGAAAGTGTTGCAAAGGTGCTTGGTTCAGAACCAGATTCAGACGCAGTAAAAAAAGCATGGATTGCGAACATGAAGGATTTGGCCTGCTGTTCTCAGCGTGGTCTTGGCGAGAGGTTTGACGGTTCCATAGGTTCTGCTTCAGTCCTTTTCCCTTATGGAGGTGCTTATCAGGGAACCCCAGAGGCTGGCATGGCTGCAAAGATTCCTGTTTTGAGTCCTAAAGAGACAAGCACTGTAAGCCTTATGACTTATGGCTATGATCCTCGTGTGGCACAATGGAGTCCTTGGCATGGTGCTCAGACAGCAGTTCTTTCTTCCCTTGCAAAGATTGCATGTATAGGTGGAAAGCCTGAAACATGTCGCTTGAGTTTTCAGGAATTCTTTGGCCGCGCAGTCAGTGAAAAAACTTGGGGATATCCTGCAAGCGCACTGCTTGGAGCTCTTGACGCTCAGAAAGAGATGGGTACTGGAAGTATTGGCGGAAAAGACAGCATGAGCGGAACTTTTGAAAATCTGAACGTCCCTCATACATTGGTTTCATTTGCCGTTACAACAGATGAAGCAAATCATGTAACAAGCGGTTCTTTCAAAAAAGCAGGAAGTAGCATTTATCTGGTAAGCGTTCCTTATTCACAGGAACTTGCTCCTGACTTTGATACATTCAAGACCAATGCACGCGTGCTTTACAAGTTGAATGCAGAAGGCAAGATTCTTGCAATGTACCCTGTAAGTGCTGGCGGCATTGCCGAAGCTGTAAGCAAGATGTCTTTGGGTAACAGAATTGGAGCTGCAATCCGTCTGATTCCTGCAAGTCCTACAGCTGCATCTCTTGACCATGAAGTAAGTGCAAGCGATTTGTTTACCCCACTTTACGGTTCTATCATTGTAGAAACGGATGAAGACCTTGAGTCTGTTGCCGACTTTGAAGACGGAACTGTAGAAAAGATTGGAGAAACAATTGCAGAACGCGAGATTAATGTTTTTGGCACAAAGGTTTCTCTTGCAGAAATAGAAGAAGCCTGGGAATCAAAACTTGCAAAAGTGTTCCCTCCTGTATCGGGCGCAGAACTTCAGAAACCGTTGCCTGATTTTGCTAAGGCAGAGCACAAGAGCCTTGTTGAAGCACGAAAGAGCTTTACTGTAAAGACTGGCAGTGCAAAACCTCGTGTAATAATTCCTGTATTCCCTGGCACAAACTGTGAGTATGACATGGCTCGTGCGTTTAATTTGAATGGTGCTGAAACTAAGATTCTTGTGTTCCGCAACAGAACGCCAGCAGAGCTTACAGAGACAATCAACCAGTTTAAGGCAGAAATAGACAAGAGCCAGATTATTGCGTTTGCTGGTGGATTCAGTTCTGGCGATGAGCCTGATGGTTCTGCAAAGTACATTGCAAGCGTTATTCGTGAAAAGCGTATAGCAGATTCTATCATGGAACTTCTTAAAAATAGGGATGGTCTTATTCTTGGTATCTGTAACGGATTCCAGGCTCTTATTAAGACGGGACTTGTTCCTTATGGTGAAATAAAAGAGCCTTCGGCAGACATGCCAACTCTTACATACAATAAGATTGGACGTCACATAAGCCGAATTGTCCGCACACGCATGGTTAGTGCGGCAAGTCCATGGGCTATGCACAGCTCAATACTTAATGCAAAGACGCATCTTATTCCTGTAAGTCATGGAGAAGGCCGTGTTATCATAAGTGAGGAGCTTGCTCAAAAACTGTTTGCAGCTGGACAGGTATTTACTCAGTATGTTGATGAAAATGCTGTTCCTGCAATAACAGAGCCTGATAATCCTAACGGAAGCTTGTTTGCTATTGAAGGACTGTTAAGTCCTGATGGTCATGTACTGGGTAAGATGGGACATAACGAGCGTACAATGGGAACAGGTGCGGACGGATCAAGTGCTGATCTTATAAAGAATGTTCCTGGCAATTCATGTCAGAACATCTTTGCGGCAGGTGTATCTTACTTTAATTAAGCCTTATCTGTAGAGGGAACCTTACATGAAGAAAAATATGCTTCACAGGTCGGCTACCGCTGCATTTATTGCAGTCCTTGCTTTAACAGCAGTAGCGTTGTCGTCCTGTGCGAAAAAAAACATCTGGAGCACAGACCTTGCAAAGGCAATGACTATTGCTGAAAAAAAAGGCAGGAACATATTCCTTGTCTTTAGTGGAGAAGACTGGAACGACCAGTCTAAAGCCTTAAAGACAGACATTCTTAATACAAAGGATTTTAAGAAGGAGATTGCTCCAAAGTATGTGCCGACCATCATAGAGTTTTCTCAGTCAGAATATGCCAAGACTGTCACTGACGAAAACTCTACTGATGAACAGAAAAAGGAAGCCGAAAGGCTGACTGCTCTATATGCTGAAAAACAAAAGATTCTGCAGGAGTATTATGTAGATTCTTTTCCTGCAATATACATACTTTCTTCTGAAGGATATGTGATTTCTACCATTCCATATACGGATGCAATGACATCTGTAAAAGACCTTTCGGCAGAGCTTGAAAGCCGAAGGGAGCTTATGGATGCAGTATCGGAAGACATTGCCCTCGTAAATAAATCTGAAGGAACGGAAAAAGTAAAGGCTTTGGATGAATTGTACGAAAACACAGACAAGAAATACCGTGCAATTCTGAATCCTGCAGTCTCTGAAATTCCATCGCTTGATCCTGCAAATGAGACTGGGCTTGTAGGAAAGTACGAGCTTATAAATGGCTATGCGGATGCTGTTGAAAAAATTGTGAGGGACAACGATGTGAGTGGGGCTGTAAGCGTCTTGAAAAAACTGTGCGATTCTCCAAGAATTACTGATGATCAGAAGCAGGAAGCTCTGTATACAGCTGCATTCATGCTTGCTCGTACAGGAAGCCAGGATTACGATACCATGACAGAGCTTTTGCAGAAAGCCTTTGAGTATCTGCCCAAAAGCGACATGGCTCAGGAGATTGCTTCAACAATGGATTCCATTCAAAGAATGAAAGAGACTGTCATGAAAATGCAGGAAGCTGCAAGTGCCGGAAATGACGGTGCTGTTTTAAACTGATAGTACATGCAAAAAGCCATTCTGCCTTGCGTGACGGTAGTTCTTATACTGCTGTCAATGACATTCTCTGGCTCGGAAAGTGCGTTTCTTTCCATTAACAAGCTTCGTATCCGCTCGCTTCACAATAGACAGAACAAAAAAGCGATGCGGGTGTGGAAGCTTTTAAATGACAAGGAAAAACTCATAAACACTCTTCTTGTAGCAAATGAAATTGTAAACATAGCTATCTCTTCTATAATTGCATACCTTTCTCTGGAGATATTTGGAAAGGCCGGAGTAGGGGTTGCGACTTTTGTGTCTACCATGCTTTTGCTGGTATTTGGCGAAATAACTCCTAAGACCATTGCGACTCATCATCCAGAGCCGATTGCATTCTTTATAAGTCCATTGATTCAGCTTTTGGAAGTGCTGCTGTTTCCGTTTGTATTCATGTTTACAACAATATCACGCACTGTGTTAAAATTGTGCGGAATAAACACTCAGAAACAGAATGTGTCTTTTACTCAGGATGAAATAAAGACTTTTATTGATGTGGGAGGGGAACAGGGAATTGTTGAAAAGAATGAAAAACTCATGATGCATCGTGTATTTAAATTCTCAGATCTTGAGGCAAAAGACATCATGATTCCTCGCAAAAACATAAAGACTATACACATTTCTGCATCTTACGATTCTATTATCGAAATGTCGCAAAGGTTCTTTCTTTCAAGGTTTCCTGTCTATAATAAGGACATTGATGATATTGTGGGAATTCTGTACATAAAGGATTTGCTGCACTACAAAAGCTGCCAGAATTTATTTTCAGTGTCAAAGGTAATGCGCCCTCCTTTGTTTATACTTGAAACAAAAAAAATGTCGAGCATTCAGCAGATGCTTCAGGAAAACCATCAGAGCATGGCCGTTGTTATTGATGAGTATTCTGGCACATACGGAGTGCTTACAAGTGAAGACATTGCCAGGGAGATATTCGGTCCGATTACTGATGAGTACAAGCCCTATGCACGGCGTGTTGAAGTGCAGATAAAAAATCCGAACAGTACAGACATAGATGGACTTGCACGACTGATAGACATTAATGAGCAGCTTGGCATAAATATTCAGAGCAGCCATTCTGAAACTATCGGAGGTCTTATTTTTGAGACTCTGGGGCACATTCCGTTTGAGGGCGAATCAATAGAACATTCTGGATTTAAGTTCACAGTGAAAGAACTGGATGACAAGAGAATTGCAAAAGTTCATGTAGCGAGGCTTCAGACTACACCCGTTTGATTGGCGCTTTAAAGCTCATCTTTCGTGGAGTAGACATGCCGTCAAATGCAATTGTATACTGTTTTTTGATGTCGTCAACCTCTGTTACCGTACCCGTTCCAAGAATGCCATGTATTACGCGGTCTCCAGGTGCAAGTTCTGCAAGGGCAGATAACTTTTCAAGATATCTGTTAGATTGCGCGGCATGGCTTTTTGCATGGGCAACAAGTTGTTCCGGCAGTTCGTTTTCGTACTTAATAAGATTTGTATCAATATCGAATATGAATCGTGACGGATAACGGAAGCCTAGCCCTGTTGTAGAATCGTCAGACTCAGAATCTGTAAGGTAGAGCCGGTCTTGTGCACGGGTGAGGGCAACAAACGCAAGCCTTCTTTCTTCTTCCATAGCCGCAAGACTGTCAACCTTTTTGCTGGGAAACATGTTTTCACTTAGTCCTGCAATGAATACTATCGGAAATTCCAGCCCTTTTGCCGCATGTACCGTCATGAGACGGACTGCATCCCGAGTTGTGCCTATGTCAGAATTTGTGTACAGGGCAAGATGGTTTAGAAAGTCTGTAAGCCGGGCCTCTTCTCCGCAGGTGACTTCATATTCATGGATGGCCTGTTTTAGCTCTGCAAGATTGTCCAGTCGTTCCTGACTGCCTTCGGTACGAAGTGCCCGTTCATATCCACTTTCATTCATCAAGTGACTGAAAATCTCGCTCACTTGCATTTTGTCACAGCATCCAGAATATTTTTCTACAAGTGCAATGAACTCGCCTGCCTTTGTCGTCTTGAACAGTTCTTCTTCGCTGCAAGCTTTTAGGGCTGAGTAAAGAGACCCTCCGTTTTGCTCAACATATTCCTTTAATGCTGTAATTCGCTTTTCGCCTATGTTTCGTTTAGGAGTGTTTACTATGCGAATGAATGATAGGTCATCTTTGTAGGCAACCATGCGCAAATAACAGAGACTGTCCTTAATTTCTGTCCGTTCAAAAAAAGGGAGTCCCGAAAAAAGCGTATAGGCTATTTTCTTTTTCTGAAATACATCTTCTATTGTGCGGCTTATGTAATGAGCACGGAATAAAACTGCAATGTCACCGGCATGTCCGCCTTTTTTCAGTATATCTTCTATTTGCCCGGCAATGAACAATGCTTCGTCTTCTGCTGACTTTGCATGGCAGTATACTGGTTTTATGGGCTCAGATTCAGGCTGTCTTTCTGCTACAAGATCCTTTGATATCCTCTTGCTGTTTTTGCTTATGAGGGAGTTTGCGCAGGCAAGTATTGGCTGTGTGGAACGGTAGTTTCTGTTCATGATGATTGTCTTTGTGCCAGGGAACACCGTATCAAATTCAAGCAGATACTTTATGTCTGCCCCCCTCCATGTGTAGATTGTCTGGTCTGGATCTCCCACAACGAATAGATTCTTGTGATAGGCACATAGCACTTTCATAAGTTCATACTGAATGAAGTCTATGTCCTGAAATTCATCAATCATTATATATTCAAGCCGTTCCTGCCATTTGCAACGGATTTCGTCATTTGTCTGAAAGATGTACAGCACGAATTTGAGCAGGTCATTGTAATCTAGTGCAAAGCATTTCTTTTGCTGGTACAGGTAGCCGTAAAATATGATGTCGCTTGGTGTCTTTGCTTCCATGTATTTTTGATGCAGGGCATCAAGGCTTAGTGATATCATGTCTTCATAGTAGTGTGGCTTTTTGAACAGCTTTTGAATCTCTATCATGTCGCGTGCATTACCGAATGTCATTTGCCGCAGTGTAAGGCCCCGTTCTTCATAGATAATCTGGAGCATGGCATTGATGTCGGAATTGTCAAGTACCATAAAGCTTTTGGGGTACGATATGGCATGTGAGTCTTCTTGCAGTACGCTGACACAAAAGCCGTGGAATGTTGAGATGTAGCCTGTGTCGTTGTCTCCTGTAAGTTTTCGGATTCTTGAACGCATTTCCGATGCCGCCTTGTTGGTGAATGTTACGCAGAGAATATTGGATGGCAGAATGCCTATTTCATTTACAAGGTATGCAAAACGCTGTGTGAGAGCCTTTGTTTTTCCGCTTCCGGCTCCTGCAATTACACGCACAAAACCTTCTGTCGTAGTGACGGCTTCATTCTGCTCTTTGTTCAGTTGAGATTCCATAAGTTTTCCTTCATTAAATGGTCATAGAGAAAATGCCCATACATATTGCCACTACAAGCATGACGACTCCTGTCGTCAGAAATAGCACTGACGGTGCTTTTTTTGCAGCGTGATATTCCTTTATATAGTCAAAATAAGAGCCTTTTGTTTTGTGCCTGAGCTTTGCTATGGCGTATGAAAATGAATCGAATCCACCCCAATGGTTTATAAAAAGCAACAGACCTGCTGACAAAAATAGTACTGCTACTACAAAGCTTGCGTCACTGCAAAGCCTTCGTATAGTTGCCTCTTCAGATGGAATTACTCTTTTTTCGTACAGTGCGGCAATAAAAGCAATGAATGATGCCGTAATAAGAAACAGTGCCTGTTTTATGATGACAGTCTTTACTGATGCTTTCATTGCAGGTTCAGTTCCTTTTTGTAAAGCTCGAACTCTGCACTGTTGCAGTAAACAGAATGCTCTGGAGTGATAAAGTGAGTTTCCGGTTTGTCTGTGGAATAGTCATGTGCAGAACTTGAATCATAGATGATTCTGGTGCGGTGCTTTTCATAGTCTGGATCCGGCAGGGGGATTGCACTTAAAAGTGACTTTGTGTACGGATGCAACGGATGTTCAAACAACTCCTGTGAAGGTGCACATTCTACAATTTTTCCATAGTACATTACAGCTATGCGGTCAGAAAAATATTTTACTACCGAAAGATCATGTGCAATAAAAAGAACTGTGAGTCCCATGCTTGTTCGCAGTTCATTCAGCAGGTTTATTACCTGGGCCTTAATGCTTACGTCAAGGGCACTAACTGGCTCGTCTGCAATAATCAGCTTTGGATTCATTATTATTGCTCTGGCAATACCTATCCTTTGCCTCTGTCCTCCTGAAAACTCATGCGGATAGCGGTCGGCATATTCGCTTCTAAGTCCGACTCTTGCAAGAACTTCTGAAACTTTGCGTGTAATTTCCTGCTCGTTCTTTATGCCTTGTATTACAAGTCCTTCTGCAATGATTTCGCGAACTGTCATTCTAGGGTCAAGTGAAGATACTGGGTCTTGAAATATCATTTGTATGCCAGTCTCGTATCTGCCCTGAACTTTGCGCTTTCTTATGCGTTCCTTTGCCTGTGCAAGCAGCTTTCTCTGTTCGATCTCATCCTCTGTCCTTCCTTCGAGTCTGGCACGCGCAATTTCCTGCCTGTAATCAAAAGTTCCTTCGTTTATAAGATTGCCGTCAAAGTAAATTCTGCCGCCTGTTATGTCGTACAGCTTTATTATGGAGCGACCTGTAGTTGTCTTGCCACAGCCTGATTCTCCAACTAGTCCGAGGACTTCTCCTTTTGAAATGCTAAAACTGATATCGTCTACCGCATGGAACTTTTCTTTGTTAAAGTACTGACGTAAATGTTCTACCTGTAAAAGAGGTCTTTCATTCTGCATGAGATTCCCTCCTTGCCTTCATGCGTTCAATTCTGTCGATGACGGATTTTGGAGGCTGTACTTTTGGTGCATTCGGATGCAAAAGCCATGTGCTAGCATAATGAGTTTGTGATATTTTGAATTCTGGAGGTTCCATTTCAAAGTCGATTGCCATGGCATATTTGTTGCGTGGGGCAAAAGCATCTCCCTTTGGTGGATTCAGCATGTTTGGTGGAGTGCCAGGAATTGCTTCCAGTGTATCCTTTGTGTCTAAATCAGGCATGGATGAAAGCAGTGCCCATGTGTAAGGGTGAGCAGGGCTGTAGAAGATGTCCTGAGCCGTACCTGTTTCCACGACTTTTCCTGCATACATGACTGCAATGGTATCTGCAACATTAGCAACTACTCCAAGATCATGTGTAATGAAAAGAACTGTCATGCCACGGCTCTTTTTAAGGCGGTTTATCAGTTCCAGAATCTGTGCCTGAATTGTTACGTCCAGTGCCGTAGTAGGCTCGTCACAGATTAGCAGTTCTGGATTTGCGGCAATGGCAATCGCTATTACGATTCTTTGCCGCATGCCTCCAGAAAATTCAAAAGGATACTGGTTAAAGCGTTTTTCCGGTTCCCTTATGCCGACTTCCTGCATTATGTCTATTGCCTTCTTGTAAGCAATTTTTTTTGTTACTTTAAATGTTTTTTCCTGTACGAGTGCATTGATTTTGCCAAGTGCTTCTGGAATTGAAAACATCTCCCTGATGGAGTCGAATGCATCTGGAAGATTCTTTATGGCTGTACTAAGGTCTGTCGCTTCTGTTCCAAGCGTCTTGAAGAAGTCAGTATAATCTTTTTCTGCCTTTTTTACAGTTGTTTCAAGCAGGGTGTATTCCGCCTTGGTAAGAATGCCTTTAAGTGTTTTTAGAGTGGCTGCAAGCTGGCGTCCTGCAATTTTCTGGTTAGTTTTGCCGTTAAGCAGTGTAGCTTCTGTAAGCTGAGGACCTATCTTCATGATAGGATCAAGGGATGACAGCGGATCTTGGAAAATCATTGTTATCTTGTTGCCGCGGATTTTCTCCATTTCTTTTTCAGAAAGCTTAAGCAAGTCTTTTCCGTTATAAAGAATTTCACCACTTTCTATTATTGCATTGGGGGCTTCGATTCCAAGTATGGCTTTTGCGGTTACTGATTTGCCAGAACCTGATTCCCCGACGATGGCAAGAGTCTCGCCTTTTTTTATGCTCAGGTTTATGCCTCTTACAGCATGGACTTTACCTCTGCTTGTATTGAATGACACGCTAAGGTTTTTTATTTCCAGATCACTCATTTTCACTACCCCTCAATGAAGGATTAAATGCATCCCGAAGTCCGTTACCAAATTCATTAAAGCATACAAGCAGAATGGAAATGAATGCTGCAGGGAAGAATAGGGCGTGTGGATATGAGGATAGTGTATCACGTGCAGCATTGAGCATTGTTCCTACACTTGTGATTGTGTCGGAATCAAGGTCTACAATGCCAAGATATGACAGGCTTGCTTCGCTGAAAATTACACCTGGAATGGTAAGGACAGAAACAGTTATGATAAAGCCAATTGCATTCGGCAATATGTGTCGGAATATGAGGCGGCTGTCTTTTGCACCGAGCGTGCGGCTTGCATTTATGTAGTCCTGCCCTTTGAAGCGGTAGAATTGAGCGCGTACCGTAGAAGAAACTCCAATCCATCCGTAAAATACAAATGCAAAGAACAATGCTGCAATGGGGCCTAGTTTTTTTGCAAGATGAATTTGGAACAGAACCATTGTTACCTGAGTTGGTACTTCATATACAATATCTTTTATTCGTTCAAAAATTAAATCGAATGTTCCACCGTAATATCCTTCAAGAGCTCCTATGATAATGCCTATAAAAAGATTTACTGCCGAAACAATGATGCTAAGAGCAAGAGAAAGTCTTGCTCCGTGTGCAAGGCGTGTGAAAATATCGTACCCAGAAGTGTCAGTGCCAAATAAAAAATGAGCGTAATGACCATGCGTGTAATAGTACCATTCTTTATATAAAACTCGCGTTTCGTACTGTTCTCCATTCATACGCATGATATAATAAGCATTGCCATCGGCTGAATTGCTATCTTTTAAGAATATATCTTGAAAGCTTCCGTTTGCATCCTTTATTGCCTGTCCCTTTGCATCAGTTTTAAACCATGCGTTAGGATCATTTTTGTATGTACTGCTGGCAACTTTTTTCTGGTCTAGGACAGGGTAAAAAAGTTTTCTTCCTGTTTGTTTTTCATAATTGCAGGCATCTTGATATTCTTTTTTTGAAAGAAGCATCGATACCCACCCTGTCCTTTCGTAAGTGTCTATTTTTATTTTGTACCAGACCTGAGATCTGTTTGCAACAAAATGCTCTTTTTCTCCATAAAGCTTTTTTACTGCACCTGGAATATTTAAAAGATACTGGTAAGTCTGTAGATTTACCTCTGCATTTTTACATCCGTCCCAGAATCCAAGTTTTGAAAAAAGATTATTCTTTGGTGTGACATAAGCGTAGTAGGCATCTTTATCTGTAATTTTATAAGGTGAAAAAATAGGTGCAAAGAATGCGTAAATAAATAAAACAAGAATGATAAAAAAACATATTACAGAACCGCGGTTTGTTACAAAGCGAGTGAGGGCATCTTTTAGATATCCTGTCGGCTTAGTCTGGAATGACTGTTCCTGCATGATATTGTCGTTCTGAACAAATTTAAATTTTTCTTTTGGGATGTCAGTTTCAAAGTTCATTTGTTTTGCTTCCTCCCATTCTAATTCTTGGGTCAATAAATCCATAACTTAAATCACTTACGATGCCTGCTGCAAGTCCGATTGTAACGTAGAACATGCTGATTGCCATAAAAACACTATAGTCTTTTACAGCAATGGACTGGACATAGGTCTTGCCAATGCCGGGCACTGCAAATATCTGCTCGATTATCATGGAACCGCCAAGAATACCGATGAAGTTTCCTAAGAAAGACGGCATGAGCGGCACAAAAGAATTGCGCAATGCATGACGCACTGTAGCTTGTGTTCTTGTCAGTCCCTTTGTGCGTGCCAAAAGCATGTAGTCACTTGTAAGCTGTTCTGTAAGTTCTGCACGTATTAAACGCATGTTGCCTGCAATTGGTCCGAATGAAAGTGCAAGGACTGGCATTATTGCACTGTGAAGCATTGGCCATGAAAAATAATCTGTGCCGTCTTTGAATATTAGCGGACATAAGTTGAGTTTGTAGCCTATAAAATATTGAAGCAAGAATGCATATACAAATGATGGTACTGAAATGAAAAACATTATGAATATCTGGATGATGTGGTCTTGCCATTTGTTTTTGTTGACGGCTGCAATGATGCCGAATGTAATGCCGATTGGTAGTGAAAAAATTACGGATAGTACATTTACATAGATTGTGGCAGGAAGTTTGCTTACCAGATATTCAGAAACAGGTTGAAGGAAGGTGCCCATTGTAGTACAAAAACCCCAATCTCCGTGCATTATGTTTTTTAAGAAAATGGAATACTGTACTATAATGGGCTTGTTATATCCCCATGCTTCCCTCATGTCCTCAAGGGCTTTGCTGTACCCCCCTTGTACAGCCTGCACTGAATTAGGTAACATCCTTATTAGAACAAAGAGAAGTGTCATTATGATGAACAGGCTGACAATTAGCAGTGCGATTCTTTTCAGTATGTATCTAAGCATATCATACTCCTGCCGTTCAAAATCAGTATTTTAACTGATTGTTGTTTTTCTGACAGTAGGCATCCCATTCTGCATCATCCATGGAATACTTCAGTTCTTCCAATCCTCCGTAGCCTACAAGTGGGTTAATGTAATGATCTGCACCTTGTATTAGCCGCTGAGAAATAAGACTGCTTGAATTCTGATAGTACAATGGAATCAGATTGTAATATGACAGCAGTTGTTTTTCTATATTTGCAAAAATAATGTTTTTGATATTTATATCTGCAGCTGCATAAGAACCGGAATTCAGTTCTGTATTCCAGTCAAATAAAGTGTGTGTAATGTTTTTTCCATTTATATTAATTGTACAGGTTTCTTTTTTTGGGTAAAAACCATATTCATTCAAGAAATCAGGATCGCAATAGCAAGTGGTCATTTTATATGGAGCATAAGTTGCACCTCCCCATAGTGTCATGGCTAGGTCTACTTTGCCGTTCCGCATGTTTTCATAATAGTTTTCATCAACAACAAATTTGATGTTGACTTTATTTTCAAGATCTGTGCCTTGTGTGGCATTGTTAATTGATTCCTGAAGGAATGCGACAGCCCGTTTAAGACCTTCATTGTCAACGGTCATGTGAATGTCTATCTGCACTTTGTCAGTTGGCTTAATGTCTCCGTTCTTTAATGCTTGATCGTATGCTTTCTGAAAGTATTCTCTTGCTTTGTCTTTATTGTATCCTGTTATGTCTGTTATATTTGTTGTTTCGTAAAAATCACATAAAATCTGTTTTGCAGGTTCTGAATCCCTGTAGCGGAGATTTGTTTCAGGATCGCAGATGTATGCATTCGTAAAAAGACCATATCCTGGATCAGAACCTATTGCAACTGTAGAAACATACTTTTCCCTGTCTATTGAAAGAGAAACTGCATGGCGGAAATCTTTGTATGAAATGATTGAGTGATTAATGCCTTCTGTCTCTTCATCTTTAAGCGATTTTTTGTCTATGTTGAAGCTCAGCTTTACAGTATATGTTGACGGTGTAATGATTCTATACTCGCTGTTGCCGTATTTATCCATGTCTACAGAACTTAACCCTTCCTCGTCAAGCTTGCCCTGCAGGAAAAGATTTAATGAAGTCGTATGCTCTGCAATAAATTGAATGTATATGTTTGTTGTTTGGTAATAGTCTTTGTCTTTGAAAGCTTCCCATCCGAACCATTTTTCGTTGCGCTCAAACTTTATGTATTTTTCTGCCTGATATTCTGCAATCTTGTAAGGTCCGTAAGAAGAAAACTTATCTATATCTGTTCCGTAGGAACTTTTGATTATGTCGCCACTCTGCTTTTTATTTGCTTCATAAAGGTCTTCTTTTAATAGTGGAATTGGTGAGTTGTAAATTAATAAAAACTCTGAAAGCGGAACTGAAAGAACTAAAGTGTAGGAGTAGTCATTGTTTTTTATAAAGCCTACATTTTCCCATTCTGTTTCGCCGTTGTAATATTTTTCAGCATTTGCAATGACCATGTTATCTGAATAATAACCAGAGGCACGGTAATTTTTCATCTGGGGGTTCAGGAATTGTTTTAGGGAATATTCAAATGTGTCTGCATTTATTGGTGTTCCATCCTGCCATGTTATGTCATTTCTGAAATTAAAACGCCATGCATATCCCTTTTGTGCATCTAGAGGAATGTTATATATCGTGTTTCCTGCATAGTCGGCAGTAACATCTATAGGAAGTTCTGTTGCCATGCTGCATATTATGTCAACATCATCTTTTGTTTCGTTAAGAACGTAACGGTAAAGTCCGTCAGATGCAAAATCATAAATTGTAGCTTCATATCCCATTTGATAATCTGTAGGACTCCATGTGTTTGGAGCAAGACTTGTTATTCTGTATGTATATGTTTTTTCTGCTGATTCTGTCTTTTTTTTGCAACCTGAAAGAAATAGAACTGAGGCACAGAGTGCAAAACCCAATAATCCCACTGATTTTTTTGTAATATACATTTTATCCCCCTATGATTTTATCCCTAGTAAAGTATTTTTACATGAAAAAGCTATTTTTGCAATACTGGAAGGATGAGGGGTACAGATATATACCCGATAACACTAAAAACAGTGGTGTTATCGGGTAAAAATGTTTTGGAATTATACTTTAAATTTGTCTACTTCGTTGCCAATGTGTTCTATAGAAACTTTTACTTCTTCTGAAAGTTCTGAAAGTACAGAGCCTGTTTCGTTTATTTTACGTGCACCATCAGACATTTCGCTCATGCCGTCTTTAATATTGAACGTTGCATCCTGCAAATTCTTAATTGCGTCAAGAATTGACTTGTTGCCTTCGCTCATTTCGTAAGAAGCAGTTTTGACCTCGTTGGAAGTTTCGTTCATTGTGTTAAGTGCAATGGAAATTTGTTTTGAACCTTCGTTCTGTTCCTTCATTGCACAAGAAATTTCCTTTACAAGATTTGAAGTATAGTTTATTCCGCTGGAAACATCGTTGAATGCTTCTGATGCCAGTTGTGAGATTGAAACAATTTCTTCAATTGCGTTTGTAATTTTTGTAAGTTCATTACCAATTGTCTGAGACTGAGAACTGGAATCTTCTGATAATTTACGGATTTCATCAGCAACAACGCTAAAGCCTTTGCCAGCTTCGCCTGCGTGAGCTGCTTCAATAGCCGCATTCATGGCAAGAAGATTTGTCTGTTCTGCAATGCTTGAAATGACAGTATTAGCTTCTTTCAATGCCTGACTTTCGCGTTCAATATCATCAATCTTCAGGTTTACTTCGTTCTGCCGTTCAACACCGAGTATGGCTTTTTTCTCAAGTTCATAAAACGCTACGCTCATTTTCTCAACAGATGCAGAAACTGTTGTGATGTTTCCAATCATCTCTTCGACGGCAGCGCTTGCCTGTGTTACGCTCGATGCCTGTGATTCAATCATTTTGTTAAGCGAATCAATATTGCCTGCAATTTCGTTCACGGCGTTTGCAGTCTGCGTTACGCTGTCATCCTGCACTGCGACACTTTTATCCATAGATTCAATCTTTGTGATAATCTGCGTAATTGCTGCCATTGTGTCGGTTGTGCTGTCGTTTAAAAGTTCTCCTGCATTTACAAGTTGTGATTTTGCATCTTTCATTGCAGAGATGATTGATTGCAATTTTTCTGCAAACAGGTTAAAGCCTTCTACAATGCGTCCAATTTCATTGTTTGATTTTACAGCGATTCTTTTTGTTAAATCCGCATCGCCTGTGGCAATGCCGCGAATAGTGTCTTCAACCGTAGCAAGAGGCTTTGTTGAGGCATAGATTACCACGCCTGTAACAACAAGCAGTGAAATTACCAACAGGAGCATTCCAAGAGTAAGTGCCTTTAAGATGGCGGTTTCGGCTGCAAAAAGGCTTTGCTTGTAGAATACGAGAACAAGAGTCCAAGGCGAATAGTCAATGGGTTTAGAAAAATAAATAACGTTATGTCCTTTGCCCAGCTTCCCTTCAAAGATTTCTGCTTTCTGGGTTTTATACATATTTACAATTGCAGAATAGGAGTCTGGAAAATTCGCCTTTGTCTTGTCAAATTCTGCTTTTACTTTTTCAATGTCTGAGCTGCTTGAGCCAACATAACTTCCATCGCTTCCGTAGAGTACTCCAAAACCCAAGTCGTGCAAATCCATTTCGCGCAGCAATTCATTCAGAACGTCAGGATCAAGAGAACCATAAAAAAGTCCGACAGGGCGTCCATTTACTTTTATTGCCTTACAGACGTGCATTGAAATATTCCCTGTGGAGCGTGCAATTGTTGGATTATCTATATAATAGTCTGCTCCACTCATGATTGCCTTAAAGTAATCTCTGTCGCTTACATCGTGTTCTGCGCCTTTGTCTGTCCAGTTGTGGCCTTTTGCATTTACATAGCCAATGTAGTTAAAACATCTTGGTCTTGTGGCAACGGCATCTGCCATAAACTTTATGACAGCTTCATCATCCTGACTTTTTGCGGCTTCTGACTGTACATAATATTCAAGAGATGCAAAATAATAATCAACCAAATGATCAATGCTGATTGAAGCCTGATTTGCCAATTCGTTGGATTCAACTAAAACGGTGTCTTTGATATTGCGTTTTGCAATTTCTGCGGTAATAAACATTTGTAGTGAATTCAAACCGATTACCATTGCACCCAGAATTGTGACAATCACCAAAAAGAGTTTTTTCCCTTTTGTTTTCTTTCCTTTTACTGTGTCCATATATATTCTCCAAATTGAATTTTTTTTAATTCCGCGAGTCATTATAACAATAATGTGAAAAAATGGTATAATTTTCTAAAAAAAAGTATAGATTTCCATTAAATATAACAATTTTTTAAAGATTTCCAAAAACTTTTGTTACTAATAGCTACTCAAAGCTAAAGAAGAGCGTTATAATATTCTTGTGCAGGTTTGATCCGTTCGGTAGGAACGAACCATGCTACACCTTCAAGTATAGGTGTGATGAGAATAAAAAAGTAGACCTGAAAGACAGTTCTGTCGTGAAGGTCTTTAACTGTACAGCTTACGAAAACGAAAAGAATGAAGAGGTGCAGGAATTTCTAAGATTCGTGCAGACGGGAAAACCAGAGTCAGACCTGACGAGGGAGATTGAGAACATGGTAGAACACTTGCACAGGCTGTTGAATTGCCACTGGAAAAAATCGAGGAGCTGGCAGCTGAGTTGGCGAATTTGCAAAGTAAATAGCACTTAATTTCACAGAAAACAAAGACCCGCAGGAAAATCTGAGCGACTTTCCTGTGGGTCTTGTTGTGTTAAAGGATTTTTCATTTTTTTTCACCTTTTCTATACGAAAATAAGCAATTCAGAATGTTGAAGCCGCGTCTTGACGGCACCTTCAAGGCAATCTTTACTCAAGACACGGATGACTCGCGGAATGCAAAGAGTATACACTGCAGAAGAAAAAGAAAAATTAGAATCTAATTCTTATACGTTGTAACAGAAGAATCTAAAAAAACATGGACAGAAGGAGGAGTTTTAGTATTCCATAATTCAAATGCATTACCCCTCCTTGCCCCATCTTTTTTCCATAATGCTGCTTATCATTATTTTAAGGATTGCCAAATTGAAAGTCATATGCCAGAATTTATGCCATATAATTCTTATACATTCAATTTTAACTTTTATTGAAAAGTAGCTATGTTCGCAACTATTAGCTAAAATTCTATAATTTTGTAACCGAAATAGGAATTATGTGCTATAATATATAGTGATAGGAGTAACAATTATGAGTATGAATGAGGTTATTGCTATGAACATCAGCAATCTTCTCAAGTCATCTAAGAAAAAGCAGCAGGATTTGGCAGATGCGCTCAATATGCCAAAGCAGACTATAAGCAAAATGCTTAATGGAGCAAGAATGATTTCGGCTCCAGAACTGAGTAAGATTGCAAACTATTTCAGTGTTTCAATGGATTCTCTCGTGCAGGAAAAAACACAGATTGCTTATTCCCCAATTAAACTTTTTATGGGAGAAGTAAAATCTGCTGGCGGTAAGGCTGCGATTGAAACTGCAGAAAAACTTATGGATTTGTATTCATTCCATCACAAATTTCAGACAAAAGAATACATAGATAAATGCAATCAGGTATGGAGTGATGAATAAACTTATAGAAAACTGTTTGTTCTTAAAAGACAAAGACCGCTTTAATATCCTTAGAACTAAAGCTTCTGATTTTCGAAACACCTTTATTGGTGAAACCATAGTCCGTGATAGCATTTTTGATGTAATTCAAAACTATGTAAAATCAAAAGAACATGAAATTAAGCTTTTGAAGTTTCCTATTGATGATACTGAACTTTGGGCTTTTACCTGCCTTAAGGACGGTATCATTTTTGTTACAATCAATACTGCACTTCCATTAAATAATCAGATTTTTGCTGCAGCACATGAACTTTATCATATTTATAAATATATAGAAGATTCTCAGGAAGAATACATCGAAAAAGGTTCAATCCTTACAAGAAAGGATTTTGATGAAGAAGATGTATCTGAAGAAGACAGAGAAGCCAATGCTTTTGCTGCTTTGATTCTAGCTCCTAAAGAACAGATAGAAAAACAGATTAAAATTACTGGCCGTGAATTTACAGATTCTGATTTATACGATCTTATTCACTTTATGGATTATTTTGCAATGCCATATAAAGGAATGGTTTTAAAGCTTTTTGAATGTGGCCGCTATAATGAGGAACAAGCAGATATTCTTTTAAAATCAGAAAGCCGAAAAACTCTTGAAGAAGCATATATTCATGACTGTGGTACTAGATGGCTTGAACCAACATTTGAGAATAATCTTGCTTCTCTAAAAGCCTTAGTTGAATTAAATCTTAATTCACATAATATAACTGATTCACGTGCAAAAGATGATTTAGAATTCCTTATAGATTTGGAAGAAAAGTTTAAGAAACAGGTGTAAGGAATGTTAAAGAAAGCTGCTATTTTGGATTCCGATTTTACAATAAAAACTTCTCTTACAATGAATTCTAAGAATGAAAGACTTTCTGATGTCGTGTTAAAACTTCCTTATAGTTTTTACTGTCACGAACAAAATAGAGCGGAAATTACAGACCATGAGCAAATTGCCTCGACATGGTTAGAAAATAATATAGCAGCTAAAGTAATAACTTGTATTTCAGATTTACAGATTTTACAAATAATAAAAGACTCTTATCAAATTTCTCAAAATTCAGCTGTCAAATTTTATGCAGACTGGTTAAAGCAGGCTTGCGATGTATTTACAACATCATTTTATGAAAGAAATTATACAGATTTAGAAGCCCTAAGAAATAAATCAGAAATTATAAGTGACGAAGAATTCATTAGGACTATCCTGTATGGTGATTCAAAAATAGGTAAAGACAATAATCTTGGCGAAATAAAAGATACTGTTCTTGTAATAACGCTAACTCAATGCTTACAGATGAAATGTATTAATTTTTGTTCAGATGATAAAAGAGCAAGAAGAAGTCTTTTAAGTTTTTCTGTAAATGAATTGTTTCCTATCAACAGTATAAGTTACATGGGCTTTTATTGGGTTGCAAAACAAAAGAAATTGCTTGATAAAAAAGAAGCAACTGATTTTTTGTCTGGATGGAAGAAAATCTGTAAACCGTTTGAAACTAATGTTACAATAAAAGAACACATAAGTCGTAAACAGCCAGATTACCCAAAACGTAATATTGATGATATGTTTGCAGCAATATGGAATGATGAAGTCGTTATGATGAATGATGGATATCTAGTTTATGCAACAGAGTTGTCAGACAAAAAAATACAGATATTGGAGAATTGAAACTGTTAAGGAGCAAAAAATGACAGCAGAAGAATTGGATGAAAAAGCAAAGGATATTATTAATGCCTATAAAGGATTTAAAATTCTTAAGAATGGTTCTAAAAAGGATAAAGTGATTTTTATATTAATTCGAGTTTTGTTTTTTATTTTTTCTACTGCATTCTTTGTTACAAATGTCTTTTTAGATAATTTTATTGCTTGGGCGATTTGTCTTATATGTTGGGTTTGTATTGTAATATTTGAATATTCATTTCAGCAATATATCTTAAAACGAGAAACAAAAGTGTACATAAGAGGCGCAAAAAAAGAAACAAATTTTTTAAACTATTTCGAAGAAAAAATTGAATCCTGTGGTATAAAACGAAGTAATTATAACCTGTATATTAACTATTTTACAAATGAATTAAATTTAATAAAACTATACAAAACAAATGAAGTCTCAACCTATGTAACCACAATAATTTGCCCAATTCTTATAAGTTTAGTTATAAAAAATCAAGAATTTGAAGCATTGGTAGTATCAATACTTGGAATTTTTGTAATCCCTGGGATTATCTTTTTTATAAATTGGTTTGCTCATTATAAGGAATATATGTATGAAAGAATAGTTTATTACTTGAATAAGGGATTACTCTTAGAAAACTGTGACAAGTGAAAGATTATTTTTAGATTATAAAAGTAGTAAAGGTCTTTAACTGCATGACTTACGAAAACGAAAAGAATGAAGAGGTGCAGGAATTTCTAAAATTCGTGCAGACAGGAACGCCAGAGTCAGACTTGACGAGGGAGATTGAGAACATGGTAGAACAGCAGAAGACCGTAGAGGCAAACAAAGGCTTGTACTTTTACATGAGCATACACGACCAAGACAAGATAATTGAAGGCAGAAAAGAAGGCATTCTCATCGGCAGGAAAGAGGGTATGCAAGCCGGCAAAATTGCAAGTGCCAGAAACATGCTGGTTCGAAAGTACCCTGTAAATGACATTGCTGATATAACAGGGCTATCTGTAAAAAAGATTGAAGAGCTAGCGGCTGAGCTAGCAAAAGAGGCAACTTTGTAATAGATGTAGCGCACTCTATGCAGATTGAAAACTAAAAAAGGCTGTCCAAGTGAAGCTTTTTGCGTCTTGGGCAGCCTTTTTTGTAAATTTTTCATTTTTTTTCCAAAAATATGTACAAAAAATACTAATCAAAAGGAATAACTTATGTAGGAGGAAAAATGAAAAATAAACATTTAAGGATGCTTAATCCTCGCCTTGACTCCACTTTCAAGGCTATCTTTACACAGAATTCGGAGGAGTCCCACAAGGCATTAAAGTCATTCCTTTCAGCAATGATTGAAGAAGATGTAACAGATGTTACTGTAAAACAGAACGAACCTGCAAACCAGTTTGACGGTGAAAAAGGAATTCGCTATGACATCAACTGCGTACTTGCTGACGGTACAACCGCACAGGTTGAGATGCAGGGATACGACAAGAAGTGCGAATACGCCAAGCGTGCGGAATACTATGCGGCTCGGCTTGCAAGCTCCTCACCTCATGTAGGGGACGACTGGAATGAGCTTCCGAGGTCTTACCAGATTTCAGTCCTTAACTTTACTTATGACAAGGGCAACTTTAATCCGCTGCATCACTACACAATGACTGACATCAGTGACGGCTCAAGACTTGCAGAAATACTCAACGTAATATTCCTTGAGCTTACAAAGCTTCCCAAAATTGAAGATGCTGCTGACATTTCAGCCTTGCCAGCAGCAATAAAATGGGGTACATTTTTAAAGGAAGCAGACAACCCTGTAAGTCAGGACTTGATAGACAGCATTACAGAATCAGAGGAGGGCATCATGAACGCAGAAGTTGTACTGGCGGCATTGAGCGATGACCGCTGGCGGTGGATTGAGCAAGGACGAATCGATGGTGACAGGAGGGACATAGCGGACGGTCTAAGAAGGTCAAAGGAAGAAGGCATGAATGAAGCAAAAATTGCAAATGCCAGAAACTTTCTTGCCATGAATATCCTTACTCATGAGCAAATTGCCAAAGGTGTTGGCTTGCCGATTGAAAAGATTGAGGAGCTGGCAGCAGAGCTAGCAAAAGAGGTAACTTTGCAAGAAGTGTAGCGCACACTATACAAGCTGAATAGTAAAAAAAGGCTGTCCGAGTGAAGCTTTTGCTTCTTGGACAGCCTTTTTTTGTTAGTCCGTTAGACCGTGACATCACATAAAATGTCAACATTTTTGTTGGCTGTGCTTACATGAAAGCCGTCTGCATGATTGAAGTTCGCTTCATAATTGCAGACGGCTCTTTTTATTCGTGCTCGTAAATCAGTCGCAACTTCTGCTACAGAATAGCTAAGTCGTAGCCGACAATACAGCAATTTAAGACAGAAAAAGCCTGAGTTTTTTCAATTGTGTGAAGTTCTCTTCACTTGCAGAAACTCAGGCTTTTTTGTTTGTATGCTGTACAAAGGGTATTAAAAGCTGCCGTCTGCGTTTGATTACAGACGGCTCGTACACAGAAAAGACTTCACAGTCTCAAACTTTCTGTGTCAGCTAAGATTTACGAGCCTAATCTTTTAAAATAAAGGCTTGCACTATCACTATGATAATCTATATTACTTGCATCTAATACTAAATTGCTACCATTCAGTACATTATTACCTGAACCATAAGCATTCCACTTATTAGTACCTTCAACAGTAACCGTTGCAAGATTGTCACAGTAGCTAAAAACGTCATTATAAAACTTAGTTACACTGGCAGGAATTGTAACGCTTGTAAGATTACTGCAGTACAAAAATGCCCTTTCACATATTTCAGTAACAGTATTTGGAATTGTAACAGAACTAATTCCAGAATCTTGGAACACACGACCCTTTATTATTGTAACACTTGCTGGAATTGTAATGTTGCCAGTAATACCTTTACATCCTCTTATTGCAGAATTTCCCAGTGTAGTTAATCCTGATGGAAGTGTAATTCCCGTGAGGTAAGTTTCCAGTTTATATCCTCCACCTCCATTAGAACTTGATGCATAGAAAGTGTAATCTTCTATTTCAGTTGCGCCACATCCCGACAGGTCAAGGTTTATGTACACGTCCTTATAATGAGCGTTTGAAGGAGTTCCAATAGCCTTTGCAATATCCTTAAGCTCTGCACTTGTGGCAGACGTAATTGTTACCGTGTATGCCGTTGCCGCAGTATTTGAAGCAAATTCTGCAGCAAGGAATTCTGCGGCAGTTCCAGTAAAGTTTGTATACAGCCACTTTGGATACAGGTCAATGCTTTTTGTAACTTTGTTTTTATCGGCATCATCAAAGTCATAGGCTTCATCATCAAGCGTTACATTACCTTCTCCATCCACAGTACCCTTGTACCATCCGCCGAACGTTGCTCCAGACTTTGTAGGATCTGTAGGTTTTGTAAGTGCTCCCCCATAAACTACGAAAGAGGTTGTTGAGCCTAGATCATTCATAAAGTAAACTCCAACCTTCCATATTGCATATAGAGTTACGTCAGTAGTCGTATTTGCAGGAATTGAGGTTATTGGAGTTGTGTCCAAAGTAAAGTTTTCGTCCTGTGTCCATCCAACAAATGAACAGCCAGCAGCTGTAGGTGACGAAATTGTCGGCAGTGTTGGAATTCCTTCTATTTCCCTAAACTCTGTTGCAGTTCCTGTAGGAACAGCTCTAGGTGCAGAAACATAAGTTACGTTATGCATTACAAAGTTCCACTTTGCGTAAAGTGTAATGTCCTCAGTTACAGCAGAATTAAAGTCATACTCAGAACCGAAGGTTACCTTACCAGTAGATTCGTTGTAAGTTCCTGTGTACCATCCGCCGAAGGTTGCTCCTGTCGGAACAGTTGGCTCCCCAGGATTTGAAACCTTAGCGCCGTACCAAATGCCGTCAAAACCAGTCATGATAGTTTCTATTGAATGAGTGCTGACATTCTCGCCCTTGAACTGAACCTTTGCAGTCCATTTTGCGTAAATCGTCTTTTCGTAATGAATGTCATCTTTCTTTGTAAAGGTCGTAATATCCCTTACGGAAGCCACATCTACACTACTGCTGAATGCTGCATCAGAATACCAGCCACCAAACGTAAGCCCTGTTACGCCACTTGTTGACGGTAATGAGTAGCTTGAAGCAGTGGCTGCAGTAAATGAGGCATCGGTAAAGCTTCCGACAGGAGAAACGTATTTTACTGTGTAGGTTATTACACCGAACACAGGTTTTAGCGTAGTGTCGCCAGTTATCGGTGTATTAAAATCAAACGGAGTAGAAGAGGCGCCTACGGTAGCGTCAGCCGTCCAGAATGAGAACATCTTTCCTGCAGAAGGGGCTGGATTTGCAGGCTTCGTTGCCGTATAGCCGTCTGAAACGTCCTGTGACGAAATTGTTGAGCCGTCTTCGTTCAAAAACTGCACTGTGTGGTAGTCAAGCCTTGTAAGGGTAATTCTGACAGTCTTTGTAACATCCGGCTCAACGTCAACGGTAGTCGTGCCCTTGGCGGTAACGGCACCGTCAGCCTTTTTGGCAAGGGCAACTACATCGTAATGCCCTACGGGAATGTTTGAGAACGTCAGCTTTTCGCCGCGTCCGCATGATTTTGTAGATTTATATGAAGAAGAAGTGATTGATACTGTAAAGGTCTCAAAGTTTGAGTCAACCTTTGCATACTGGGCGGTTCTCGCAAGGTATTTTGCAGGAACCTCAACGCTTGCGGGAAGCTGAATGCAAAGTGACGTTGCCTCAGCACTGCCACCTGAGGCAGGACTGCCAGCTCCGCCTGCACATGAAATGAAGGTCGTGCTTAATAATAGAAAGGAAAGGAGTAACGCACTGAAAAGTACCGCTTTCAGCGGTTTTACTGTTTTACAAAGTACCCCCCCCATAACATTTTACGCGGTTTTTGTCAATACCCGTGAAGGACTTTTTGCTAACATTTTTTACTGACATACAGCCTCCTATAACAGTTTTGTCCACTATTCCCAAGTGTAATTCTCACGTTTTCTTCTGAATTTGACTGAATTTTACACCTGAATTTATAGTTCTGTCAACAAAACTGGGATAAACGTCGTTTTTTTGGGATGAAAGGTGGAATTTCAGCAAAAAACGTCTGCATTTTGCTACTTCAGATACTCCTGCAAGGGCTTTGAGCCTGTTTTTTCTATCTGAGACAGATAGCATTCGGAGTCATACAGAAGAATGCTGTCGCTCAAAGCCTGAAACACTTCATTATCATGAGTAATGCAAATTCCTGTTTTTCCATGCAGGACCTCCTTTATTATGGTTAGGGCTTTATGCTTTGTATAAGCATCTAAAGAGACAAAGCCTTCATCTATGAAATAAAAGGCTTTTGTCTTAAGCTGATGTATGAAGCGTGCAAGACCTACAAGTTTCTTTTCTCCACCAGAAATACAAGAACCTAAACTTCCCATCTGGCGATTTAAAAGGTTTTCCAGTCCGAATAGTTTTATAAGGCTTTGATACTCTGCTTCATCGTGTTCATCGCCTAAAAAAATGTTTTCTTCCAAAGACATGTTGAATATATCCGTATCTTGACTAAGCCATGCCATATTCTCAAAAGACCAGACTTCAGATACTTCATTATTAGGATTCATAAACCATATATTTCCTGAATCAACAGAACGAAGCCCTAAAAAAGCATTCGCAAGACTGCTTTTCCCTAGCCCTGAAAAGCCGATTAGCGCATAATGCCGTCCGCATTCAAGCACAAAGGAGGATTTCTCTAAGATAGTTCTTGTCCCTGCTGTCATGAAAAGATTTTCTGCATGAAAAAAATATTCTGTACTACTATAATCCAATCCTTTTCTTATTATTGATGTATCCTGCGAGGTAAATTCTGCAAGGCTCTCTACAGCTCCCTGTGCCCTGAACAAAGTGTCTGCAACTGACTGAAAGTTGTTCAAGCCAGATTGAAAGATATTGTAAAATGTTATGATTAAGACAAATGTTCCGAAACTCATTCCGTTCCTTATTACATCATGCCCTAAGATTGCAATCATAAGAAGGTTGATGCAAGGTTGTATGAGGTTGTTTAGGGTTGAAAACAATAAATCAAAGAAAAATTGAAGTCTGAATTCTGATGCTCTGACCTTGTAAAGTATTTTTCTTATGGATGTATTTGCAAAAGCAAGGGCTTTTTGTGATGCCACAAGAGATTTGTTTCCGCGTATAAAATCATAAGTTACGGACATGGAGGAATTGGTTCTTTCGATAAATTCCATGAGTATTGCAGAAAACAGACGGCTGTTTATAATGTAAGCCACAAAATAAAATATGAACAGAACCGTGCATAAGGAACCTGCCCATCGATTTTTTGAGTACAGTATGACTATTATTATAATATTCTGAAATATCAATAATGCAGTATACACATTGTATGGCGTTATGGTGTTTACTATTGTGTCAACAGACTGGTCAAGCAATTTAGAGAAGAATCCCTCTCCTAAAGTCTTTATGCGCTGAGGATTTTGACGGAGTATTGAGTCAGTGAGCTTAAGCTGAAGTCGGTTCTTGACTTGAATCTGTTTTCTGCCATATATATAGGAAACTAAACTTTGCATTAAAAATGAAACCGCATAGATACAAGCTGCTTCATACAGATATAGGGAACAGAATTTTCCTTTCTGTATGTCATTGATAAATTTTTCTACAAAGAACGGCAGTATTATATTAACAAGTTTTATAAATGCGAATAAGCAAGAGGTTAGCACAAGCGTGGCCAGTAATTTTATACCTATCGATTTTTTTAAAAAGCTGAATAGTGTCCGTAATTTCATATTAAAACTGTATCATGAAATGAAATTTTGCTAAATAATCCAAAATGCAGTATAATGTTTTTCAATGAATAAGAAATTAACTCGGATTTTATGGGGCGTTGTTTTTGCGATTGCCCTTGCCTTTTCACTGTATAAAAAGATTTCTGCCGTGCCAGATGATTCTGGAGCAGAAATCCCCTCTTCTCAAAGTGTTTCATCTCCAAAGATTTCGGAAGACGGGCATTATGACTCAAAAGATGATGTTTCCTTCTATATATATACCTATAATCATCTGCCAGAAAACTACATTACCAAAAAAGAAGCACAGGCTTTGGGGTGGACTGGTGGAAGCTTAGAGCCCTATGCTCCAGGAAAGAGCATAGGCGGTGACAGGTTTGGAAACAGGGAAGGCGTTCTTCCCAAAAAAAACGGCAGGGCATACACGGAATGTGACATTGACACGATGGGAAAATCTTCACGCGGTGCAAAGAGAATAGTTTTTTCAAATGACGGGCTCATTTATTACACCGAAGACCATTACGTTTCTTTTGAAAAGCTTTACGGAGACGAATAAATGCAGGTGACGATAGATTTTGGCAAGGTAAATGCATCGGAAGATATTCGTATGCAAGTGCATGAACTTCTGAAGACTGCATTGGATTTGCCAGATTATTACGGATGCAATCTGGATGCTCTTTATGATGTGCTTTTAG
Organism: uncultured Treponema sp.; assembly: GCA_947167345.1. Classification (GTDB taxonomy): domain Bacteria; phylum Spirochaetota; class Spirochaetia; order Treponematales; family Treponemataceae; genus Treponema_D. Next base: position 40,491 of record CAMVHR010000004.1, read on the forward strand.
ATCCGCATGAGCAGTGGAACATCCGCTTTTTAAATTGCAAGGAACTGTGGCAACAGGATGCTCTGTTTATGGACAGTCTTCGCGAAACATTTTCAGATGCAAAAGCAGAAGGGGCTTCTGTTTCTGCAGAATGGTTTTCGATATTCTAAGCCGCCATATTTTAGCGGCTTAGAAATGCCATTCTATACCTTGAACATTCCAACGATATGGCTCAGTGCTTGAATGCTTTCTGTGTTCTTGTGTGTCATGTCGTTGACGCTGTTAATTGAGTTGTTGATATTCTCAATACCCATAGCCATTTCTTCCATGCTGGCAGTAATTTCGTCTGTAAGGCGCAGCAGGCTGTCCATTTCATGATTTGCAGTTGACGTTGCGCTTTGCATTGTGTCTCCACCGTCTTTTACGTTTACGGTTATGTCATTTATCTGCTTCATGGCTTTCAGAATCTGGTCGCCGCCTTCAGACTGTTCCTGCATTGCATTCATGATGGTAATTTCCTGCTGGCTGACCTGTTGTGTAAGGTCGTAAATTTCGTTAAAGTCCTGCTGCAACGTACTTGAACTTTTTGAAACTTCTGAAATACTGCCCAAAACTTCTTTCAGGTTTTTCGTAATGTTCTTGCCCTGCTTGTTTGATTCTTCCGCAAGCTTTCTGATTTCATCTGCAACAACACTGAATCCCTGTCCGCTTTCACCGGCATGAGCCGCTTCTATTGCGGCATTCATTGCAAGAAGGTTTGTCTGGCTTGCAATGTTCTGAATGACTTTACTTGCTTCAAGCAGAATCTTTGACTGCTGTTCAATCTTTGTTGTTGCTTCAACTGACTGTGAAATGTTGTTTTTGCCTGCTTCTGAAGAACCTTCCAGTTTTTTGATTGTAGAGCTGTTCTTTTTCAGGATGTCTGTAACGGAACGGATGTTAGCAACCATTTCTTCAACAGCCGAAGATGATTCTACAACGCTTGCACTCTGACTCTGAATGTTACTTACAAGGGATGCAACGCTTTCATTTATGGAAGAAAGAGCTCCTTTTGCATCCTTTACGTTGCTGCTCTGCTGCAGTATCTGATGTTTTACAGATTCAATGTTTGCTGTAATTTCGTTTGCCGCAGCTGCCGTATCATTCATGTTGTCCGCAAGGGCAACACCCTGCTCTGACATTTTGTTTGATTCATCTTTTACTGCACTTATGGAGTTCTGAATTTTTTCGATAGTCTTGTTAAAGTATGTGTACATGTCTCCAAGCTCGTTTCTGCGCTTTATGTGCATGCGCACAGTAAGGTCTCCGTCGCCCTGTGCAATGTTTTTCATTGCCTCAACACCCTTATTGATTTCCCGTGTGGTTCTTCCAATGAGGATGTAGGCTACGGCCATCATGATGATTAGAATGATGATGAATGCAACGATAACTATTGCACCTACGCTTTTCTGCACTCTGTTTATTTCGGATTCAGGTACGTTTAGTCCTACAAACCAAACTTCGTCCGCATTTTCAACCTTGATTGGCTGGAATATATGAAAGTCACCCTTTTCTGTGTAGGTGATTGTTTCCAGTGTCTTTGCAGAATCTTTGAATTTCTGAGAGACCGGGCCTGTAGAAAATTTGTCGAAAATCTGACCTTCTATGGACTCATCTTTGTCTACTGCAATCAAACCTGAGTGGGCAATAAGCGAAAGGCTTCCTGTCTGATAGATTTTTGCGGATTTGAGCAGTGTAGAAAGGGTGTCCAGAGCCATGTCCAGCCCGACAACACCGATAGGTTTGCCGTTTTTGTCATGAATAGGGAATGCAACTCCGCAGACCCACATCATTTGCCCTCCGACTTCATAGAGGTTTGGCTGAATCAGTATGCCTTTTGTACGTCTGAGGGGGTCTACATACCAGAAACCACCTTCGTAATCAGTAAGTTCAACGCAGTCAATTGTGCTTCCTGATTTTGTCCAGTAGGGAATGAATCTTCCTGTCTTGTCATGATGAGGTGCATTTACATACTGTGCATCCATTCCATCGAGGGCATTAGGCTCCCAGACGCACCATGTGTCTACAAAGCCTTCATTTTTTACGAGTACTTCTTTGAGTAAGTTGTCAAAGAATGCACGGCGTTCTCCTGCCGGAATGGATTCATACTGTTCCATTGTGGCCTTAAGGGTTGCACATACATTGTATTCATTTGCAATGATGGCTCTTGTTGATGAGGAATAGTATTCTGCTGTGCGTGTCAGATAGTCATTGGAAAGTTTTGAAAGTCCGTTGTTTACATTTACATAGATGAAAGTTGCGCATAAAAAAAGAAGAAAGAAGAGTGATGCACCTATGCTGATTGCAAGCTGTCTTTTAATGCTTTTATTAAAGATATTTGTGTTTGCAGTCATGGAGAGTGGCTCCTTATATAATAGTATCTTTATAAATGGTAAGGGGATTTCTGCTGTTTGTCAAACTATTTAAAATTTATCTTATGAAAAACGTTAGTTTTTCAGTATGTCTACAAGATGAGAGCTTGCTCCAAGCAATTCAGGACGTTCGCATGTGGCAAGATGATAGTCTATAAAAAGTGAAAATGTTTCTTCATCCATTGCGTTGAGTTCCCTTCTCATGTAGTCGGCAGGTCCATCTGCCGCAATAATCTTTTCCCGCTTTAAGCCAGAAAGTTTATTCAGTTCTTCAATGTCTTCAAGCCGCAGGTATGTGTACAGTTCGTCTTCCGAGACGACTGTGTGAAAGTCAGGTGTAATTTTATTCTGGGCAATAGCTTCCTTTATGTGGTTCTGCTTGAAGCAATAAGTAAGAATGCTGTATTCGTTCATGACGTAAGCGGCAAGGATGCATCCGCCTTTTTTTGTAACACGGCGTGCTTCTGCAATTGCCGTAAGCATGTCTTTTTGTGTGTGCAGGTGGTACAGCGGTCCGAATATAAGTGTTATGTCAAAACTTTCGTCGGGTAAAAAGTGTAAGTCGCGGGCATCTCCCGGCCAGCAGTTTACGGCGGAGTGTTTTGCTTCCAGTACGGCAAGGTTTCGTGGCACAAGTTCGACGGCTGTAACGGAATGCCCTTCTTTTGAAAGCGCAACGGAGTAGCGTCCAGTACCTGCTCCTATGTCAAGGATTTTTACATCCTTTCTTTCGCATTTGCGTTCTTCCATGCACTTTTGTATGCATTCATGAATGTATTTCATTGAAGTTGTGAATTCTACAATGCCGTGTCGTGTTTCAAGGCGGTGTTCTTCATTAAATTTATTGTAATATTTTTCCAATGCCGTCATGCTTTTCATTATAGCTGAAATTCAGGGTGTTTTTAAAGGCTCTATTAACTGGCGTATTGCAGAAGATAAAAAGTTGATATTTGATTGATTTTCTCCTGGAACATTTCAAAACTTTAAGGTTTTATGACATGATTACTTAAGAGTTCATGATGCGATTTCTTAAGTAGTCATGACACAAGTACTTAAGAAATTGAGACACAACTACTTAAGTACTTGCGACACAACCTCTTAAGGATTCATGGCACAGTTTCTTAGAAAACTGCAAATGTTGCTGTGCCGGTGGTATAAAATTTCATGTTGGACAGCCTTTTTTGCTTTTCAACTTGCATAGAGTGCGCTACACTTCTTGCAAAGCTACCTCTTTTGCTATCTCAGCCGCCAGCTCTTCAATTTTTTCAATTGGCAGCTCAACAGCCTGTGCAATCTGCTTGTGAGACAAGACTTTCATTGCAAGCAGGTTTCTGGCATTTGAAATTTTATTTGCATCCATGCCGGCTTGCATGCCCTCTTTTCTTCCAATACTGATGCCTTCTTTTCTGCCTTCAATTATCTTATCTTGGTCGTGTATGCTCATGTAAAAGTACAAGCCCTTGTTTGCCTCTACTGTCTTCTGCTGTTCTACCATGTTCTCTATCTCCTTTGTCAGGTCTGACTCTGGTGTTCCTGTCTGCACGAACCTAAGAAATTCCTGTAGACTCTCATTCTTTTCGTTTTCGTAAGCCGTACAGTTAAAGACCTTCACGACAGAACTGTCCTTAAGGTCTACTTTTTTATTCTCATCACACCTGTATTTGAAGGTGTAGCATGGTTCGTTCCTACCGAACGGATCAAACCTGCACAAGAATATTATAACGCTCTTCTTTAGCTTTGAGTAGTCCTGACCTTTCAAAAGCTGGTCAATGTCCATCATTCCGCGGTAGTATCGTGAACGCTTGCCGATATTGCTTTCGTTCTTGTTCTGTAGCTCAACATCGTAGATTGTATTTTCGCCCTGCACATAAACGTCAAGTCTTATGCCGTGAGACGAGTAAAACGGCTCAAAAGCTTTCTGCGATTCTGGAAAACTTATTTTCTTTATCTTAATGCCCATAAGGCATTCCAACACCTTGCGGCAGATTTCCGTGTCCTGCATTACAAGCCCGAACATGAAATCGTCGTGAAATGTAAGGTCTTCAAAGGGTTTTATGTTTTTCATTTTTGCTCCTATATATGATATTCCTTTTGATTAGTACTTTTTGTACATATTTTTGGAAAAAAAATGAAAAATTTACAAAAAAGACTGACCCGGAAGCATATTGTTGAAGCATTAGCCGGTTTGATCAAATCTCCCTCATCTTTTTGTGATTTTGCTTGAAAAGTCGCTCATGAAAGTGTAATCTATACTGAAACCTATGAAATCTTTTTATGAAGATGGGCTGCATTTTGAATGCAAGCGATGCTCTGGATGTTGCGGAAAAACACCTGGAGTTGTATATCTTTCAAAACGCGATTTGCTTGCACTTTGTAATTTTTACCGCATGACACCACAGATATTTATAGAAAAATATTGCAAGTGGGAAATGTATTACGGTGGAAAAATCGTGCTCGCCCTGCAATCAAAAAAGAATAACGACTGCATTTTGTGGGACGAAGGCTGTTCTGCATACGAAGCCCGCCCAATCCAGTGTTCGACCTATCCTTTTTGGGATTGGATTGTAAAAGATAAGGCAATGTGGGACGAATGTTCTGCCGATTGCCCTGGAATGAACCATGGACGGCTGTGGAGCAAAAAAGAAATAGAATCATGCAGCACGCAGTATGCAGATAACACCCCTTTAGACCAGGAAGATTTTAAAACATCTGAATAAACTACTTGCATAAATATGCAGAATTCATATATACTGATTCTATCGACAAAGACGTCCGGTTTGACGCACTAACTGTGTCCGCACAGCAGGTGGGTCAAACCGGACGTCTTTTTTTTGCATAAAATATCAACTGGCAAGTAAGGGGGCTGGTGTGAAAAAGACATTGTATGAACCACAGTTTGAACATGATAACTGCGGTATTGGACTGGTAGTAAACATCGACGGAAAGGCAGAGCGCAAGATTGTAGATAATGCCCTTTCTATTGTAGAAAAACTGGAGCATCGTGCTGGAAAAGATGCCACTGGCGAAACTGGAGACGGTGTTGGCATTCTGCTTCAAATTTCTCATAATTTCTTTTCTCACGTTGCAAAAGAACTGGGATTTGAAATAGGAGGGGAACGCGATTACGGCGTAGGAATGTTCTTCTTTCCACAGGATCAGTATCTTCGTGCTCAGGCAAAGAAGATGATCGAATTCCTTACAAAAAAGGAAGGGCTTCAATTTTTAGGTTGGCGAGATGTTCCTGTAAATGAAAATGTTCTTGGACAAAGGGCTAAGGACTGCATGCCGGTAATCATGCAGTGTTTTATTGCGCGCCCTGCTGATGTTGCACAGGGAATTGATTTTGACCGCAGGCTGTATGTTCTTCGCCGTCAGTTTGAACATTCCCAGCTTCAAACTTATGTAGCTTCCCTTTCTTCCAGAACAATAGTTTATAAAGGAATGTTTCTTGTAAACCAGTTGCGTACATTTTATCTGGATTTGCTTAGCGAAGATTATGTTTCCGCCCTTGCTATTGTTCATTCGCGCTTCAGTACAAACACGCAGCCAAGCTGGGAGCGTGCTCATCCAAACCGCTTTATTGCCCACAACGGTGAAATCAACACAATACGCGGAAATGCAGACCGCATGATTGCCCGTGAAGAAACTCTTGCTTCTCCAACTTTGAGTGATGAAGATATCCGCAAGGTTTTCCCTGCTGTTAATACAAATGGTTCTGACTCTGCCATGCTCGACAATACATTGGAATTCCTTGTAATGAATGGAATGCCCCTCCCTCTTGCCGTCATGGTGTGCATTCCAGAACCATGGCGTAATGACATTACCATGAGCAAAGACAAGCAGGATTTCTATCATTACTGGGCAACAATGATGGAGCCATGGGATGGTCCTGCCGCAATCATTTTCAGCGATGGCGATTTAGTCGGTGCAACACTTGACCGCAATGGTCTGCGTCCTTCACGCTATTACACAACAAAAGACGGAATGCTTATACTTTCAAGTGAAGTTGGTGTTCTTGATATTCCGGAAAGTAATATAGAAAAGAAGTCGCGACTCATGCCTGGCCGCATACTTCTTGTAGATACGAAAAATAAAAAAGTCATAACCGATAAAGAGTGCAAGGAATATTATTCACACCTTTATCCTTATGGAGAATGGTTGGATTTGAATTTGCTAAAACTGCGTGAACTGACTATTCCTAACAAAAAGATTCCTGTCAGCACACAGGAAGAGCGTGACATTTTGTACAAGTCATTCGGTTGGACTTATGAAGATGTCCGCGAAATGATTTTGCCAATGGCAAAGACTGGCATTGAGCCAACGGCATCTATGGGTGTCGATACACCTTTGGCCGTTCTTTCTGACAAGCATCCTCCTTTGTTCTCTTATTTTAAACAGCTGTTTGCTCAGGTTACAAACCCTCCGATTGACTCTTTGCGCGAAAAGATTGTTACAGATACTACGGTATATCTTGGTAGTGACGGCAACATGCTTGAACCAGAAAGCAAAAGTTGCTCTGTTCTTGAAATCAATCATCCTATTCTTACTGGTGTTGATTTGCTTAAGATTAAAAATCTTAACAAGAGCGGCTTAAAGGCAGAGACTGTTTCTATTTTGTATTATACAAACACATCATTGAAAGCTGCACTTGATGAGCTTTTTGTTTCAATAGACAGGGCTTACCGTGGTGGTTCAAACATCATCATTCTTTCTGACCGCGGTGTTGATGAAAACCACGTTGCAATTCCTTCTTTGCTTGCTGTAAGTGCCGTTGAGCAGTATTTAATCCGCACAAAAAAGCGTACCGCAATTTCTATTGTGCTTGAAAGTGCTGAGGTTAGGGATGTTCATCAGGCGGCTATGGTTCTTGGCTATGGTGCGCGTGCCGTAAACCCTTACCTTGCACACGAGTGCATTGCAGAACTGATAGATAAAAAGATTTTGGACAAAGACTATCACACTGCAATTGATGATTACAACTCTGCACTGCTTAACGGCATTGTCAAGATTGCGGCTAAGATGGGCATAAGCACAATACAGTCTTATCAGTCTGCACAGATTTTTGAAGCAGTCGGCATTGCAAAAGAAGTTGTTGATGAATATTTTACCAATACTGTAAGCCGTGTTGGCGGTATTGGAATGAAGGAAATTGAAGATGATGTAAACTATCATCACAACAGAGCTTTTGATCCGCTTGGATTGACTGTGGATACAACTCTTGATAGCGTTGGAAATCATAAATTGCGTCGCGGTCCTAATTGCGAAGACCATCTTTATAATCCAGAAACAATTGTTGCTTTGCAGGAAGCAACGCAGAAAGGCGATTATGGCCGCTTTAAGGAATATACAGCGCTGGTTGATTCTGTTGAAAAACCTCACACCTTGCGTGCATTGCTCAAGATAGATTACGAAAAATCTTCTGCAATTCCAATTGAAGAAGTTGAAGGCGTGGACAGCATTGTCCGCAGATTTAAAACTGGTGCAATGAGTTATGGTTCCATCAGTGAAGAAGCTCACAAGTGCATGGCGGCTGCAATGAATCATCTGCACGGCAAAAGCAATTCTGGTGAGGGCGGTGAAAAACCTGAGCGCATTGGTACAGAATATAACAGTGCAATCAAGCAGGTTGCTTCAGGACGTTTTGGCGTTACGGAAGAATATCTTTTGAGTGCCCAGGAAATTCAAATTAAAATGGCACAAGGTGCTAAGCCTGGTGAAGGTGGACATCTTCCAGGAAAGAAAGTTTACCCATGGATTGCAAAAACAAGATATGCAACTCCTGGTGTTGCTTTGATTTCACCACCACCACATCATGATATCTATTCTATAGAAGATTTGGCACAGCTTATATATGACTTGAAAAATGCAAACCGTAAGGCACGCATCTCTGTAAAGCTTGTAAGTGAGGCTGGGGTCGGAACTATTGCAGCTGGTGTTGCAAAAGCAGGTGCTCAGGTAATTCTTATTTCGGGGCACGATGGTGGAACAGGAGCTGCTCCTATAAGTTCCATTCACCATGCAGGATTGCCGTGGGAGTTAGGACTTGCAGAAACTCATCAGACGCTCATTCAGAACGGACTTCGAAGCCGTGTTGTTATTGAGACAGACGGTAAATTGATGAGCGGACGTGATGTTGCTATTGCAGCTCTTCTTGGTGCAGAAGAATTTGGTTTTGCAACAGCTCCTCTTGTTACAATGGGATGCCGCATGATGCGTGTGTGTCAGAAAGATACATGCCCGTTTGGTGTGGCAACTCAGAATTCTGCATTGCGTGAAAAATTCATTGGTAAACCTGAATATGTAGAAAACTTTATGAAGTTTATTGCTCAGGAATTGCGTGAAATTATGGCTCTGCTTGGATTCCATTCCGTAGAAGAAATGGTTGGCCGTACAGATAAACTTTGCCTGAAAGACAAAGCTCCTTCTTCTCGTTCAAATTTGGTGGATATGAGCCGCATTATCGGCTGGGTTCCAGAAGAAAATGACAGGACCCATTTTAACCCTGCTGATGTATACGATTTCAAACTTGAAGAAACAATCGATGAAAGCATCCTTTTGAAAAAGTTTGAAAAGGCATTGAATAAAGGTAAGGTTTCACCTTGCAGTACTGACATTGTGGTTTCTTCTACAAACAGAACTGTTGGAACAATTCTTGGCTCTGAGATTCAGAGCAAGTTTGGCAGTTCCCTTGCAGAAGATACATTTACTGTAAACTGTACTGGTGGTGGTGGTCAGAGCTTTGGTGCTTTCATTCCAAAGGGATTGACTATGCGCCTTACAGGCGATGCAAATGATTATCTTGGTAAGGGGTTGAGTGGCGGAAAGATTGTCGTTCATCCTTCGCCTGATGCTCCATACAAGGCTGAAGAAAACATTATTATTGGTAATGTTGCATTGTTTGGTGCTACAAGTGGAGAAGCTTACATAAACGGAATTGCAGGCGAGCGTTTCTGTGTCCGCAATTCTGGAGCTACTGTTGTTGTTGAAGGTTGTGGCGATCATGGTCTGGAATACATGACTGGTGGCATTGCCGTTATCCTTGGTCAGACAGGACGTAATCTTGCTGCAGGTATGAGTGGTGGAATTGCATATATTCTGGATATGAACCATCAGTTGTACAAAGCTGTAAACAAGCAGCTTGTAAGCATGAGTGAAGTTAGTGAGCAGCACGATATTGGTATGCTTAAAAACTTGATTGAAAAGCATACTAAGGAAACCGGCTCTGAATTGGGTAAAAAAATCCTTGCCGATTTTGAAACTTACCTGCCGTTCTTTAAGAAGATAATTCCAAACGATTATCACCGCATGCTTGTGGAAATAAGTCATGCAGAAGAACGTGGCCTGCCACATGAAGAAGCCGTAATGGAAGCATTTACTAAGATTACGGCGTAGTTTTCCAGCTTAACCGCATTTGCAGAAAATCCTTTATATCCCCGTAAAAATCCATTTGCGGGGGCATAATGTTTATTTTCTTTAAAGCTTCCTGCACTAATGGGTTTTTGCAACAGCATGCAGCATTTGATGAAGCGTAAAACAAAACATCAAGCTGTAGCTTGTAGGCACTATCCTTTTGAATTTTGAGCATTTCGCTAAGTCTGTCTGTCAGAGTGTAAGCCAGATCATAATATTTCTTTTTGAAAACAGCCAGACGGTCTACCGTTACGTTTGTTTCAATTACAGGATTTAAATATGCAACATACCGCATGTAATCCTGATTGGCATTTAAAATTCCAGCCCACACTTCGGCAATAACTTCTTTTGAAAATTGATTTCCTTCTGGAAAAGCTGCAAGCAATGAATTGTAATAAGTAGTCATCTTGTCAGATGTAATTTCCAAAATTATTTCTTCTTTTGTAGTGACATATTTGTAAAGGTTTGCTCTAGACCAGTCCAGTTTCTCGGCAATAGTTGTGAGGGTTATTTCTGAATATGGCATGGTAGCAAAAAGCTCTGCCGCTGCATTTTTTATTTGAGAAAGTCGTTCTTCTTTGTGCTCATCGCTTCTGGCACGGATAAAAGCTGACGTGTTTGTGGATTCTGCCATAAAATTAATATACACTGCTTTTTAAAATTGTGCAATAAGTTACATTTTGTCATTAAAATATGTTTTTTTTATTGACATCTTGGAAAAGATGTCGTACATTTTAGATAAGTAACGCGATGTTGCTTATTACCGATGATGGGGGCGAGAATATGATTTTTGAGAATCAAACTTTTGATCAGGAGCGGGCATTGTATGGGCTTAACGGAGCTGTTGTAAAAAATTGCCGCTTTGACGGTCCTGCTGACGGTGAATCTGCTCTAAAAGAAACTCGTGACATTTATATGACTGGTTGCTTTATGAACTTGCGCTATCCTTTATGGCATGTAGAGACCGCCAGAATTGCTGATACTACTCTTACCGAAAATTGTCGTGCAGCCCTTTGGTATGACAGAAACATCATAATAGAAGAAAGCCGGTTGAATGGAATTAAGGCTTTACGGGAATGTGAAGACATTACGGTAAGAAATTCTTCTGTTAACTCGACTGAGTTTTTGTGGAAATGCAGAAACGTCCTGATTGAAAATGTTTTGATAGAGCAGTCAGAATATCCTTTTTTTGAGGTTACGAATGCAAAAATTACTGGACTTAAAATGAAAGGAAAATATTCTTTTCAGTATGATGAAAATGTTGAAATAAACAATTCTGAGCTGGATACAAAAGACGCTTTCTGGCATACTAAAAACGTTACTGTTCGTGATAGCATTGTAAAAGGGGAGTATCTTGGCTGGTACTCGGAAAATCTTACATTAATCAACTGTAAGATAATCGGAACTCAGCCCTTCTGCTACTGCAAAAACCTTGTACTTGAAAACTGTACAATGGAAAGCTGCGACCTTGCGTTTGAAAAAAGCTCTGTACAGGCTTGTGTCCTTGGAAAAATTGACAGTGTAAAAAATCCGCTTGAAGGAAAGATTGTGGCAGATGAAATAGGGCACGTGATTATTGAAGAGCAGTATTGCGATGCTTCTAAAACGCAAATCATCTGCCAAAAATGTAACGGCAGCTCCTCTGGCAGCAGGTGTGCATAAAAAGGCTTTATTCTGTAGTGATTGCTGGTTAAAATGGCAGAGCGAGCTGAGAGCTTGCGTTTTCCAGAAACGAAACCTGCTTTGAATTGGAAACGATGTCCCCTTCATTAATGCTGTCAATGAGCATTGGAGATTTTGCATCGTATAATGCATAGTTTTGTCGGGCAAGTTCTGCATTTTGGTTTGCATAGCAGTATTTGCAGCCATTTATGCATGTATCGTATCTGCCCATGTCATTATATGTCATGCATCGGCAGCCATTACGCATTCCTCTGTGTTTTAGCTCTTTAAATGCAAGCCCTGTCGCTTTTGTCAGAATGGGGAGCGTCACGCAACCGGAACTGTGAATGCCGTAATGTGAATAGTCAGTCTGGCAGGCGCATGTCTGAATGTAAATGTGGTACTTCGCTGCAATCTTGCCGAAACCTTCTGCAAGAATTTCCATGTCTTCTTCCGTAAAAAGAACAATCTCCGGCATGTTGAACTCCAGCTTTTTATACATCTCCACAAAGCTGAATATGCATCGGTCGATATGACCTGAAAGTCTTGCCGCCATGTGTTCAAATGTAATCAGATGCTGCTGTACTGTATATTTTTTTGTAAGCAGGACCGGATCATATCTCCATGCAATGCGTTTTGCTCCGACAAGCTTTTCTAGGTGCAGCAATGTGTCAATGCTTTCGTCAATAGACGGTACGCCAGGCTCAATATCCTTGCCGTAAGCTGTAATCGTGTAGTGGAAATAACTTGGGAACCTGTCTGTAATTTCGTGCAGGCGATCAAGTACAGGTGCGTAATTTTTGGAGCAGAATACGATGCAGTCTATTTTCTGAGGAGTCAGCTCATAGTGTGTTATTTTGTTCTGGAACATGGGATTTCGTACAAGCACTTCACCTTTTCGGAACCTGTTGAACATCCATTCGGAAAAATACTGTACAATATCCGTCCTGCCGCTGATATTTAATATCATTTGAAATATAATAGCATATTTTCATGTAGTTGTATCATGCCTGAAAAAACATATTGCTAAAAACAAGTTGAAATATTAAATCCTATAAGTTATAATGAAAAATTATGAATTCACCAGCAGAAATAGCAAAGTTATATGTTGATATTGGTGCAAGTAAGTCAAAGCTGCCAACAGGACGCATGCTCATGCTTGCAATATTTGGCGGACTTTACATTGCAATGGGCGGTCTTGGAAGTTCCATAGCATCTTTTGGCGTGCAGCCTCAGGCTATCGGCCGCATTTTGGGTGCACTTGTGTTCCCTATTGGGCTTATGATGATTCTTGTTGGCGGAGGAGAGCTTTTTACAGGCAACAGTCTTATTATCATGGCTGTCCTTGACAAACGTGCTACTGTAAAAGGACTTATTAATAACTGGGTTGTTGTATACCTTGGAAACTTTATAGGTGGACTTGCAATTGCCCTTATAGTTGCATTTTCTGGTCTGCTTGACTATTTTGACGGCTCAATGAAGCAGATGGTCATAAATGTTGCCGTTACAAAAGTAAACCTTTCGTTCATTCAGGCTTTCTTGCGCGGAATGTTGTGTAACTTCATGGTCTGTATAGCAGTCTGGGCTTCCGTTTCGGCGGCTGACATCATGAGTAAGATTGCGGCCATGTACCTGCCAATATTCCTGTTTGTTCTGTGTGGATTCGAGCACTGTGTGGCAAACATGTACTTTATTCCTGTCGGAATCCTTTCTTCTTTGCTCAATGGCATTCCTGCCGGAAACATGAGCCTTGTTACATTTATCGTAAAATTCTTTGCATGCAACCTTTTGCCTGTAACGCTAGGCAACATTGCTGGTGGTGCGGTAATGGTCGGCATTGGCTACTGGTATGTATATATTAAATTAAAGAGATAGACTTGAAGCACAGCTGGAGCAAATACGCTATAGTTTTTCTTTCGTTTCTGCTGCAGTTGTGCACTGCCGTTTTTGGTGAAAACAATACTTTCGGAAAAGGTATAGCAAACCTTCGTTTTTTTCAACTTGCATATCCCGACATTTCATTTTCACGTAGTTATGACAGTTCTGTACAGGACTGGCTCATTACGATTGTAATTCCTAATGATAGTGGCAAAAGCCGAGTGGCCTCATTTTATTGGGCAGATGGAGCACTCCTTCCAAAATCAGAAATTTCAAATAAGGATTGGTACGCACCCATACTTTATAACTATCCCAAGATTCTTGAAGATCCTGCTGATTTTTCCGAAGAAAAAAAGGATGCCATAAAGAAATTTAGTTCTGACGAAAACCGCAAGGGCGGAGCAGGAACGGCAATGTTCTTTTTTGATGCTGTTTACAATGCATCTTCACGAGCTTCTTTGGAACAGCATTTAGTCAAGGTCAGTTTTCTAGGCAAAAAGGCAACTGTGCATGAACGCATTCAGGAACCTCTTGCCCGTGTAGAAAAGAGGATTCTTTCTCTTGCAAAGTATAACAAAAACCTTAAGGCTTTTGTTGACGGATTGAAGTCTACCGATTCTTATTTTTGGCGCATAATTGCAGGTACAAGCAGAAAGTCTTTTCACAGCCTTGGAATTGCCCTTGATGTGCTGCCTGTAAGTCAGCAGGGCAAGCAGATTTTCTGGGGATGGGCAAAAGAAAAATATCCCGATACGTGGATGCTGCTTCCACTTGAAAAGAGGTGGATGCCACCAGCCCAGGTAATAAAAATTTTTGAAGAAGAAGGCTTTATTTGGGGCGGCAAGTGGGCAATTTACGACAATATGCACTTTGAGTATCGGCCTGAACTAATCCTGTTTAGAGATGAAATGTAAATCTGAAATGAATAAAGGGCACATTATGGGCTTAGACAAAAGAAGAAATTTACGCCCACAGGGAGGTTGCTGTAATCCATTCCGAAAGATTGTCTGAAACTACAGCTTTTATTTCTTCCACAATCTCTCTGGCTTTTGACTGCTTAATTCCATTTTTTTGAGCCACTGCCATAATATTTTCAATAGAAGGAGTCTTTCCTTCTCCGTCTATTGTCGTTGCATGTTCTCCATTTATAGAATTACTGTAAGTTAAATCATACGCAGGAGAAAGAATCCACTGACTTTCAGCTTCATCATATAACCATGAGAAATTCTTTGAGTGATCATCTCTATTATGGGCAAACACATTAAAGCACATAAGACGAAAGAGCTTTTCAACTTCTAAACTATTCTTTGTAATCTGCAAAGTAAGAAGAAGCAGAATATTATAATCAAGATTTGGGATTCTGTGGCTAGTTTCAAGCAAAGCTGATGCACTTGCCATCAAAACTCTTTTTTTTCCAAGAAAATTTCTATCAAATCTTTTTGTTCCAAAATATCCCGAACATTTTTTTGAAGAAAACAGATTGAAATCATTCACTGTAATTCCGCATTTTTTTGCACAGCAATTATATTCATATTCCTGTCTGCCAATTTCTTTTGAATCTACAGTCGAAGGAAATTTTACAATCCAATCCTCTCCATCTATTTTTGTAAATACCTTTGGTCTTGCACCACCAGAAGAACCACCTGCGGCAAAAATAGAATCAAGATTTACATTACTACTTTGAGAAAGTTCTGAATTAAAAATTCGTTCACATTCATCACAAATCTCATCATAATCAAAGGGAAGAACCGAGGAATCCGAAAGAAAAGATTCTGGCTCATATACCAAAGCTCCCATACCATTTGAGCCAACAATTGCAAGTCTATCTAAAACAGAAAGAGATTCAGGGGCAATGCCTTCCCGCAAAAGCATGCGGTCAACCAAAAGTCGTCCCCACCCATCAGGAAGACTATCATTAAAAATACCGTGAAGCCCATAAAATGGATCCCATTCTGGTATAAAAACTTTTTTTTCAAGCGGTAAAGAGAATGGCGAAATTGAAAATCCAGAAGAAAGCCATTCATCAGAATATGAAAATGCTGCAAATCTATTTTTATAAAGTGCTAGTGTACCAACCAGACGTTTTTTATTTCCGTTATTAAAAAATACAGACAGGCGTTCAATTTTTTTCACTTGCAATAAGCTCCTCTATAGAAGAAAACTGAGGTGTAGCAAAAAGATTTTCAAAATCTTTTTCACAGCCAAGTGCAATTGCTATTTTTATGATGGAATCAAATGCTATTTCATGCTTTTGTTCAAAACGTTTGTATGAAGCAAAACTCATACCAGCTCGTTCTGCAAGTTGAGCCTGAGTAAAATGGCGTTCTTTTCTCCGTTTCTGTACACGTTTTGCAATGCTCTCTGCAATCTGTGGAGCTGTTTTCTGTTCAAGTTGTATCATTGCTAATATTTTAGCAAATTTAACGTTTTTTGTCCATTTTAGATAATATATTAGCACAAAATAGTGCACATATTTCAAAGCGGAATATAACTTATCGTCCTTTACACTTGATTTTATAGTTTGTACTTCTTCCGCCAGAAGAAGAATCTTTTTCAAGAATGTTTTTTTCTACGAGGTCAGAAATGTCACGTAGTGCAGTATCAGTTGAGCATTTCGTAATCTTCGCCCATTTTGAAGTATTAAGGACTCCAAACCAGGAAGAATCTAAAAGTTTACTAATCATAAGCCTTTGTCGCTCATTCATTGGAATATTTCCTATCGAATTTAGAAAACTATATTTTTTTTATACGCTCTCAGCATCTTCGTAGCTACTTGTAATTGCTTTTAGAATACAGCCTAAAAACCATTCCATCCATTCTGTAATATCAAGAGAGCCTTTTTGAGTCTGTTCCAAAATAGCATAATATTGATTTCGGTCTGACATAATCTGGTTTGACATGCTGTAAAAACGAAGATATGTCTTGTCACTCTGGCAAAGAAGCATATCAGAAAGAGTTCTTGTAATTCTACCATTACCATCATCAAACGGATGAATAGTAACAAACCACAAATGTGCAACAGCTGATTTTATAAAACTGTCTCCAGAAGACGTATTGAACCATTCAATGAATTTCTTCATTTCTGATGGAACCTTTTCTGGGGAAGGTGCCTGATAATGAATTTTTTCATGTCCTAAACCACCAGAAATAACTTGCATAGGATTTCTTCTGTATTTACCAACATCAATTTTATACATTCCACTGTATCCTGTCGGAAAAAGACAGGCATGCCATCCAAAAAGACGTTCTTCGGTAAGAGGCATCTCATAATTCTGTGTCGCATCTAGCATCATCTCTACAACTGCATCAATATCTCTGCTGGAACAAACAAGACCTGCAGTCTGAATGCCAAGTTTACGAGCAATGGAAGAACGAACCTGATCTTTATTTAAAATATAACCTTCAATTTCACTTGATTTTATAATATCACTTGTAATAGTAGAAAGAATTTTGTCCTGACGTTCTGAAAGCCCCATCATCTCCATTTTTGAAAGAAGCCTGCCTTGTTTTATATGACAGCTTTCCAACAGAGGGGCTATTTTCTTTTCATCATATATAAAATCAGGCCATCCGGCATATTTGTAGATGTACATACTTTATTTTAAATTTCATGCGGTGAATAGAAGAATATGCAAAAGCATACAGCCTCATACATACTCAATCGGGAGAGAAACAACATTGTCGCTAAGAACTCCAGAATAGTCGAAAGTCAAGATATCAGTAAATAATCAAGTTATTCTCTTAAAATTCAATTTGAACAAATATGCATCTTTAATAAAATCAGACAGAGTTGAACGGCTCGTAGAGCGTGCCATAATTACAGACAGCATTAAAATTTAATCTTTCTGGACCGCCTAAAAAAGGAAATCCCATTTTGATGGAGAATTTTCCTTCGTAAATTCCTCAAATGATGTTCCATCTGGTACATACAATGGATGTCTTGGATTACCCTTTGCAGTAAATTCTCCTAGATGAATATATGAAGGTTTATACTCTTTCAGTAGTTTTGCTATCTCTTCAAAATAATCAAATAACCACCCTCCTTGACTGTCAATGTTATCTCCAAAAGCAAGCCATACATGAATATCCTTTCTATCTTTTAGATAATTTCTTATTTTTTCTTTATTCATTTCATGAAGATTATCATTCTTTATTAAATCTTTAGGATTTTTTGTTCTTTGAGCACAGACATTGAACATAAGAAAACCGTCAAACTTTATATCGCCAATAAAATTGCGTTTAACAAAATTTTTAATTTTTCTCATCGTTGGATCATCTGCCATTGGAGTTGCTGTACTTGGATTTATTCCAAATATAATAAGCTGTTCTCCCCCTTTCGATGGCTCAAGCCCCAAAAGAAATCTTTCTGTAGCATTATCATCTTTATCTCCTATGTACATATTACCTTCAAGATAATTAACGTCCAGTGATACTAATTTTGTTTCCATACATCCCCCTTAGCTAAATAACAAACCTAGTACCATAGAGTACTAGGTCATACTTGTGCCCTTATTTATTTATTCTGCTTTGGCTTTAGAGAAGTATATTTTACAGGAGCATCTGTAAAGAAACCTGAAGAGCCACAGAATGTCCAAACAGTTCCATCTTTCAATTCAACCTGATATACAGGAGGAGCTTCGAGAGAACCCTTTTCTGCATTGCCCCCTCCAGGGTTTATTCCAGAGATGACATATACAGTTTTTACATCTGTAAAAACTGTGTCCTTTCCAACACGAACTTCCCAAGCAAAGCTTCCTGCAATGGTAATTGCCCCCAGTACTACTGCCATAAAAATCTTTTTCATCTTATCTTTTCCTCTGAACATCTAAATATTTACAAAAATAATGTGCTTTTGGCGTATTATTTTTTAATATAAATATCATTGTAATTGGCTAAAAGCGTGTTGTCAAGTTTATTTATACGCTGTTAGCATATTATTAAATATGGAACTAAGAGCTGTATTTATTGACAATGTAAAAAAATACCGCAAACAAAACAAGCTTTCGCAGATGGCATTGGCTGAACGGTGCGAGACATCCACAAGCTACATTGGCGAAATAGAAATAGGAAAGAAATTCCCATCAGTAGAAATGATTCAAAAAATAGCTCTTGCCTTGAATGTACAACCATACAGATTATTTATGGAAGAAAAAGATTTTTATATATCCAACATATCTATAGAAGATAAACAAGAATTAGCCGAGAAAATTCAAAAAGCCGTTACTTCAATCATAATGGGAGAAACAAAATAAAAATTATTCATATATTAAAGAAATGACTACTTCATAAGAATATGATATAATAAAATTATGTCCGTAGTTTCATTTAAAACATATTGTATAGAAAATTACGCTGAATATAAAAAACTTTCCTCTTCTGAAGTTTTTAAAAAATTTTTTACATCCAAGCTGTTGAATCATCTAAAAACCGATTATGAAGATTTACACGGTATGGGAAAAGAATATCTAATGCAATATTTTGACAGATGGTTTGGGGAGGATATCTCAGAATGATTTTGTTTCATGGTTCATATCTAAAAATAGAAATCCCTAAAATTCTAACTCAAGAAAAAGGTCGAGATTTTGGATTCGGATTTTATACTACAACAATAAAGAATCAGGCTGAACGCTGGGCAATCCGTACAGCCCGACTTCAATCTCGCAATACAGACAAAACTGAAAATGCAGTTGTAAATGTCTATGAATTTGATGAAAAATTCGCAAAATCATTAAAAACAAAAAACTTTCCAAATGCAGATTTAGATTGGCTTGAACTTGTAATCCGCTGCCGCTCAGATTTGAATTATAAACATGAGTTTGACATTGTTTCCGGCAAAATTGCGAATGACAACGTAGGAGAAACCGTTGAATATGTTCTTGCAGGCATTATGAGAAAAGAAGATGCTATTGAACGTTTAAAATTCGAAAAAATCAATAATCAGATTTGCTTTTGTACAAAAGAGTCATTGAAATCCATAACATTCAAAGACAGCTATATTATAAAAAATGTCAATTGGAGAGATTTATAATGGCAGATACCCATCATCTTATAAAAACAATTCTTATTCCCCAAGTTGCAGAACTTCTGATGAAAAATAAGGGACTATCTGAAGATGATGCACTGAAGACTATTTATGAGTCCCGTGTTGCAAAACTACTTGAAGACGATTCAATGGGATTGTATGGCCAGAGTGCATTATATTTATATGGATTGATTGAAAGCGAATAAAACACAAAAGGCGTTAGAACTTTACTTCTAACGCCTTTTTTTGTCAGCCTGTATCCTATCTGTGGCGTCCGCCCCCACCATGAGAACCACCATGGTAACCACCACCGCCTCCATGCGAGCGACTGCCGCTACTACTGCTTGAAGAAGGCGGATTGTACCGCTTGGTCGTATTCTCTCGCAGGAAAGTATCCGTCATCTGAAGTTTTGCATCTTCGTCAGAAATGTATATCTGAGGATTTTCCGGTGCAACGAATACATACTTTCTCTTTATGGAAGAATTAAATATTAAGGCTGCAATAAAGCCTATAATCAAACCTGCAAGCATAAGATGGAACTTTTGCTTAGGAGGCCTTGATGTCGTAACATAGAACTCGCCATTGAGAAAGTACATGTATTTGTCGCTGTTGCTGCTTCGAACGTAACTGCCTTCATCTCCTGCATAGAATAGACCATAGTTTTCGACACCTTTAAGGAAAGCATAAATACCTTTCTTTATATTCTCCCTGTAAGGCTCATAGCCGTTTTCTGCAACATCGCTTGAAGTAGGCAAGAATTCATAAACATCGTCTAAAATCAAATCGATTATATTTGAATTGTAGCAAAGGACACCTTTTGCACTTGTTGAGATGTAATCAAAAGCAGGGCTTTTTCCAGACATATCCAGATAGAAAAATACGCCGTCAGTATGTTCGCCACAAATTCTGTCATAACTATAATGGGCATAATCTATGGTCTCATAGTCGTCTAACGGAGTACGCGCTGCCTGCACTATGACGTTCATCTGCACCTTTTCCGCCACCTCCCTTACAGCCTGTGTAAGCTCTGCAACCTCTTCATCAGAAAAGAACGGTTCTTCCGTCTCAGTTTCAGAGAATGTACACTTGCTTAAGTCATTGTCAAACGGCAGGGCAAGATTAGTAACGTTAATCGGAATCTTTGAAACCTGGTTTGCAATTATTGCGGCAACTATAAGTGCAAGAAGCCCAAGCCAAAAATCTCCTCCCTTCTTTTTCTTTTCTTTTTTATTAACAGTGCTATTGTCAGTCAAAACACACCTCCGAGAAGCAATCCACCAATGACATAAACCGCTACGGTCAACGCTGCCGCAAGACCCCATGTGCAAAGTCGGAGTTTGCCAGTGTTAATAGGCGGAATGCCTGCAATCTTTCCTGTCTGCCCGTTCATGACAAACTCATACATCTGATCATTATACTTGTAGCTCATGAACCAAACAGGAAGCATTACATATTTCATGTTTGTGTAGTTTACAGTATAGGTTTCGCTTGAAACGCTAAGGCTTGAATAATCGCTTGCTGTATTCCTTACAATCCTTGACAAAGTTGGCTGCAGACGGTTCTTGATCCTTTCAAGAATGGAATCTTTTTCTACGTCAAATTTTTCTGCGAAAAAGCCTGTTAAATACGACATTGAAAAATCATGCATCTCGCTGTAGTCAAACGGTTCTATGGCATCCATAAGCTCGTCTTCAATGCGCTCAGAGCCGTCAGCAGGGATGCCCTCCGCATTGAGCTTTCCGCTTCTTTTTACATCGTATTCCTTTGTCTCGGTGTAGTCATAGTTTCCGCTGCGCCATGAGCGGATTTTTTTTCCTAAAGCTTCAAAGTCTACGTCAAAGCCAATGTCAGTGAGCCAGAACGGAACGTAAAGTCCTGTAATCTTGTCCAGCTGCTGCTGTGTGGCAAAATCCTTCGGAACAAACGGCTTAAAGCACCATTCCTTGAATTTTTTTACAGCCTCGTCACGGCTAATCTTAAAGCCTATGACTTTCTGCGGACGATATTTACCAGTCATCTTTCCAGAAAGAATTACAGGATTGTGACAGTAATAACAGAACAAAGCCGTCTGCTGGTCTGTCGCCATGATTTCTGCACCACAGCTTTTACAGTGATATAACTTTGTCTCGGACTCAAACTCGCCGTTGTCTTCAGTGCTTACTGTCTGCTCCGACTGTGAGTCGGAGTCCGCAGCTTCCTGCTCCTGCTGTGAGTCGGACTCATTCTTTGCAAAAAGCTTTTTTATTTCTTCTACTGTAAATGCTCCTCCACAGTATTCGCACGTAAGTTTCTGCTTTGCAGGGTTAAACTTTAAGTCCGCACTACAGTTGGGGCATTTGTATTCTACAATATCCACTAAACGTCTCCTCTTATTTTCAGAACAAGCTATCAGCCTACAATGTCGCCAGTGTCAAAAGGATCACCACATTCAGGGCAGAACTTCGGAGGATTATGAGGGTCACTTGGTTCCCATCCGCATTTGTCACACTTGTACAAAGGTGCGCCAGCAGGTTTTGGCTTGCCGCATTCCGCACAGAACTTGCCTTTATTTACAGCACCGCAGCTGCATGTCCATCCCGCAGCACCGCTTTCGGCTGGTTTTGCAGTTCCACATTCAGGGCAGAACTTACCAGTTGCAGTTGCACCGCACTTAGGACATTTCCAGCCAGCCACTCCTCCTGCCGGTTGCTGTGCAACCGATTGCTGAGCCTGCTGTTGAGCGGCAACTGCCTGAGCTGCCTGCTGCATTCCGCCTCCCATCATGCCCATCATTCCCATGCCCATAAAGCCAGCTCCAGCTCCGTTTGCATTGTTTGCGGCATCCTGCATTGCGGCCGCCTGAGCTGTAGCCATGTATGCATTAATTCCGCCACCAAACTGAGCGGCTTCTTCCTGACGAGCCATTATCTTCTGACGGCGTTCGGTCATTGCAAGCTGTGCATCGCGAATCTGCTTTTCAACTTCCTCATCAGCTTTCATTGAAGCAATGCTAATCTTGACAATCTCAAGTCCACGTCCTTCAAGCCACTGGGTAGAAAGATTTTCTTTTAAGAACTGAGAAAGCTCTGTTGTGTGTGCAGGAAGAGCAGAATAGCGGATGCCCATTTCAGAAATACGTGCAAAAGCTGGCTGGAGAGCGTCCAAAAGCTCACTGCGAAGCTGAGTTTCCAAAGCTTCATCCATTTTAAAGCTGTCAGCAACATTACCGCTTACATTTGTATAAAAGCGGATTGGATCTGCAACATGCAAGCTGTACACACCGAAACAGCGAATGCCTATGTCTGTGTCAATGCCTGCGTTTGCATCAACAACACGGAATGGAACTGGAGATGCCGTACCGTATTTATTGCCAATAAGTTCCTTTGTATTTACATAGTAAACACGCTGATCTTTAGGAGGTTCACCGCCAAATGTAAAGCGTTTTCCCATCTCCTTAAAAGTTGCAAGAATGCTTGAACCAAGGCTTCCTGCAAAAATAGAAGGCTCTGTTGAAGAATCATATACAAAATCGCCAGGTTCGGCACACAATTCTGCAACCTTACCGTTATCTACTATTATCATGCACTGTCCGTCAGCAACTGTGACTACAGAACCGTTTGATATTACATTATCAGAGCCTTTTGTATTGGCAGATCTTTTTCCTGTTCTTTTTATTCCCCTTACAATAAGGGTATCAGAAGGAATTGCATCACATGTAAAATATTCCTTCCACTGGTCTGCAAGAGTACCACTTACAGCTCCACCAAGAGCTGAAATTGCCCCAACGCCTGTAGCGCTACCAACCGCATTTGCAGCTAAAGCTAAAAGTCCCATCCTAATTATCCTCCATAATATTTCAATATGAATATTCTCTATTATAGTATATGTTTTGCAATCTGCAAGTTTTTATTTTCTTTAAGTTTTATGTTGGACTTTTCAAAAGTGATATGCTACACTTATTATATAGATGAAAAAACGTAACATTGAAAGTACACTGAAAAATATATCACTTAACAAAGAGCCTCCGAAAGTATTTTTCTTTATAATACTGTTACTTTATTTTCTGACCTATATTATCCTTGCAAGAGTTGCCCACAGCAAGGGAGTTGTTGTCTTTTTGGGTGTGCCTGTACCAATAACACTTTTTAGCGGTGTTTTTTCTTCATTATCAAATATATGCATAATATTTCTTGTCGTTCTTTTTAAAAAAGTAGGATTCATAACAGCTCTTGTAATATTGCTATATCAGTTCCCTATCCTTGTAATAGCCGTATTTTTTAGGCATTTGTTTTCAAGCATACCTGGCATATTCTCAAACATCTTTACAGTTGTTGCCATTACAATCATACATATTAATGACAAGCGGCTTGAAAAGTTTCAGGAGCGAATGAGAAAGCAGGCTGTAACGGACATGCTTACGGGGCTTCCGAACCGTTTTGCCTGTTCAGAGCTGGTAAGCGACCTGATGAAAAAAGATGAAAGGTTTGCCGCCGTATCAATAGACCTTAACAATTTTAAGAACATAAACGACACTATGGGGCAGGAAGTCGGAAACGCAATCCTTAAGGAAATTGCATTACGATGGAAAACTCTAGCAGATTCGCATTTGTCAGGTACTGAAGACTTTGTTGCCCATGCGCGAGGAGATGAGTATTACATCATCATAAGGGGCTATGTCTCTAGCGATGACATAATACATACGATTGAAACGTATGAAGCAGAGCTTGAACGCAAGATAACCATCAATGACTGTGACTACTTTATGACAGCCTGTTTTGGCTATGCGGAATATCCGACTGATTCCTCTAAAAACGGTAATCTTATTTCTTATGCGGATGCCGCATTGCATGAAATAAAAAGGCAGGACACCAGTACTAAAATCCTGCACTTTTCAAAAAGCCTTTTACAAGCGGAACAGGTTCTGGAAATGGAACGTAAGATTCGTGCGGCTCTTGAAAATGATACGCTGTTCTTCCATCTTCAGCCGCAGTACTATGCGTCGCACAAGTTGCGGGGCTTTGAGGTTCTTGCACGCATGAAGGATGATGACGGAAGCATTATTCCTCCAGGAAAGTTCATTCCTGTTGCTGAAAAATTCGGCCTCATAGACCAGATAGACAGCCGTGTGTTCAAAAAGGCGGCTTGCTTTCTTGGGAAAATCCTTAAGAAAAAGGATATGCACCTTATATTATGCACGAATGTTTCAGTCCGGCACCTGATGAAAAACAATTTCATTGACGAAATCAAGGATATTGTAAGGGAAAGCGGTGTTTCACCTGATCATTTTGAAATAGAGATTACTGAATCAATAATGATTGAATCCGTTGAAAAAGCCCTTCAGTACATAAAGGAGCTGAAGGGGCTTGGCATGAAGATTGCAATAGACGATTTTGGCACGGGATATTCTTCATTGAGTTACCTTAACAAATTCCCTGCCGACATGCTTAAGATAGACAAGTCGTTTATAGACGTAATGAACAACTCTGATTCTTCAAAAAAGTACGTTGCCACAATCATTTCAATTGGGCACGTACTTAATCTTGAAGTCATCTCAGAGGGTGTTGAAACTGATGATCAGCTTGAAACCTTAAAGCACATAGGGTGCGACTACATTCAGGGGTTCTTGTGGGGAAAACCTATGCCGCCCGAAGAAGCTGAAAAGCTGGTGCTTTCATTGTAAGGTCTTGCAAATCTTCAAGTAGCGAACAAAATTTATCAGGCAGCGAACTCCTTCGTCTGCTATGATTGCAAGAAACACTCCTGCTATGCTCAAATGGAAGCAGAATACAAAAAGGCTGGCACATCCTATTACAAAGCACGTGCCAAAAATCTGTGTAAAGAACATCCATCTTGTGTCTCCGCTTCCACGAATGCCGCTTCCGATGATTATATTTCCAGACTTTGAAAAAAAGTTTATGCCTACAAACAGAAGGTATATTCCCGAAGTTGTGATGATGGCAGAATCTTTTGTAAAGACAGATATGATCTGTTCTGGAAAGAATACTCCTGCAAAAACCATGCACAGAGCAAGCACAAAACTGAGTGAATATGCAATGACGCACACCCCCTTGAACTGTCTTAAGTCTTGCTTTCCTGTAGCTTCACTTGTCAAAGTCAGCGTTGCACTGCCTAAAGAGCCTACGACTACAACTGCCAGCATTTCCACTCCGAATACAATGGAGTATATTCCTGCGGCAAGCTCATTTATTGTGTTTAAAATTCTGATTATGGCAAGGTTTCCTATGTTCCACAAAAAATCTTCCAGGGCTGTGTTTATTCCTAGCTTTGCAGAATGCAGGTAGCTTGCAAGCCGTGCCTTTTTGACACTTTCAAACTTTGGTCGTGTAGAAAGCTTTCTGCTATTTAGGAATGCAACAGTAATGTAGACTGCTCCGATATATTCTGCGATTGTAGTTCCAAGTGCAGCACCTTTTACACCCATCTGTGGAAATCCCAGCTTTCCAAAAATCAAAACCCAGTCTAAGAACATGTTCGCGACAGAGCGCAGAAAGCTCCATACTGCAAGATGCTTTGTGTAGTTTGAGGTTTGGAAAATGACTGTGGTCGAAGCTCCTAGACCTGTTAAAAGAAATATGGGGGAGTAATATCGGGCGTAGTCAACACACAAAGGCATTAGGCTGTCCGAAACTCCCATCAATTTGAAAATGGGTCTTGAACAGAAAAACCAAACGAAGAACAATACTATAGGAAGGGTATTGTTGTGCTTTAAAAGTGCTCCTGCATATTCTTCAACTCTTGTACTGTTATTTGCTCCGACATTCTGGCTTATCAGAATTGAAGCACCTGTTGCTATTGAAAAGCAGACGGCCATTGTAGTCCAGATTGGGAATGAAGCATTGCCCAGAACGCTCATGTATAATGGGTTTGCCCGTCCCAAAAAGATGCGGTCAATCAGCATCTGAACTTGATTTATTATGTTGCTCAAAATGAGCGGTACTGCCAATGCAAGCAGCCGTGTAAAATATGTTTTATAATTCTTTGTGTAAAATTTCATTTTTTATCCAATCATCCTTTGTCAGGTAGTTTATGTGTTCCGTTCTTTTTTCGTGAAGGAGTTTCACCTCCACATCCTTTATTGTCTGATGGTATGTAAAGCCAAGCTTTTCCTGCAGGCGTTTTGACTTTTCGTTTCCGTCAAAATAAGCTCCCCAGATTCTGTTCATTCCGCAGTCTTCGAATGCGTGCCGAATCAGCTCTTTTGAAGCTTCTTCTGTAATGCCTTGTCTCCAGAAAGGTTTGGCAAGCCAGCTTCCGATCTCGCATTCATCATCACGCTCTGTTTTGTCGGTGTGCCCGTTCAGCTTTAGTTCTATTGCGCCGATTGCCCTGTTGTCTGTCTTAAGGCAGATTGCATAGGCTTCTGCTCCGTTCAGTCCTTTCTGTATGACGTTACGGCTTTCTTCTTCGCTGTGGTGCACCGGCCATCCTGCTGCAGGTCCTATGTCCGGGTCTTTCGCATAAGTGTACAAGTCCTTTGCATCACTTTCCTGCCAGCGGCGAAGAATAAGTCTTTTTGTCTGAAGCATGAGGGCATGGCGAGCTGCTTCTGTTGCATGGATTATTGTTGTGTCGTAGACAGGAAGACAGCTGTCATTTTTGCCGATGAGCATTCCAATTTCCGTGCATCCCAGAATTACTCCCTGAGCTCCCTTTTCCTTCATGTCAGATATTATCCTTTTATATTCTGTACGAGAAGAATCCAGGACTTTGCCAAGGCACAGCTCGTTGAATATTACGTTGTTTACAAGCTCTATGTCCTTTTCATCTGGAACAATTACGTCCAAGCCTGCGGCGGTAAGCCTGTCCTTAATGAAATCCTGAGTCATTGTAAACTTTGTGCCAAGCAACGCGACTTTTTTTAGTCCGTCACGCTTGATGCATTCTGCCGTTGCATCCGCTATGTGAAGGATGGGAATGTGAACGGTCTTTTCTATTTGAGGAACTAGCTTGTGCATCGTATTTGTTGCAATTACTATGAATCTTGCACCTGCCTTTTCAAGACGCTGTGCTGCATCTGAAAGAATTTGAGCATTGCCGTCCCAGTTGCCTGAAGACATGTTTTTTTCAAGTTCTGCAAAATCAACATTGTACATCATAATCTTTGCACTATGGAAACCGCCTAGGGCTTTTGCAATTTCCCTGTTCATGATTTCATAATATGTGACGGTGCTTTCCCAGCTCATGCCGCCTATAAGTCCTATTACATTCATTTTATCGAAACTCCGTTGCAACCAGTGTGGCAAAGCTTGTAATGTTTGTCAAGTTGGCTTAAAATTTTCCAAAATAATGCATATCGCAAAAATTTGATTTATATGTGAAATTTTAAGAATAAATAAAAAAAACTTGACAAAGGTTTATTTTGTAATGGATAATTTAGAATAGAGCATAAATTTTTATCAGCTTCTACAACCATTTTATTAAGGATTATTCATGAAATCAATCGGTGCGAAAATTCTTTTGGGAAATATTTTTGTAGTACTTTTTTCAATAGTATTAATTTCAGTTCCAGTTACTACCATGCAGTATAAAAGCCTTGTTGCGGATGCAATTCAAGCTGGTGAGTCACAGGTTGCCCTTGCCAACGCAAACTTGAACTTGTTTTTGCAAAAGCCAATAAGCATTGTCATGACTGCAAAGCATTACCTGGAAACGCATCCCGTAAATCAGACTGATATTGAAAACTTTTTTGAGCATACTTTGAATGGCGAAAAACAATTTTCGGAGTTGTACTTTGCAAGCATCATGCCGTATAAGATTGGCGGCTACTTCTATGCAAATGACCGTTGGACTCCTCCTGCTGACTATGACCAGACCACAAGGGCTTGGTTCAGGGCAGGAATCTCTGCAAAAACTTTTGCAATATCCGACCCTTATCTTGACAACGTTACAAAGACGATGGTCGCCGCTCTTTCCACAAGTGTCAAAAAGAATGGGCAGGATGTTGGCGTGCTTGCCGTTGACATTCAGCTTGGAATGCTTAACGACATGGTTTCTGGCGTTAAGATTACGAAATCCGGCAAGTCTTATCTTTTGGATGCTAACGGAAGATACGTTACCAACGAAGATACTTCAAAGCTTATGACAACAGATTTCTTTTCCGAATATGGCATGGAATCTTTCCGTTCAAGAATAAGCGGAAACGAGCATTTTTTTACAGACAATGCCGGAAAGGGGTTTTATCTTGCAGCACAGGAAATTTCGAATGAAAGCGGCTGGATTTTTGTTACCATAGGACCTCGCAAGGAACTGTATCAGGCTGTAAGCCATAACATACGCATAATCGTATTGCTTGCCGTCATAAGCCTTGTTGGTGCGGCTGTGATTGCGGTACTGATAGCAAGCCCAATCATTAAGCCAATAAAAGTTGTTGACAAGAATGTCAATGAAATTGCAAGCGGCAGGGCTGACCTGACAAAACGCATTCATTTTAGCAGCAATGATGAAATTGGAAGTCTTGTTTCAGGGTTCAATCAGTTTTCCGAAAAGCTTCAGAATATTATTCGCGACATAAAGATGTCAAAGAACTCTCTTAACAATGCCGGTGAACATCTTTCCGAAAGCCTTTCTGATACGGCCAGTTCCATTACGCAGATTATTGCAAACATTGAAAGCATGCACTCTCAGATTAGCACCCAGGGCAACAGTGTTTCGCAGACGGCTGGTGCTGTCAATGAGATTGCTTCCAACATAGATTCCCTTGAGCACATGATTTCAAAGCAGACGGAAAATGTTGCGCAGGCATCTGCCGCTGTAGAGCAGATGATAGGCAATATTACTTCCGTAAACACTTCTGTAGACAAGATGGCTACTTCGTTCGGTGACCTGCGTAACAATTCTCAGGTGGGAATTACCAAGCAGAAGGACGTAAACGAGCGTATTGAAAAGATAGAAAGCCAGTCTCAGATGCTGCAGGAAGCAAACGTTGCCATTTCTGCAATTGCAGAGCAGACAAACCTTCTGGCCATGAATGCGGCAATTGAAGCTGCCCATGCAGGAGAAGCCGGAAAAGGTTTTGCTGTTGTTGCTGATGAAATCCGAAAACTGTCTGAAACATCTACTGCTCAGTCAAAGACTATCGGTGAGCAGCTTAGCAGCATTAAGGATTCCATTAATGAAGTTGTTGATGCAAGTTCCGAGGCAAGCGTTGCATTTGAATCTGTTACCAAAAAGCTTGAAGACACTGATGCCCTTATCATGCAGATTAAGTCGGCAATGGAAGAGCAAAACGAAGGATCAAAGCAGATTACAGCGGCATTGCACAATATGCAGGACAGCACTCTTGAAGTACGCAGTGCATCGGTTGAAATGCAGGAAGGCAACAAGGCTATTCTTGAAGAGGTAAAGAATCTTCAGAATGCAACTACTGCCATGCGTTCAAGCATGGATGAAATGAGTATTGGTGCAAAAAAGATTAATGAAACAGGTACGTTACTGAGCGATGTTGCAGGCGATATGCAGCAGTCAATTAATGTAATCGGAAGCCAGATTGACCAGTTTGAAGTCTAAATGCAATGGCTAAATAAAAAGAGACCTGCCTTGTAGCTGTTACGCTTCCGGCAGGTCTTTTTTATTTTTATAAAACTGTAAGAAAATCTATTTTTTTGCAGTCTTTGCTATTTCTGTTATGGCAGAAACTACTCCTGCAAGATTCTGAAAATCTGCAGGAACAATAATCTTTGTTGCCTGTCCGTCGGCGGCCTTTTCCATAGTTTCAAGGCTGCGGAGCTTTATGACAGCTTCATCGATTCCTGCTTCCTTAATCATCTTAAGACCGTCTGCCGTAGCCTGCTGCACTTCGCGTATAGCTTGGGCTTCACCTTCAGCCCTGCGTACTGCAGCTTCCTTCTGGGCTTCGGCACGCAAGATAGTAGACTGCTTTTCTGCTTCTGCTTCGAGGATTGCAGACTGCTTTTTACCTTCTGCAACAAGAATTTCTGACTGCTTCTGACCTTCGGCAATCAAAATTTTTTCGCGGCGTTCTCGCTCTGCACGCATCTGTTTTTCCATAGCTTCACGAATAGCTTCTGGAGGCATGATGTTCTTTACTTCTACACGGTTTACCTTGATGCCCCAAGGGTCTGTCGCTTCGTCAAGGATTGTGCGCATCTTTGAGTTGATTACGTCACGGCTTGTAAGTGTTGCGTCAAGTTCCAGTTCACCAATGATGTTGCGGAGTGTTGTCGCACTCAGGTTTTCAATGGCCGTCATTGGGTTTTCAACACCGTAAGTATACAGTTTTGGGTCTGTAATCTGCATGTAGACAACTGTATCAATCTTCATTGTTACGTTGTCTTTTGTAATTACAGGCTGTGGAGGGAAATCCAGTACTTTTTCCTTAAGTGAAACCTTGTTGGCTACTTTGTCAAGGAAAGGCAGCTTTACATGTATGCCTGTCTGCCATGTTGCTATGTAAGCTCCAAGTCGTTCGATTATAAAGGCGTTTGACTGCGGAACAATCCTGATGTTCTTGATGATCAGAATCATAATCAGCAGGATGAGCACTGCCAGAAGGTAAGTTGTTGCCATTTACTTATTTTCTCCTTAAATTTCTTTTATTAATTTGCATGACTGGCAACGCAGGCAGAAAATTCATCTGCACTTGCAGAACAGCCTTTTGAACTTAAAAACGCATCAAGTGTACCAGCGTCTGTTGCAGCTTCCAGTTCCTGCTGCAAAGCTGGGCTTCCCATAATCTGTGAATATAATTCTTCTGCTGTCATAAAGTCCTCCTTAAGACTAATGTGTTTCCTTTTATTGCTGTAACGGTACATTTCGTACCGGACTGAATGTTTGCTTCTCCAGAATTGTCCGCAATGGCGTTCCAAACGACGCCATTTATTTTGACAGTTCCTTTTTTCATTTCCTCAATGGCATCCTGCACTACAACTTGCATGCCAATAAGACTATCGGCATTTGTGAGTGAGTTTTTCATGTTAAGCTTTTTTATTGCTACTGGACGTGTAAAGACAAGAAGCACGCATGAAATTAATGCAAACAGGATTATCTGGACGGGCAGCGGAATATGTGCCATTGACAGAAATATCATTGCAACCGCACCGAGTGCAAACCATATTGTCGTAAGCGACATAGTAAGTGCCTCAATGACGGCGAATATTACTACAAGAGCCAGCCATACCCACGGCATGTTGTTCCATATTAAAAAACTGAAATCTGCCATATAGATAAGTATAACCGCCTTCTTGCGTTTAGTCTACACTACAAGCAAATCAATTTTAAGGCTTAAACTTCAGTTTTTGAGATGCCCTTTAGAAGAGCCTGTTCTATTCAAATCGCCTGTCTTCTATGCGTTTTGTCTTTTTTTCGCTACGCGGAAGCTCTCCTTCACCGACAATCTTTACTTCTGGAGTCATGTTGTACTTCTGCTTGAACGTGTATGCCACGGCAAGTGCTGCTTCCGTGCGGTCTGTACCGCCTTCTACTTCAACGAACAGTGTCATCTTGTCTCTTCCGTCGGCATGTTCTATGACTGCACGGTATTCGCTGGATGTTCCTGGCACGGCCTTTATTACGTCTTCAATGGTGCTTGGGAATATGATGTTGCCCTTTACTTTTACCATGTCGTCACTGCGGCCAAGAATCTGTGTGATGCGCGGATAGTTATAGCCCTTGCTTGTGCCAGGTACGAATGCCGCAAGGTCATGCGTGCGGAATCGGAACAGTGGGGCACCTTCTTTTACAAGAGTTGTAAGAGTTATTTCGCCTATTTCTCCTTCTGGTACTGGCTTGCCTGTAACAGGGTCAAGAATTTCAATGTAAACGTAATCGTCAAATATGTTTATTGCATCTTCGCCCATGCAGTTGATTCCAATTCCAGGTCCGTAACATTCCGTAAGTCCATAGATGTCGTACAGCTCAATGCCCAGAATGCCCTGAATGCGCTTGCGCATCTTTTCTCCCCAGCGTTCTGAGCCGATTATTCCCTTTTTTAGGAAAATTCTATCTTTAATGCCACGCTTTTCAATTTCTTCTGCAAGAAGCAAGGCATACGATGATGTTGCACACAGGACTGTGGACTTTAAGTCCTGCATCATCTGAAGCTGTTTTTCGGTATTGCCTGGACCAAGAGGAACAGCCATTGCTCCAAGTCTTTCGCAGCCTGCCTGAAATCCAATTCCTGCTGTCCATAGTCCATAACCTGGAGTAATGTGAATCCTGTCTTTTTTTGTAATGCCTGCAAGCTCGTAGCAGCGAGCAAACATTATGGCCCAGTCTTCAACATCTTTTTTTGTGTATGGAATGACTACAGGAGCACCAGTTGTTCCCGATGAAGAGTGAATTCTTACAATTTCTTCTTCTGGTACAGTTGCAAGTCCCAAAGGGTATGCATCGCGCAATTCCTGCTTTGTTACAAACGGAACAAGATTTTCAAAGTCTTCCTGAGTCTTTATGTCTTGTGCATTAATGTTCTTGAATCTTTCAGTATAGAACGGATTCCCAAAATTCTTAACTCTTTTTATTTGTGTTCTTATCTGTTCCAGTTGTTTTTCTGTAAGTTTCATGTCTAGTTTTTTCTCCTGCCGCACTCTGATTTTTTTGTTACTGTAAATCGTAATTTGTAAGTTTGGTTCTGTCAATCCCAGCTGTTGAATTTTACACGTTCTTCAAACGTCTTTTTTGAAGGCCCCTTTACTTCATCAAGAGCTTTTCCAACAGGAAGAATGCAGACTACATCATATCCATCTGGTACATTTAGAATTTCTGCAATCTTATCGCATATTCGGTCTTCGTCTGTAATGTGTCCTTCATACCAGCAGCTCTGATATCCAAGCTCGACAATGGCAAGCAACATGTTTTCTATGGCGGCGGAATAGTCCTGAACGGCAAAGCATCTGTCGCGATAGGCATTTATTCTCTGTGAAAGAACTACAATCATTGAGGGGGCTGTCTTTGCAACCGGCGGATCAATTGCTTTTTTTATCTTAGTTAGCGTTTCCTGATTATTTACAATAATAAGGCTTGTTGTCTGCTTGTTGCAGCCTGAAGGAGCTTCAAGACCTGTCCTAGCGATTGTCTTTAGGTCTTCTTCTGGTACTGCATCAGTGGAAAAAGCTCCCCTGTAACTGTGACGTGCTACAATTGTAGAAAGTGCTGTCTTCAAGCTCATGATGTATATTTGGCACGGATTTTTTTCATCCCAAATCTGCTCAAATACTTCAAGTTTTTTGAAACCAACGCTTTTATAAAAAGCATTTGTCTTGTCGTAGTCTTCGTACATCCCTTCGCGTACAGTCTTGACCTGAAGGAATGAATATCCTTTTTTTATTGCAAAATCTTTTGCAGCTTCAACAAGGCTTCGTCCAATGCCACTGCGGTGATGCTCCTTTAAAACTCCGGTAACGGCAATGTCAACAGTGTCTGAACTTGTTTCCTTTAAGCATAAAAATCCAACTGGAACATCATCTGCATAACAAGCAAAAAATGGCAGGGATGCAGATTCTTCTATAAGTGTTTCCCTGTTTTCGGGTACTTCAAACCATTCTGTAAGACCTTCAAGAATTTTACGCGCAATGTTCCTGCGTTCAGTACAGTCTGTTATAACTTTTATCATGTCTTCTCCTCGTTTCACATGTTCAATCACAAGTATACCCTGGTTTTTTAAACAGAAATTCTTTATCTGCCACAATAGATTTATTCCAAACCTCTTCTTTCCATTTATTTTCTGGAATATCCTTTATTGCTACAGAGACACTGGAAACTTTGCAGCCCAAAGTTTCTGCTATTACTTCTGAAATTTTCTGGGCACAGTCTTTTTTTTGTTCCTCTGTCCTTCCTGGAAAACATTTTATTTCGACATGCGGCATTTTTTACCTCCTAGTTGTAATGCAGAGCCTTTATGTTCAGTTCCTGAAACTCTGGCTTGACCATGAGCTTTATTGCTTCTTCTATTGCATTCATGCTGATTATGCCTGTTCTGCATGCCGCACCTAAAAGAAGTGTGTTTACGATTTTAGGGCTGCCAAGTTCGGCACAGGCTTTGTCTGTGTCTACGCAGGTGACGTTCGGAGTATGCTCTTTGAGTGCAGAAATCATTTCGTCTTCAGAAAATGTTTTTCCTGTAAGGCTTGCCGTAACGGGCTGAACGACCTTTGCGTTTACTATGACCATGCCGTCTTTTTTTAGATAGTCAAGATTTCGTACCGCCTCCGCTGCTTCAAACGCAATGATTATGTCTGCCTGCCCTTTGGGAATGAGCGGAGAATATGCGTCACTTCCAATGCGTACATGGCTTGTAACGGAACCTCCCCTCTGTGCCATGCCGATTGTTTCGGCAGAAAGAACTGCTTCACCTTTTGCTACGGCAGCCTGAGACACAAGTTTTGCTGCAAGAACCGTGCCCTGTCCGCCGACTCCGCAAATTAATATATTTTTAGACATTGTATGCTCCTGTCAGAATTTTGTATGAAAACATAAGGATTACAGCCTGCTTTCTCGCGTGAATGTTTTATTATTCCTGCACAGAGGTGCAATCCCAGCCCTGCCTTCACTTAAAGAAACTGAACAGTTCTTAAATGAGGCAGGTTGATTTGTTAGCAGATTGCCTTTACAGGACAAACTTTACTGCATAATCCGCATCCAGTGCATAAAGAGCCGTCAATGACGGCTTTTGTTTTGCCAGTTGCGGATGCTTTTAGGCTCAGTGCAGGGCATCCCAACTCAGTTATGCACTTTCTGCAGCCAATACATTTTTCTTCATTTACCACAAGTGCGTGAGGTTTTTCCCATCCAACTTTTGAAGCTATGGCAATGCAAGGTGCTTTGAAAATGACTGCACTTACTCCCTGACTGTCAGAAGCTTTTTTTACCGCCTCCACAGCTTTATCCAGCTCAAATGGATTTACAGTAATTACGGGGCTTACTCCAATTGCGACAAGGATTTTTTCTATGCTGATTTTTTCAACAATCTCACCCATCATTGTCATGCCTGTTCCTGGATGAGGCTGGTGGCCTGTCATGGCTGTGGTTGAATTGTCCAGTATGCATATTGTCTGATGTGACTGATTGTATACTGCATTTACAACGCCTGTTATGCCAGAGGCAAAGAATGTGGAATCCCCTATAAATGAAAAGCATTTTCTGTCAGGCTCGTTATGGTAAAAGCCCTGCGCCATTGTAATGTCCGCACCCATGCAAAGACAAGTGTCGCACATGTCTAAAGGTTTTGCATTGCCTAGCGTGTAGCAACCGATGTCTCCGCAGTAGGCAGTCTTTTGGCCTTTCATTGCCTGTTTTACGGCATAGAATGCTCCGCGGTGAGGGCATCCTGCACATAGGACTGGCGGACGCACTGGCAGCTCTGGAGATGGAACTGGTTTTTCTGTTTGAGATACAGATTCGTTCTCTGTAATGCCAGCAAGTCTTTCGATTATCTTTTTTATGATTTCTACGGAAAGTTCTCCTGCCTCTGGTACTGTGCCGTCCATCTTGCCGTGAACTTTTGTCGCCAGCTGTTCTTTTCCGCAAAGTAAAATGAGTTCCTGTTCGATTACTGGGTCAAGTTCTTCAAACACTATGATTTCTTTTGTGTCTTGCAGGAATGTTTTTGCAAATGGTGCTGGGAAGGGGTATGGAGTGCCAATCTTAAGTATGCGCGCGTTTGCAATGAGTGTGTTCTGCGGATGGCTTTCTTTGAGTGTGCACAGGGCTTCTTTTAGATAGCACCAAGAGATGCCTCCTGCGGCAAAGTTTAGGCCTGTCTTTGTACCCATGTTTTCTATAGAATTAAATGAAGATGCGGAAAACTCTTTTGGCAATGTACTCAGGTTGCGGCTGAATATGCGTTTGTGATTATTATAAGAAGCTTTTGGAAAGATGACCCACCGCTGGCTGTCTTTTTCAAATGTTCCGCTCTGACGGCATGGTTTTAGCTCTGGAAATTCCATGGACTGGTAGGCATGATCCACGCGCGTTGTAGGACGCAGGATTACAGGCGTACTGTATTTTTCTGAAAGAGCGAAAGCTTCCTGAATCATGTCGAATGCTTCCTTCGGTGTGGACGGGTCAAAAACAGGAATCTTGGAGTATGCGCCGAATGTACGTGTGTCCTGTTCTGTCTGGCTTGATATTGGCCCAGGATCATCTGCAGAAACGATTACCATGCCGCCCTTTACTCCCACGTAGGAAAGGCACATTACAGGGTCTGAGGCTACGTTTAGCCCGACTTGCTTCATGGTAACGAGAGTGCGGCTTCCTGCATAGCTTGCACCTGCGGCAACTTCTATGGCAGCTTTTTCATTTACAGACCATTCAACATAAGTTCCTGTCTGTTCCTTGTATTTGGCAATGAATTCTATTATTTCGCTAGAAGGTGTTCCAGGGTAACCTGCCACAAGGTTTACCCCAGCTTTGAGCGCACCAAGTGCAATTGCCTGGTTGCCCATAATCATCTGTCTTGTCATGCGGACAGTGTAGCATAAAAAAGAGTGATTAGAAAGCGGTTTACTGAGCCTTTTCAGAATCTCCCTATAGCTTTTCCCAATAATAGGCCATAAAAAAACAGTATAACTATTGCCTATCTAAATGATAGACATTTGTAAGAATAGAAACTATACTCACCACGTGAGGAACTCATGTATGTCAGAAACAATACTTTCCATTCAGGGCGTGACAAAAAAATTTGGCAATAGCGAAATTTTAAGAAATATCTCTCTTGAAGTAGAAAAAGGAGAATTCATTACTCTTCTTGGTGCGAGTGGTTGCGGAAAAACGACGCTGTTACGCATTATTGCAGGTCTTGAAACTCCCACGTCTGGAAACATTTTTCTTCACGGAAAAGACATAACGAATGTGGCTCCAAACAAAAGAAATGTAAATACTGTGTTTCAAAACTATGCCCTTTTCCCCCACATGTCTGTAATTGCAAATGTCGGCTACGGTCTAAAGGTAAGGGGCGTTGATAAGAAAACTATAGAAGAAACGTCTCGTAAATATCTTTCTTTGGTTCAACTGGATTCTTTTGAACATAGGTATCCTGCAAATCTCTCTGGCGGACAGAAACAGAGGGTTGCTCTTGCAAGGGCTTTGGCTACAGAGCCGGATATACTACTGCTGGATGAACCTCTGGCGGCATTGGACTTAAAGCTTCGAAAGCAGATGCAGGCAGATTTAAAAAGAATTCAGCAGACGACGGGAACAACTTTCATTTATGTTACGCATGACCAAGGAGAGGCCTTAAACTTGTCCACAAGGATATGCCTTATGAACGAGGGATTCTTTGAGCAGGTTGACAGTCCATTAGCAATATATAACAAGCCTGAAAGCAAATATGTTGCAGACTTCATTGGCGATACCAACATAATATCTGCGCTGACCGAATTGGAATTCCTTAAAGAAAATGAACTTTTTGCATGGCTCATAACACCTGCAGGAAAGGTCATCAACAAATATGATTCCTCTTACAAACGGGATTCAAGCCTGTACATATCTGTGCGTCCTGAAACCATTTATTGGAATACTGATAAGAGCAAGCTTCCTGACTATGGGTTTTACTTGGATGGAAAAATTGTAAACCATCACTTTAACGGCTCTTTTTCACGAATTGACATAGAAACTCAGAATGGATTTGTGTTTACGGCAAGTGCAGTCAGTGGACGTAATGTTATACCCCCTGCAGGAACGGAAGTTTATTTTACATGGTCTCCTGTTGAAAGCGTTCTTGTGAATGAAAAAAAAGAATCAAGACAGCAAGGTGGAATCTAATGAAAAAAACAGATAGGCTCAATTTATCAATATCAGGTTCTATTCCAGCATTTGCATGGATGATATTCTGCATGGCAATTCCTCTGGTGTATATTGTTGCAATAAGTTTCCTTACTAAAGGAGCTAAGTGGGGAATTGAGTTGAAATTTACATTAGACAATTATAAAAGGGTGTTTGATCCTCTTTACATAAGGATTTTCATTAATTCTTTTTTTGTCGCGGCAGCAACAACACTTCTGACTCTTGTTATAGGATATCCGTTTGCTTTTTGCGTAACTCTTTTTCCTAAAAAAAAGCAGTCCCTGATTATAACTCTTTTGATGATTCCGTTTTGGACAAATACGCTCATTCGTGTATACGGATGGATTATTATTCTTCAGAAAAAAGGAATCATCAATACTGTTTTTACAGCCTTGAATATTTTCAACTCTCCTCATGATTTTCTTTACCACCAGTCTACAGTCATGCTGGGAATAGTCTATACGATGCTTCCTTTCATGATTCTGCCGGTTTATAACGCAATAGAAAAACTTGACTGGACTCTAATAGACGCTTCCAGCGACCTTGGGGCTAATAAGATTCAGACATTCCTGTTTGTCATAGTTCCGCAGACATTCAGCGGCATTATGACAGGCTGCATCATGGTATTCATGCCATCCATTGGAATTTATTATGTCGCTGATTTACTAGGCGGAGCAAATTCCATTCTACTTGGAAATCTTATAAAGAACCAGTTTTTTGAAGCTAGAAACTGGCCGTTCGGTGCGGCATTGTCTGTAATAATGTCAATACTGTCTTTAGTGCTTATCAGGCTTTACAAGAAAGCTTTGGGAAATAATGCTTCCATAGAAATATTGTGAGGAAAACATGTCTGTAAACGTAAAGAAAATTTTTGGAAAGGGATATGTATGGCTTGTGCTGTTTTTCTTTTATTTCCCTATAGTCATGGTTGTCATTTATTCGTTTAACAATACAACATCTCCTAATAGTGCCGTGTGGCATGGTTTTTCCTTGCGCTGGTACAAGACATTGTTTTCTAATGTTCAAATAGGTCTGGCTGTAAGAAATTCTTTTGCAATTGCGGTCATTACTGTCATGCTTTCTCTTGTGCTTGGCATCCCTGCGGCAATTTCCATGTGGGAACGCGATTCAAAAATAAACAGGTTTCTCGAAAACCTGTCTTACCTTTCAATCCTTTTACCAGAAATAATATACGGCATAGCTTTTCTGACATGGTTTTCCTTTTTGAAATTTCCGTTTGGACTTTATTCCGTATCGATAGCTCATTCGACCTTTTGCATTCCCTATACGATAATCATGGTACGGGCCAGACTTTCAACCGTGGACAAATTCACGATAGAGGCTGCAAGAACACTTGGAGCAAGCAAAATAAGAGCTTTTTGTGACATACTCATTCCTGACATAGTTCCTGCAATTGTGTCTTCTGCACTGCTAAGTTTTGTCCTTTCTTTGGACAACGTAATTATAACTACTTTTTCTTCTGGGGCTGACGGAACGACTCTCCCTTTGAAGATTTATTCAATGCTCAGGTTAAAGCCCAGCCCTGTCATAAACGCCTTGTGTGCATTAATGACTCTCGTAACATTTCTGTCTGTTGCCCTTCGGTATTTGATTGATAGCAAGGGTGAAAAAAAATAAAGTTAAAAGATTGGAGGTAATTTTATGAAAAAATTTTTTATCGTTTTTGTATCGGCTCTTTTTGTGGCACTAGCCCTAACGGGATGCGGCAAAAAAACAAAGGGAAAGGGTGTTGTAAACCTTTTTACATGGCAGGAATATGTTCCAGATGTTAATGTTGCTGCTTTTGAAAAGGCAACAGGCATAAAAGTCAATTACACTTACTTTTCTACAAATGAAGAAATGCTTGCCAAACTTGAAGCCGTAAATGGAGGACAGTACGATGTTGTAATTTGCGGTGACTATATCATTGACATCATGAATGAAAAAGGCAATTTGCTTAAGAAACTCGATGTTTCCAAAATTCCTAATTATGACTCAATAGATCCTGTGTTCCAGAACAAATTCTTTGATCCCGAAAACAAGTACACTGTTCCGTATGCAGTAATGTTTCCTGCAGTCCTTTATAATCCAAAAGAGATATCATTAACGTTTGACAGTCTTTCTGACCTTGCCGATCCTTCTCTTGAAAACAATGTCGTAATTACAGATGATCCTCGTGCAAATATTGGACTTGCCCTTTCTGTAAACGGATATTCGTATAATGAGAAAGACACTTCTCGCCTTTCTGAAGCACAGGCATGGCTTCGTACATTCAGAAAGAATGTAAAGGCATTCAGCACTGATGATCCTGAAGGTTTTGTTGTTAATGGCGAAGCGGCTGTGTGCTATGCAAATGCTTCTCAATGCAAGGCAGGTGTTTTCAGAGATAGTTCTCTTGATTTGAAAATAGCATATCCTTCAGGAATATTCAGCCAGCAGGACAATTACATCATTCCTGCAAATGCTCCAAATGAGGATAATGCATACGCCCTCATAAATTTTCTTTTGTCAGAGGAAAGCGTAAGGAATATGGAATTGAACACTTATTATCAGAACTGCAGCAAACATGCAAAATCCGTATTGTCAAAAGAAGAACTTGAAACTGTTGCCATTGCTCCGGAAGGTCTTCTTGATTCTGTAGAATCAATTGAAAATGTAGGAACTGTCACAGAAGTCTATGACAGAATATGGACAGAATTTAAATAAACGCTTTTATGGGAAAGGGAAAAATAATAAAAAATGCATCTGTAATAGATCCTGAAAAATGTGAGCAGTTTTCAGGGAGCGTCCTCATTGAAAACGACTGCATAAAGGAAATTATTCGCGGAACTTGCATTCCCAATTCTGTTGACGGATTTGAAATCTATGATGCACAGGGACATGTATTAGTGCCCGGCATCATTGATGTTCATGCACATACTGACGGCTACTATTTTTGTGGTGAGAAGGAGCTTGCACAGGGGGTGACTACAGTTGCCGTAGGCAATTGCGGCATAAGCCCTTCCTGCGCATCGTCAATAAAAGAATTTTACCGTTTGCAGGAAGAAAAAGGTTTTAACATAAATCAAACTTCTTTTACAGGTCATTCTTTTACCCTTCGGGAAAAGGCTGGTGTATTAGACTGTTACGCAGGTGCCACTCAGTCTCAAATTGATGCAATGAAGGACTTTGCGCGTAAAGATCTTCTTGATGGAGCATGCGGAATTTCGTTTGGCATTCAATATGCGCCTGAAACTACCACCGATGAATTTATGCAGGTTGCAAGAATCGCTGCCGAAGAAGGAAAGCCTGTTGCTGTCCATACGAGATTGAATTTTCCAAATGACTGGCAATCTCTAAAAGAGACTCTCGACGTTGCCAAAAATACAGGTGCAGACGTTATTGTCTCACACCTGTCATACATGTTTGCAGATGGGCAAATGGACAGATGCCTTGATATGATTGCAGATTATCAGGCAAAGGGGTTCCGCATTTGGGCCGACAGCGGCATGTATACAGCTTTCAACACAATGGCAGGCTCTACATGCTATGATCAGGATCAGATAGATGCAAATCACTGGGATTACAGCCAGTTCGTTGCTGCAAATGGCATGTTTTGTGGACAGCATTTGGATAAAGAAAAATTTGAATACATCAGGAAGAACGATCCTGACTGCTGCATAATTTGCTTTACAGGTGTTGAGGATGACATTTACAAGGCTCTGGCTTTTCCTGATGTGATGGTATCGTCGGACAGTGGAAGGGCTTTGCCGGGTCAGGGGCATCCTCAGGACGCTGCTGTCTTTGCAAGGTTCTTTAGGATTATGGTTCGTGAAAAAAAATTGCTGTCTTTGACGGAAGCCGTCCGAAGGTGTACGTATATTCCTGCCAAAGTTCTTCAGCTGAATGATCGTGGAAGACTGTGCAAGGGGGCTAAAGCCGATTTGCTTGTGTTTAATCCTGAAACAATCAAGGAAAATGCGGATTTTCCTGGTTGTGGCAATCCAGACCTTCCCCCTGATGGAATAGATTTTGTATTTGTAAACGGAATGTGTGCCATAAAAGATGGAAAACGGATGCCTGAATGTAATGCGGGAAAAATTATAAGGATATAGCAAGCCTGTCGGTAACCTTGTGTTTTTCATGCAGCAAAAAGGATGCAGTGCAGCTTTCTGATCGGCCGTAAAGGCATAGCTTTTCGAGCGTAAATGATTTGCTTTTCGGACGTAACGGTTTTGCTCTTCGACCGTAAAAGATTTGCTTTCCGTCCGTAAATGTTTTGTTTTCCATGGGGATTTAGATGGAATCGGAGGCCATGTCGCCTAGTCGAGAGTCTGTAATTTGCATATATATTTAAAATTCTGTATATTTATGCAATTTTTATACTTTACTAAATAAGAATAATCCGATATTATGCACATTAGCTTAAAAATTCATATTCTGGAGGTTAATATGAAAAAACTTTTTAAGGATGCTGCTGCTTTGGCTGTAATTGCAGCTTCTTTGTTCATGATCGGTTGTTCTTCTAAAAAGAGCGATTCAATCAAGATTGGCGGCATTGCTCCTCTTTCTGGTGGCGTTGCTGTTTATGGTGTTGAGTGCAAGAACGGTATTGACCTTGCCGTTGCAGAAATTAACGCAGCTGGCGGAATTAATGGAAAGAATATTGATTTCATCTGTGAAGATGACGAAGGTGATCCTGCAAAATCTGTAAACGCATATAAGAAACTTACAACACAGAACGGAATCCGCATGATAATCGGTTCCCTTACATCTGGCTGTACGCTTGCAATTACAAACCTTGCTCAGTCAAACGGAGTTGTTCAGCTTGCTCCTGCTGCAACAGCAGTTGCAATTACTGATGCCGGAAACTACATCTTCCGCGCATGTTATACAGACCCATTCCAGGGAAAAGTTGGCGGTAAATTTGCTGCTGAAAATCTTGGCGCAAAGACAGCTGCCATTCTTTATGACATTCAGAATGACTACTCTGTAGGTTTGACAGACAACTTTGTAGAAAAGTTTACATCTTTGGGTGGTAGCATTGTTGCAAAAGAATCATACAGCACAGACGATAAAGACTTTAACGCACAGCTTACAAAGATTAAGAATGCAAATCCTGAAGTTGTTTATCTTCCAGACTACTATGGTACAGTAGCTTTGATTGCAAAGCAGCTTCGTGCACAGGGCATTGAAGTACCTATCATCGGTGCAGACGGATGGGATGGCCTTACAAACAATGCCGGTGATGAAGTTCTTAACGGATACTATTCAAACCACTATGCAACAGACAGCGATAGCCCTGCTGTACAGAAGTTTGTTTCATCATTTGAAGAAAAATACAAGAAGGCTCCGAATGCTTTTGCCGCACTCGGATATGACTGTGTATACATGCTCCGCGATGCAATCGTAAAGGCTGGCTCAACTGATGCAGCAAAAGTTCGTGAAGCTCTTGAAGCTACGAACGGCGATTATGTAACAGGTCACCTTACATTTGACCAGCAGCACAACCCTGTTAAGTCTGCCGTAATGATCAAGCTTGTAAAAGACGGTAATGGACTTGGTACAAAATTCGAGGCAACTGTTAATCCATAATTATTTCTTTATCCGCACAGCATTATGCTTTGCATTATGCCGTGCGGTTGATTTTTTGTATTGTTTTTTTTATACTTGGTCTACTTATGGATGAACTGAAGAAGGAAATAAAGGAAGTAATCATTTCTTCCCTGGAACTGGAAGACATAACTCCAGAAGATATTGATGACAGTGCACCCTTGTTTGGCGAAGGATTGGGGTTGGATTCCATTGATGCCCTTGAACTTGGTGTTGCATTAAAAAAGAATTTTGGAATAAAGTTTTCAAGTGAAAACAGTGACAACAAGCAGCATTTTGCCAGTGTAAATGCCCTTGCAGATTATATTACGGCAGAAAGGGCAAAGGCTTAGGAGTTTATTGTGACAAAAGACGAAATTTTTACCAAGTTGAAAGATATTCTTGTAAAAGATTTTGAAGTTGAAGCTGATAAAATTACTCCATCTGCCCTCCTTGTAGACGAATTAGACCTTGATTCAATTGATTTTGTCGATTTAGTCGTAAAAATGAAGGAATTCATTCCTGAGCGCATAGACCCGGAAGTATTCAAGTCTGTAAAGACTGTGCAGGACGCTGTGGACAAGCTCGAACCTTACATCAACAGAAATTCTAAGTGAAAAAACTTCTAAAAGTTCTTTCATTCATACTGGCACTGCTGTATCCGTTTCTGGTATTCACTCTGCTGGTATTGCTCAAAGTTCCTGTCAGGGTTCTATCGTTGTTCATAATGGCAGCCGGATTTGCCCTTTTTTTGAGTATATGTGGCAGAAAAAAAGGATTCAGGTTGCGCCCTGTCATTTCTTCTGTACTTTTTATGATGGCAGGAATTGCCTGTTTTATTACAAATCAGGCTGTTTTCTTAAAACTGTAT
Source organism: uncultured Treponema sp. (assembly GCA_947167345.1). Classification (GTDB taxonomy): domain Bacteria; phylum Spirochaetota; class Spirochaetia; order Treponematales; family Treponemataceae; genus Treponema_D. The sequence continues at coordinate 85,034 of CAMVHR010000004.1, forward strand.
TCTGTTGCAATAAGCGCAACATTCCTTTTTGTCTTTGGCAGTACGCTTTTTTTTCCTCCTTCAATCATTTTCCGCTTTGCAACCCTTGCAGATAAGTCCATTATTGATTCTCCTCGTCAAAAGGCTGTAGAATCTTATTGTCGCAAAGTGTGCGTTGTCTGGTGCATTTTTTTTGTTGTAAACGGTTCTGTCGCGGCATTTACGGCATTGACATGCAGCTATGCAGTCTGGTCTCTGTATACAGGTCTTGTATCTTATTTGCTCATGGGAATGCTTTTTACCGTTGAATTTGTAATAAGGAGATTTGTTAATAAAAGAATGGAAAATATCTGTACGATTTCTACGTTCAGGGCTGATTCTCGCCCTGATGAATATGTTCTGTGCTACGAAAATGTGTGGTCACAAAAGACTTATAAGACATGGCTTGATTTTTTGCAGTGCACGGCAAAAATGCGCTCTGTGATTGAAAGCTATGATTCTACGGAATTTATTTTGCATTGCGAAGATTATTGGTATTTTCTTGTGTCGTTTGTTGCCCTTTTGCAATGCAAAAAAACAGTCCTTCTTACGCAGAACATTTCGGAATCTTTCATAAAAGAAATAAAAACTGATGATATTGTCTTTTTGACAGATCAGAATGCACCTGATTCCGTACACATTCCGTCCGCAATTGAAAATTGCACTGAGCCGGAAGAAAAGCTTGTCCGCTGTGCGCCTGCAATCAATGCTGATGATACAAAAATCATCATGTATACATCCGGCAGCACTGGAAAGCCTAAAGGCGTTCGGCAGAGAATGACGGAATTTGAAAAGGACAATGCTTTCATCATTGAAAAATGGGGTTGTGAGTTTACAAAGCGCCGTCTTGTTACTACGGTAAGCCAGCATCACATTTATGGCTTTCTGTTTGGCATTGCGCTTCCTTTTGCTTTGGGCGTTCCTTTCCGCCGCACGAGGATAGAGTTCCCTGAAGAGTTTGAGGGGCTGAGCGATTGTGAATACATGATCATTGCAACTCCTGCATTTTTAAAGCGTACTGTTGAGGTTGAGCAGAAACTTCCTCTCAAGAACTGTTTCATCTTTACAAGCGGTGGTGTTCTTACGCCTGAAGTAGCAGAAAGAACTTGTGAGGTATTCGGTTTTTGGCCAATGGAAGTGTATGGTTCTACGGAAACAAGCGGAATTGCCTACAGACAGTCAAAGAATGGACTTGCGTGGACTCCTTTTGATAATGCTAAGGTCTGGAAGGGCGAGGATGGATGTCTTGTAATTGTTTCTCCTTACATAAAAGATCCTGCTGGTTTTGCAACTGCCGATTTGGTAGATATCAATGACGACGGAACGTTCTTTTTGCGAGGCAGAATTGACTCTATTGTAAAGATTGAGGAAAAACGCATTTCCATGACAGAAGTTGAAAACCGCATTTTGCAGACAGGGCTTGTTGCGGATGTAAAGGTTGTTGCCATGGAAGACCGCAGACAGTACCTTGCGGCCGCTGTTGAGCTGAATGATGAGGGAAAAAAGAAATTTGCTGGTGAAAAGAAACTTGTTTTGAACAATTATTTTCATGATTACCTTATGCAGTTCTTTGAAAATGTCGTCATTCCCAAGAAGTGGCGTTTTTTGGACAAAATTCCGACGGATGTTCAGGGAAAAAAGCACAAGGCCGAGATTATGGCTCTGTTTGAGGTTAAGGAATGAACTTGGACAGCATAAAGGCCTTTAACGAGAATTATAATTTGCCTTGCGAAACGCTCATTTCTCATGCAGAAGATAAGGTTTGTGTCAGCCTTTTTGTTCCTGCTGAATGCAGTTTTTTTGACGGGCATTTTCCAGAATTCAAACTGCTTCCTGCTGTAGGGCAGTTTTCCATTGTCAGCCATCTTGCGTCTAAGTATTTGGGGCTGGCGGAAAACGTATCCAAAATAAAACGCATGAAGTTTTCTGCTCCTGTTACACCAGATACAACAGTAAAAATTGAGCTTGAAGCTGACAGAAAAAGAAAAGAGGTTTCTTTCCTTATAACAGATGCAGATGATAGTGCTGTTGTATATTCTTCGGGTAAATTTGCATGAAAGCTGTATTCGTCATTCCTGTATATAATCATGGCTCAACCCTTGAAACTGTAGTGCAAGGCCTTTTGCAGTACAAAATTCCTGTTATTGTTGTTGATGACGGCAATAATCAGGAGCAGAAAATGCTTATTGCTTGTGTTGCTCAAAATCATCCACAGGACGTTATCCTTGTCACTCGCAAAAAAAACGGGGGCAAAGGACGTGCCATGAATGACGGCGTGCGCAAGGCTGCGGAGTTAGGTTTTTCTCATGTATTTCAGGTTGATGCTGATGGGCAGCATGATGTTTCTGTGTGTTCTTTGTTTTTGCAGGAGGCTGAAAAGACTCCTGAAGACATTATCTGCGGCTATCCTTTGTATGACGAGTCTGTTCCCGAATCTAGAAAAAAAGGAAGGGAGTTTTCCAATGCATGGGCACGTTTTGTCACTATGAACCGCGACATAAAAGATGTCCTTTGCGGTTTTCGGGTGTATCCTGTTGCACCGTACATGGAACTACTTGACCGTCATGCTGTAATCAACAGTCACATGGGCTATGATACCGATATTCTTGTGCATTTGAGCTGGAAAGGTTTAAAAATCCGTTCTTTCGGAGTTCCTGTCACTTATCCTGCGGACGGAATTTCCAACTTTAGGATGGTACGTGACAATATTCACATATCTTTAACTTATGCAAGGCTTTGTGCCGGCATGATTGTCCGTCTGCCTATGCTTATCGCTCGAAAAAGCGAAAGCCCCCTTGAAAACCTGCACTGGTCAAAGCGGAAGGAAGTTGTAAAAACAAATCGTCCGATTAAGTTTCTTGTATTTCTGGTAAAAATAATACCGTTGCCAGTCCTTGCTTTTTTTACTATTTTTGTAAGTTTCTTCTATTATGTTGCTTCAAAGCAGGCGCGCTTATATTGCCGTCAGTATCAGAATCAGCTTTTTGCTTTTACAGGGCAGAAACACAGGCGTGTAAACACTTTTGCCCAGATATATTCATTTTCGCTGACTATTGTTGAAAAAATTTCTGCGTGGAGTGAAAAGATTCACCTTAGAAGCATTGAATTTCAAGATGATGACGTATCTGATTTGAAAAAAGTTCTAGGCGAAGGAAAAGGTGCGTATATCTTTACGTCTCATCTTGGAAATACAGAACTTTTGCGCTGTCTTGCTACATTGAATGAGACTGGCGTAAACAGAAACATTCCTGTTACAGCCGTAATGGATATTGGTGCTTCTCAGTTTAATAAGACTCTTAAGGAAATTAACCCGAATTCTGCAGTTCATCTTGTAAATTCTTCAGAAATCGGCATAGAAACCATTGAATTACTGCAAAATTCGGTAAATGCAGGTGGACTTGTGGTGATTGGGGCAGACAGAACATCTCCTGATTCTCCAGAAAGAACGCTTTCGTGTGAATTTTTGGGTAAAAAGGCTTTGTATCCCTATGGTTCTTTCCTTCTTGCCTTTTTGCTGGAGGCACCTGTTTATTTTGTTTTTGCCCTTCGTAAAAAAACTTTTATGCTTCGTCCTAAATATGCCATGTATGTGCAGAAGGCAAAGACTCTTCTGTCATCAGGTAGAAAAGACAGGGCTTTGAAAATTGAAGAATTGTGCAGTGAATTTGTAAAAATCCTGCAAAAGCTCTGTATTTTGTATCCTTATCAATGGTATAATTTTTATAATTATTGGCAGTGAGGTATGCATTATGAAATCATCGATGGGTAAGGCTGTTTTAACGAATCAGCTTGTATTTCCTGTAGAATTTTATGATGTAGACTCAATGCGGATTGTCTGGCATGGCAATTATGTTCAGTTTATGGAAAGAGCCAGGTGTGCCCTTCTGAACATGATTGGTTTTAACTATATAGACATGGAGAATGCAGGTGTTGAGTTTCCTGTTGTGGATGTGCGGGTAAAATATCTGCGTTCCTTGCATTTTGGAGAGACTGTAAGAGCTGTTGCCGGTTTGACTGAATACGAAAACTGCATTAAGATTGCTTACGAATTCTATAACAACGATACCGGAGAGCTTACGACAATTGCTGAAAGCACACAGATGGCTGTAAATATGCAGTCTGGGCAGACTTTGTTTGCCAGTCCTGATATATTTATAGAGAAGGTGAATGCTTTGCGGCAGAAAAACTGATGGAGGCAAAATCATGAAGAATATATTCTTTTATGCTGTTTTTCTTTTTTGCACAGTTTTATTGCATTCTCAGGGAAGAAATGTACAGTTTGATTCTGTATGCCACGGATTAACAGCTCACGCCGTTACAAGTGGCAATTTTACACAGGTAAAACGTTCTCCTTCAATGAACAGGGAATTGAAATCTTCAGGTGACTATATTTTTTCTAGTGAAGGAATTGTGTGGAATACGCAGCGTCCTTTTTCTTCTGTTCTGGCAGTTACAAATTCTTCAATAATACAGACTTTGCCTGATGGTACGTCATCCGTAATAGACGGTTCGGACAATCAGGTCTTTACAAATATAGCAGGTTCCCTTTCTTCACTGTTTTCGGGCAACAGGGATTTACTTGAAAGCAATTTTCACGTAAAGTTTTTGAGTACGTCTTCATCTTGGAAAATGATTTTAAATCCGAAAGATGCTACTATTGCAAGTGCCCTACAGTCTATCGTCCTTACGGGAAAGAGCATTTCTGAACAGGCTTCTCTTGATTCAATGCTCATTGAAGAAGTTAGTGGCAATTCTGTATATTATGCATTTAAAAATCAAGTGTACAAAGAGGAACTTTCTGATGCCGAAAAAGCGTTCTTCAGCGCAAAATAAGCTGTCTCTTTATTTTTATATCTTTATACATCTTGCTGTCCTGCTTTGTTTTGCAATTAAGGTTCTTCATGCAGGGCAGTTAAGCATTCAGGCTGATTTGTTTTCAATGATGCCGAATGTGTCCTTTAATTCTTCGGAAAATTCTTTTTCTGACCAGGCGGCAAAACAGAAAGCTGAGCACCTGCTTGCAGAGAAGACTTCAGAAAATGTCATTGTTCTTGTTTCCAGTAAAGACTTCTCAAAGGCAAAGCTTACTGCACAAACTGTATATGAAAATCTGAAAGACAGCCGCAACTTTGAAAGCCTTTCGCTGTATGCAGACGTTAACTCCATGAACAGCATTGTGGATTTGCTGCATGAATACAGGTTCAATCTTCTTGATGATGCAGCTGTAGAAATGCTTTCTTCTGCTGAAGGTGCAAATGCATTTGCCGGAAATGCACTTGCAAAAGCTTATGGTGTTTTTACACTGTCAGATATTGAAAATATTGAAGAAGATCCCTTTCTTCTTGATGAATACAATCTTCAGAATTATCTTTCAACGATAAAACAGACAGGAACCTCTTTGTCTCCAAAAGACGGAGTTCTTGCTGTACGGCATGATGATACATGGTATGTAATGCTGAACGGAAAACTCAGTAAATCTGGAGCGGCTCTTGCAGACAGAAAGAATGGCATTGCAGAAATATATTCCGTGTGCCATCCTCTTGAAAAGGATGGTGTCCGCTTTGTGTATTCGGGTACGCCGTTTCACAGCTATAAAAGTTCCACGGAAGCTGCCAGGGAAATTGCAGTTATTTCTGTTCTGTCGTTTTTTATTGTTCTTTCCCTGCTGATTTTTGTATTCCGTACTCCTTTGCCAATTCTTGCTTCTGCAGCATCAATCCTCATTTCCTGCTCATTTGGTTTTGCCGCAGCATATTTTGCATTCGGCTCAATACATGTTCTGGCAATGGTTTTTGCAACATCGCTTGTAGGTTGCTGCATTGATTACAGCCTGCACTTTTTTATTAACTGGAAAGCCCGCCGCAAGCAGGCATATAGGGGACTTTCCCTGTCGTTTTTATCTACCGAAATAAGTTTTGTCTGCCTGTATCTTGCTCCTTTTGCCCTGTTAAAGCAGGTTGCAGTATTCTGTTTTTTTGGTATTTTGAGTGCATTCTTTACGACTGTGTTTGTTTACCCTCTTTTCCCTATTCCTAAGAAAAATAAAAATGAAGTTCTCCGCATAAAGAATCGTTTTTTTGAACGAAGAAGAAGTTTTAAAACCAGCATGGTGTATACTTTGTTTATTGTTCTTGCATCTTTTGCTGTGATGTATATAAACCGTGACAATATAAAGGTTCAGAACAATATTTCAAGGCTTTATACTCTGGAAGGTCGTCTTAGAGATGACACTTTGATTTCTAATGCTGTATTAAAATATTCTCCAAGTGCATGGTTTATTATCAGTGGTAATACGGCAGAAGATGTTCTTGAGACTGAAGAAAAGGTCTGTACTGCACTGAAGGACATTCATAAAAACTCAGAGTATGGTTTTATTGCAACTTCAATGTTTATTCCTTCAATAGAAAGACAGAAGAAATCTTTAGAAGCTGTAAAGGCTTTGTTGCCCCTTGCACAAAGTCAGTATGATGCCTTGGGATTTGAAGATGAACTTGTGTCAGATTTTGAAGCTTCACTTGCAGCATCAGAGTCTAAGTTCATTACACCGGACGAAGACCTTCCTTCGTATGTCCATAGTCTGATTTCTTATTTATGGATGGGGAAAGTTGGTAGCAAATATTATTCAATTGTATTGCCGTCAATGGCAATTAATCCCATGTCGTACCGTAAACTCGCACAATCTTATGACAATGTAATGTATGCGGATAAAATTTCTGATGTGGGTAATTCGCTTGATTATCTTACAAAGATTGTTCTTGTTTTGTTTGGTGTAGCATATTTCATCATTATAATTGTTTTGAAATGCTTTTACACTTGGCGGCATGTCATTAAGATTGCATCAGTTCCTGTTTTGTGCGTAAGCGTTATTGTCGCCGTGTTCAGTGCAACAGGTAATCCGATTGACTTTTTTGCACTGATAGGAATTGTGCTGGTATTTGGACTGGGCTTGGATTATATTATCTATATCATGCAGGATAGGGTAGACAGAAGGGTGGAGTCTTTTGCTGTTCTTCTTTCGTTTTTGACTACAGCACTTTCATTCTGTTCTCTTGCATTCAGTTCTTTTATACCTGTACATATTATTGGACTTGCAATTTTTGCCGGACTTACAGTTGCCTTTGTAGCAACTCTATTTTGATAAGGCTGTAATAATGGTAAAAAATACAATAACTTTGTTTTTGCTTGTAGTTATTCTTTTTTCGTCTTGTGTAAGTTCTCAAAAAAAGACAGAGGATTTGTTCATATATGTTACGGATTCAAAGAAAGTGAAGCTGCTTGCCCCCTCTGCTCTTGAAAAAAGAGTTGATGCAATGCAGATGTTTTCAGGTTCGTTTTCTTCTGCAAAAAAAGATTCTATAAATATGATTGCTGTAACAGAATGTACGGAGCAAAAGATTTCTGTTACAATGATGAATGAACTTGGAATTGAGATAGCATCCCTTTTATATACTGATTCGGGCGTTTTCCTAAAGTCAAGTTTCTTGCCAGAGGGGATAAAACCCGAATACATTGTAATGGATTTTCAAAATGTTTATTACAGACCTTCTCTTTTGGCAAAAGAATATAAAACTTCAGGTCTTTCTTTTACAATTGAAGAAAATGACGGAATTGAAAAAAGGCTTATTATGGACGGAAAAACTGTTATTGAGGTGATTGAAAAGAAAGATGGAGAGATTTTACTGCGTAATTATTTCCGAGGTTATACATATAGGCTAACGGATCTTAATTCTGGGGGTGAAGATGAATAACCCTTTGTTTCTTTCGTATCCTGGAGTTGTATGTGCGGCAGGATGTGGCAGAAAAGCCTTATGGTCTTGCGTAACTTCAGGTTCTCAATCAGGTATAAAAAAAACTTTTGTTTATGGCAAGGAATTTTCTGCTGCCATTGTAGGTGATGATCTTGAATCTGATATAGAATCTGCTTCTGATGCACGTTATGACATGAGGGTTATCCGCATTGAAAGGGCTGCCATAAAGCAGATAGAATGTTTAATAAAAAAAGCTCTTGAACAGTACGGTAAAGAAAGGATTGCTGTATGCGTAGGTTCTTGTGATAATGGCAGTGAGTTTTCTGTTGCGGCACACAAAACGTATTTTAATGCAGGAGCATTTCCTTCGTCGTATGAACTGGAAATGCAGGGTGCGGAATATGTTGCGACATACATAAAAGAACTGTATGACATAAAAGGTGCCTGTCTTTCATTCAGTACGGCCTGCTCTTCAAGTGCGAGTGCCATTGTAAAAGCTTGCCAGCTGTTGCAGGCTAATCTTGCAGATGCTGTTATTGTAGGTGGGGTAGACATTGCTTCTGATACCGTGCTCATGGGGTTTGATGCACTTGAAGCTGTTTCTCCTGAAAAGACAAATCCGTTCAGTAAAAATAGAAACGGCATTACATTGGGTGATGGGGCTGCATTTTTTGTATTGTCAAAAGATAATCTTGCAGAAGACGGCTGTGTAGTCTTGATTGCAGGATATGGCGAAAGTTCTGATGCACATCATATTACTGCTCCTGACCCGGAGGGAATTGGTGCTGTAAGTGCAATGAAGGCTGCTCTTAAATCTGCTGACATAAATGCCTCTCAGGTTGATTACTTGAACTTGCATGGCACAGGAACTGTTTTTAATGATTCCATGGAAGCAAAGGCTGTAAAAAACGTGTTTGGTGATTATGCCGTGCCGTGCAGTTCTACAAAGTCCGAGACTGGGCATACGCTTGGAGCTGCCGGAGCTCTTGAACTGGCTGTGTGCTACGAGACAATTGTCCGCAATGCAGGGGCTGAAAAAATAATCCTTCCTGTTCAATGCTGGGACATGCAGAAAGATGATGCATTGCCAGAACTGAACATAGTAAGTTCTGATTATAATTTTACAGGGAAAGCAATTGAATACTGCATGTCCAATTCCTTTGCGTTTGGTGGAGCCAATGTCAGCCTGATTATTGCTTCCCGAAAGCATGTTCCACAGCGGATTGAGAATGGTGCCCTTGCAGAATTAATGCCTCATACTGGCAAAATGCTTTTGCTGGACAGAGTGACTGCTCATGATATTGTTCATAGGACTCTTACAGGTGAATGTGACATTACGGAACAGTGTATTTTATATGATAAAAGATTAGGTGGTGTTCCAAGTTGGGCATCATTTGAAATGCTTGCACAGGGAATATCAGCTCTTGCTGCAATTATACGTGCAAGTAACCGTATGCTTGACAAAAGTAGGGCAGGGGTAGTCCTGAGTGTATCTGATTTTAATGCATATATTCCTGTCCTTAAAAAAAATCAGACGGTAACTGTTAAAATAAAAGAAGAATATCGTTCGGAAGATATTTATCAGTATGACTGTAGCTTATATATTGCGGATAGACAAGCTGTGTCTGCAAGAATTACCGTTATGGAAATGAAAAACATGAAGGAAGCGTTATGTCAGAAGAAATAAAAAGAGTTCTTGTTACTGGGGCTAGTGGTGGCATAGGAAAAGCTGTTGCAATTGCGTGTGCGAGAGCAGGTTATTATGTAATAGCCCATTATAATCACAGTAAGGAAAGTGCAGAAGACACTCTTTCTAAAATTTGCTCGGAAGGCGCTCAGGGAGAGCTTATACAGTTTGATGTTACCGACAGGACAGAATGCCGGCAAAAACTGGAGGCACTTACAGAAAAGCAAGGTGCTTTGTGGGGTGTTGTCAGTAATGCTGGCATTACACATGACAATACTTTTGCCGGGCTTTCTGGTGAAGAATGGGATGCCGTTGTACATACAAATCTTGACAGCTTTTATAACGTTGTTCAGCCGTTGGTACTGCCTATGTGCAGAAAAAAGGCTGGACGCATCATTACTGTTTCTTCAATCAGCGGTATTATGGGCAACAGGGGGCAGGTCAATTACAGTGCTTCGAAAGCCGGCCTTATTGGTGCTGCAAAAGCCCTTGCCGTGGAACTTGCAAGCCGTCACATTACAGTGAATGCCATTGCTCCTGGGGTCATTGAAACTGACATGATAAAAGATATTCCTCTTGATGCAGTGCTTCCTTCAATTCCTATGAAAAGACTTGGCAAGCCTGAAGAAGTCGCATCTCTTGCGGTGTTCCTGCTTTCTGAACAGGCAGGCTATATTACCCGTCAGGTAATTTCTGTTAATGGTGGAATGGTATGACTTCTGAAAAATATGTAAGGCATGATGGAAAAAGACGTGTTGTAATTACTGGCGGAGGAATGTTGAGCGCATTGGGCGATGACTGGACAGAGGCTTTTGCAAGATTACAATCAGGCAAGAATTGCATTGTATACATGCATGACTGGGATGTCTACCCTTTAATGAATACTCGACTTGCATGTCCGTATATAAAAGAACTGCCATCGTACCCAAGAAAAAAAATACGCGGGATGGGACGGGTTGCGTTGCTTTCTCTTGTTGCAACTGACCGTGCCTTGGAAAGTTCTGGTCTTATGAAAGAGAATGGACAGGTTTTTGAAGAACTGTGCAATGGACGGACAGGTATTGCCTATGGTTCCTGCATGGGAAGCATGGATTCCATGATGAGCCTGTATGCAATGCTTGAAAGGCACGATACTTCAAAAATAGATTCACAGACATACATAAAGTGTATGCCTCAGACCTGTGCGGCAAATTTAAGTGTGTACTATGGCATTCGCGGAAGAATCATTACGACAAATACCGCATGTACTTCTGGCAGCCAGTCCATTGGCTATGCTTATGAGGCAATTTCATGCGGATTGCAGGACATAATGCTTGCAGGTGGGGCAGAAGAGCTTGTGTCGCCTGATGCAGCTATATTTGACACGATGGGAGCTACCGCTATTTTAAATGAGCAGCCTGGTAAAGAACCAAGACCTTTTGACAAGGACAGGGACGGTCTTGTAATCGGTGAAGGAGCAGGAACTCTCGTTCTGGAAGACATGGAACATGCTGTAAAGCGTGGGGCAAAAATCTATGCGGAAGTTGCAGGGTTCGGCACTAATGCCGATGGCACTCACATTACAAATCCAAACAGAGAGACTATGGCACAGGCAATGAAACTTGCTATTGATGATGCTGGAATTGACAAAGATTGTATTGCATATATTAACGCTCATGGTACGGCAACTCATGCAGGCGACATTGCTGAAACACAGGCAACCTATTCGGTGTTCCGGCGTGCGGTTCCAATCAGTTCTACAAAAAGCTATATTGGTCATACTTTGGGAGCATGCGGCTGCATAGAAGCATGGTGTACGATAAACATGATGAATGAAGGATGGTTTCATCCGACTGTCAATCTTGAAAATGTTGATGACGAATGCGGTGCTTTGGACTATATCAAAAATGACGGCAGAAAGATTGATGCTGAATATGTAATGTCAAATAACTTTGCATTTGGCGGCATAAATACATCTCTTATATTTCACAGAATATAAAAAGCCGCTCCCCACTGACAGAAAGGAACGGCTTAAGAAGCGGACATGTTTTTACACTTATTTTTATAATTTTATACAGCCTTACTTTCAACAGCATGAAGAATGCCGTTCTGATAAGCATAGCTGTACAGAATTTCTGAAATGTCACCGAGTGGCTTTTTAATGTTAAGCGGCTGGTCGAAACCAAGATTGTACATGAATGACATGAGTTCTTTTGTGCTTTCCGGGTTCCAGAGCTTTGCATTGTCAATGTCTACGAAAATGCAGTGCTCAGAGTCTGCGATTGCTCTTATGTGGCGGTTCATCTCATCAAAGGCATGGTGATTTGATGCATCAACATTAGAAACAAGAGCAATTCTTCTGTCTTTGTTTGCCTGCTTGATGAATGAAATCAAGTCCATGTATTTTATGTCAAATTCAGCGCTGTTTCTCTTGAACAAGTCAAGGTCATCAGTACCAAGGTGAATGATTACGGCTTCTGGGTTGAGAGTTTCGACCTGCTCAGAAAAAACTTTCTTTGCATCTTTGAGTGAAAGATTGAAAGAACTTCTGTTGTACATCTTGAAGTTAAACTCATAGTTCTGTGCAATCTCTGCAACCGGAATCTCTTTGTCTACAGCACCTCCGAAAAGGATTACTGCATCACTTTCTTCATTGTTAGTCCTGAACATAGTCTCTGTCCTCCTGTCTAATGAACGGTTTCTGAAATATACAGCCAAGTTTGTAAGCACTATTACAAGATTTAGAAAATATACGAGCAATACATAGTTCATTTGATTATTGATGAACTTTGCCGTAATGCCGGCCAGATAGCCTGTGATAATCAAAAGGATGAAAGCCAGGCTTGTTCCTTTTGCCGATTTTGCCCTATATGCTTTGATTACATTCAGTGGCCAAGAAAAGCCAAAGCATACCAGCATTGCAGTTTCAAATATTGAACCCATTTTCTATTCCTCCAGAACAGACTTTCTTAATGTGCTGTTCTTATTTTTACTGTCTTCATCATACTGTCTTGCACAAAAATTACAATTTTTTTTGAAATATAAAAAATAATTTATTAAAATCAAACTGTTTTTTTACTTAAAAAAGGTTTTTGAAAATTGAAAATCTGCTATAGTAAAAGAGTGAAGACTTTAAAAGATTCCAAGAAAGGCTCTCTGAATACAATCAGAAAAGAGATTCAAAGGACACACCTGTTCCTTATTGTCGTAATTACGATTTTACTCAGTGTAGGCGGTGCATACATAAACATCAATGCAAACGCACAGGCTGTTGACCAGAACCTGCTCAATACTGCCGATTTGATTTCGCGCCTTTACAGTTTTACTAAAAATCTTCCCGAAGATGAATTCCGTACATATTTTAATTCTGTCTGCGATGAACTTCCGAATGTCGATGTAATATCTATAGTTGATTCTGCAAACATCCGCCTGTACCACACAAACAACACTCTTATAGGAACAGAGTTTGACGGCAAAGTTCCAGACTTTCATATAGAAGGAAAAGGCTTTCATGTCGTAGATGAAAACGGACCGTCAGGGCCTCAACGGCGGACTTATGCTGCGCTATATGATGAGGCAGGCACTTACTGTGGTTTTATCATGACAATCATCTTAAAGACATCCATTCATTCCGTAACCGAAAAGACAATATTTCTGTTCATGGCAGTAACAATTGCGGCAATACTTATTGAAATTTTAATTTCAGGAACATTTTCTCGACGCATCAAGCAGAAACTTCTCGGGTACGAGCCTGATACATTTTCTTCAATGTTCACCATACGTGACAACATTCTTGAGTCAATTCATGACGGCATTATTGCTGTTGACGATGAAAAAAACGTGCAGTTTACAAACTCTGTCGCAAAGAAAATTCTTGACTGCGAAGAAAATGAAAAAATCAATCAGATTAACGAAAAGGTATTTGTAGAAAAGTTTTTGAGCAATACCCTTAATACCGCTCAAAGTACGTTTGGCATACAGGAAAAAACAAACAGCGGCACTGAACTTCTGGTAGACTGCATTCCTGTAATGAAAGGCAGTGAAGTAAACGGTGCCGTTGCAATCCTTCATGACCGTACCGAATATACAAAGCTTATGGAAGACTTGTCCGGTACAAAATATCTTGTAGATTCTATGCGGGCAAACAACCATGACTTTACGAACAAGCTGCATGTTATTCTTGGTCTTATCCAGATTGGGGAATACGATAAGGCGGTGTCATATATCGAAAATATTTCAATCATACAGAGGGAAACTTTGAGCAAGGTTATGCATTCGGTAGACAATCCGTCATTTGCAGCCTTGCTCATCGGCAAGATTGCACGGGCTTCTGAATGCAATGTAAAGTTCATATTAAAGGAAGGCATTCATTTTAAGGACTCAGACATTCAGTTGCCGTCAGAGGCTCTAGTTACGATTGCAGGCAATCTCATTGACAATGCTCTGGATGCAATGAACATGAAAGTTTCTCTTGATTCAATGACTTCAGCAAGCGGAAGGGAACTTGTTTTCGGCACATTTACCAAGCCGGGAGAACTTTTGATTACCGTTACAGATAAAGGTTGCGGTATTCCCGATGACATAAAAGAAAAAGTTTTTGAAAATGGTTTTTCTACAAAGGGAACTGGTCGTGGAGTCGGACTGTACCATACCAAGCAACTGATAGAAAGTCTTGGCGGAAGTATTTCCTTTGAGTCCCAGGCTGGAAAAGGAACATGTTTTATAGTAAGCTTTAAACAGTGCTAAAGCACAGGAGCAAATATGTCTTATAGTGTTTTGATTGTAGAAGATGATCCAATGGTTGCAATGATAAACGAGCAGTATGTGCGTAAGAACAAGCTGTTTACTGTATGTGGCTCCTGCCGCAACGGACAGGAGGCTCTGGATTTTCTGTCTGGGGCGAATGCTGATCTTGTAATCATGGATGTATACATGCCTTTTATGGATGGTGTTGAAACCCTTAAGCAGATAAGGGAAAAGAAAATCAATACCGAGATCATAATGGTAACTGCCGCAAATGATACTTCTACCTTGGAAAACACAATGCACCTTGGAGTGATTGACTACCTCATAAAGCCCTTCGCATACGAGAGGTTTCAGGTTGCGCTTGAAAAGTTTGCTGCAAAAATGAGCGCCCTGCATGGTACATCCGTTTTAGACCAGAACAGTGTTGACAATATCATAACCAGTGCAAAAAAATGTGTAGTAAAAGACTATCCCAAAGGCATTCAGGAAAAGACACTTGAGCTTATTCAGTCTTACATGTGTGGTCAGAATGGCTGGACTAGCGGCGACAGCATTGCTGAAAACGTAGGTCTTTCCGGTGTAACAGTGCGCCATTACATGAACTACATGGTAGAAGTAGGGATTGCTGTTCAGCGGATTAACTATGAAACTGGGGGCAGACCGTGCGTATTGTACAAACTCGACTAAATGTTCTTTTTTCTTGCAAAATAATGCAATTATTTGCATAATTATGCATAATTATTGTTTACAATAACTAAATGATGAAGTATAATTAAAGCTGTTTTAACAGCTATGAATTTTCAACCGGCGTTACAAAAAGTTATTCAGGCTTTCGAGCACTATTACACAATTAAGACTGAAAATGTTACCTCACCTTTTGCGGCAGAAGCCGAATTCCATTCTCACACGGAGCAGTATGTCCTTGTGCGTGCAGCCAAAATAGCAGACATAGATTCCAATGAATTTGTCTTTTTTGCCGAAGTTCCTGTCCTTACCGATCAAAAAATATCTGAACTTGACAGCCGTGCATGGGAAGAAGGTCTTTCGCGCGTAAAGCCATATTCAGGACACAGAAACACTGATGTGGCTTTGATAATTGTAGCGGACAAAATAGAAGAAAACGTATTTAAGCAAATAAAGAAAATAAAACATTCCAAATCCTATTACTTTTCGTTATGGGGTTGGAGCAATTACAGGTTAATGGCGTATGAGGTTTCAACTGGAAGGACTGCAACCAACAGGCTCGGAACGGATTTGAAAAAGCTCGTGCGTTAAAAGGATATAATATCGATTTTATCTCTAGGAGGAGAAAAAAATGACAGCATTACTTATTATTCTTGCTGCAATCGCTTTGCTCTTCATCGGCTATGTTTGTTACGGATCATGGCTTGCAAAGCAGTGGGGCATTGACCCTAAGAAAAAGACGCCTGCAAATGAAATGACAGACGGCGTTGACTATGTTCCTGCAAAACCTGCGGTTCTTATGGGACATCACTTCTCATCAATTGCCGGTGCAGGTCCGATTAATGGCCCTATTCAGGCAGCCGTATTCGGTTGGGTTCCTGTATTCCTTTGGTGTGTTGTCGGAGGAATCTTCTTCGGTGGTCTTCAGGATTTTGGTTCTCTGTTTGCCTCTATCCGCCACGAAGGAAAGTCTGTCGGTGAAATCATTAAATCTTCAATGGGCAAGACAGCTAAAAAGCTCTTCATCATTTTTGCCCTTTTGGTATTGATTCTTGTTATTGCATCGTTTGTAAATGTTGTTGCTGCGACATTCCTTACAGCAGCAGATGCAAATCAGTTTGGATTTGTCCTTCATCCAACAGGAAATCAGACAACAGCAATGATTTCATTCCTTTTTATTGTTCTTGCTGTTATCTACGGAATTATGACTAACCGTCTTGGTGTAAAGACTCTCCCAGCAACAATCGTTGGCATTGTAGCAATCGTAGGAATTGTCATTCTTGGATTGAATGTTGGTCTTGCTTTGAGCCGCAATGCATGGATTGTATTGATTGGTTTATATATTGCAGTAGCTTCTCTTATTCCTGTTTGGATTATGCTCCAGCCACGCGATTATCTTTCTTCATTCCTTCTTTATGCAATGATGCTTATTGCTTTGGTTGGAATTGTGTTTGCTGCATTTGCTGGTGGCTCTCGTGGCGTTCAGTTTGGTCTTCCTGCATTTACTGGCTGGAAAACAGCAATCGGAAATCTTTTCCCTGCATTGTTCATTACTGTTGCTTGTGGTGCATGTTCTGGATTCCACTCTTTGATTGCTTCTGGTACATCTTCAAAGCAGCTTGATAACGAAAAAAATGCAAAGGCTATTGGATATGGTTCTATGCTTATTGAGTCTGCACTTGGCATTATCTCTCTTATTTCAATTGGAATTATTGTGGGCTCTATTAAAGACCAGACGTTCATTACAAAAAATGCTGCAGGTCTTATGGCATTTAAGGGATCTCCTGCCGCAGCATTTGGAGAAGGAATTGCATATCTGTTTGGCGACAAGTCAACAAATGCCTTTAATACAATAAAGGCATTGCTTACTCTTGCTGTTTCTGTTTTTGCCCTTACATCTCTTGACTCTGCAACACGTCTGAGCCGTTTCATGTTCTCAGAACTGTTCTTGAAAGACAATGAAGCAACCTGGAAAGATGCAAAGAGCCCTGTCCGCAAGACTCTTGCAAATCCTATTGTTGGAACTGCATTCATGGTTATTGTTGGATGTGTTCTTGGTGGACTTTCACTTTCTCAGATTTGGGGCTTGTTCGGTTCTGCAAACCAGCTGCTTGCAGGCATTGCTTTGATGGCAGTTGCCGCTTGGCTTGGTCAGGTTGGAAAGAACAACAAGATGTTCTTTATTCCAACTGTATTCATGCTTTGTGCAACACTTACACAGCTTGTAATTACTGTAATTGGAAAGGTTAAGATTTTCACTGGTGCCGTAAAGGGTACAGGTCCTATGTGGGGACACTGGTTCCAGTTCTTCTTTGCTGCTGCAATGGCTGTTCTTGCTGTTATCCTTGTAATTGAAGGCGTAAAGACATTCTCAAAGCAGGCAAAGAGCTCTAAGTAAAAATAGGTAACTTTACCCAATATTTATACACTTTTGACAATGTGCGCTGCATGTTTTTGCAGCACACATTGTTTCTTTCAAAACGAATGAGCAGTTTTGCTTAAAAATATCCATAAATGCCGATAATTTAGGTAATGCGTTTTCATTGACAGGAAATGTAAAAAATGGAAAAAAATGATATTAAGTTGTCTGAAGAATTCGTTTTGTCTCAAAAGTCGCTAAGGGAAGCCGTTGCCATGAGCCATGATGCAGAGGCGGCAAAGCTTTACAGGCTTATGTTCAACCATGAGAAGAATGTATCTGTTCTTGATAGCTATGCAGAATTATTGCTTAACGCTCTGATTGGCTCTGAAAATAAATTTGTTGAAGAAGATTACAGGAATTACTTGAATTATTTGAAAACTGAAATTCCTTCTGATTACGAAACTCATCGGGTGATTTTTGATGAATATGCAGCATTAAAAAGTAGCGTTTAAGTTTTTTCTCCAAACAGTTTTTTATTTAATGCACTTAATCCTGTGAAAGGATTCCATTCCTTTTTTGAGTTGAACGTGATTGCACTTGAAAGTCCTACATGCCACATCAAATGACGGAACTGTGCCAGAATCAGTTCAAGTCTGGTATATTCACATCCTTCTGGTTTTTGCAACAATTCGGCAGAGGTGAGCTTTTCAAAATATGCATTTATTTTTGCCCTTACATATTCAAGGTAATCCATAAGCTGTTTTCGTGAAATTACTATTGTTTTGTCAGATATGTAGCCTAGTCGTTGTGGATCAATTACGCTGAGATTTTCCTGAATGCCGAACAACTTTTCGCCCTCATAAACATAATCCATGGGATTTATGAAAAACCTGTCCATTGAATGCAGATAATGGAAAATGTAGCGGGAATTGTTTTCTCCGTCAAAGACTGTTTCCAAATCAGCCATGGCAAGCTGTTCTTTTATGTTGATAAAATTTATTTCCTGCTGATTTTTTATTTGCCTTATGATTTCTTCCATAGTTCCTTCTGCAAATATATCATGTCTACAAGTTGAAGTCCAGCTTCAAAAATTGGATGGTCGTAGTTTTCTATAAAAAAATTTTTTACTGCATGATGCCGCTTGAATCCGCATTTTTCATAAAATGGAATAGTAAGCGGACTGTCTCCTGTTCCAACTTGCAGCCTGTCATAATCATCATGAAACTTTTCTTCTACAAATTCAATCAGCTTTTTGCCGTATCCTTTTCCATGACAGCCAGGTTTTGTTGCAATGTTCTTGATTTCAAGCGTACTGTCTCCTTCGTCTGTTACGACGCATTCCGCTTTGATTCCGTCATCATCAAGGACAAACATGCGTCCCCTTTCAAGATAACGGTCAATCATGTCTTCCTGTTCGTCAGCCAGAAGCAACAGGTCAAGAAAATCCTTTTTGTTGTTTTTGATTTCTTTTATTTCCATAATTTAATCGTGTTGCAAGATTTTATCATTTCTTGTGCCATCTGCACAAAAGCTGTTTCCACCATGTCAGAATGCCTTGATGCAAATGCGTCCAGACTTAGTGCTAAAGATTCCATTGTATCTGCCCCCCCGATGACAGCCTCGCAGTATCCTTTTTCACGTTCCTGCTTTGCCGCAAGATTTTTAAGCTGATGCAAGTACAGCACAGCTTTTTCGTGATGCAGCATGTTCAGCTGCTCTTCTGTAAGCAGGGGGAGTTTTATGTTGCATACGCATTTCATTGAAGACGAATCTATTTCTTTGCCTGTCGCAATGGCATAAAGAATGTCTGGCACGGAAAGTCCTAGAGCGGCTGCATAAGTTTCGCTCATGCCTGAAAGACGGGGATTTATTTCTATTATGTACCATTTCCCGTCTTTAAAAATCAAATCTACCTGTGCAACACCTGAAAAGTCCATTTTGCAGGCAAGCTGTGCAAGGGCTTCCTTTAAGACTGAGACTCTATATTTTTCAGATGTAACAGGACCTAGCTTTATGCTTTGCTTGGGACTTGTAATGCCGTATCTGTTTACCGAAAACATGCATGGAGGCATTACCTCATATTTTCCGTTACAGCCGTAAATCTCCGTGCCAAATGGAATGCCGTCAATGTATTCTTCTACAAGTCGATCGGAATTCGTTCTGCCTAGGTTCAGATAGTGTACAGCCTGCTTGTAGCTTACTGCAACTTCCATGCCGTAGGAACTTAACCCTACGGTGTCCTTTATGACAACAGGATAGTGCATGTCGCGAATCTGGCTTAAGACATAGTCTTTATATACATTCGTGCTAAGTTCCCGGTGACTTCGTTCGCACCAGTAAAGTTCATGATGCACATACACGGCATACGGAATATGCATTGTGTTGTCCATATTCATGCCAAGTCGGGAAAGCTGTTCGTGCGTGCGGAATTTGTCAAAGCATATAAGTGATGTGTTAAGGGGGTGGCATATAGTCTTTATGCCTGCTTTTTGCAGTATGTCTGCTACCATGCCGTCTTGAATTCCAAGCCAGTCATACGGTGTCACCCAGAATGTTGCCGCAATGGCAATATCAGGCTTAAGCTCGATAATCTTTTCTGCCACCGCATTGCAAAGTACATACTCAATGTTATCTGCCTTGTGCGATAAGTCGTTACCGGAAATGTCAAGCAAAAACATTCCCGGCATCTGTGTTACTATTATGAATTTATGTTCTGGGTGCGAGAGTGCAAGATTCTGCCATCGCGTGGCATTTAGAGGGAAAGTCCGCACCTCAAAATCATCACCTTCGTAAACATTTGAGTTTGTACTATAGATTGCTATTGTCATAAACTCTTACAGGTCATGCCACTGTGCGGCCGTTTCGTCTGCAATCTGAATGAGGATTACAAGGGGATTCTGCAGGAAGTTTGAGTAATTGTATCCTTCGGATTCGGACAAATCTGAAAAACCCATGTGGCGGCTTACTGCTTCTATGACATGCCGTTTTTTTATGATGGATGGCATGATTTCCAAAAGCCTGAGTACGGATTCGTTTCCATGTCCAAGATTGCGCGAGTCGGAACGTGTCTTGTAGTTTGGAATTTTTTTCCAGTTTCCGAAAATGTCCTTCTGATTCCTGTATTCAATGCGGTATGTGTCTGCCTTGCAAAAGTCATGGGAGATTGCACTTATGAAAATGTCTTCTGCACTTACAGTATAGGCATCCTTTAACCTGCACTGCCAGAAGTTTTCCATGAATGGACGCGCAAGCAGCAGGGACTGGTGCAGTACTTTTAGGGAATGTGCGGCAAGCCCTCCTTCAAAGTTTCCGTGAAAGTGTGTTGATGCGGGGCTTTTTAGAAAATCGCTTTTTGAAAACATCCATTCCTTTAGGGCACTAGCTTCGCTTTTGTCTGCTACTATGAAGTCTGTCATTTGATCGAGGCACTGCTTTACTGCCTGTGCATCTGGCTTGCCTTCATCATTGATAGGCTTAAGGTTGTCATATATGGAAAGTAGCTGCTCTATATCATTGAACAGCTGTTTTTTTTCGTCTTCTGTCATGAAAAAGGAGTATAACACAAAGAGTTGCGATTGAAAATATGGTGCAATTACTGCTACAATTAATGCATGAAGGCTGTAATTTTAGGAAGTACCGGTATAAGCTCACCTCAGAATGCTTTTGGAGCGCTGCCGATTCAGCGTGATGATTTTGAAACTGCCGTGCAGATTCTGCGCCGTGCATACGATGGCGGCATGACATTCTTTGACACTGCCAGAGCATATTCTGACAGTGAGGAAAAGATGGGGCTTGCCTTAAGCGATGTAAGAAGCAGAATTCATATTGCTACAAAGACTATGGCAAAGAATCCTGACGATATGAAACGTCAGCTGGAAACTTCCCTTAAAAATCTTAAGACTGACTATGTAGATGTCTATCAGTTCCACTGTGTGGAACAGTGTTACCGCCCCGGTGACGGTACGGGCATGTACGAGTGCATGCAGGACTTCAAGAAGCAGGGGCTGATACATCACATAGGCATTACCGCCCACAAGATTGGCATTGCAGAAGAAGCCGTCCGTTCTGGGCTTTATGAGACCATGCAGTTTCCGTTCAGCTATCTGTCAGGTGAAAGGGAAATTCAGCTTGTCAGGCTGTGCAAGGAAAAAAATGTCGGTTTTATTGCAATGAAGGGGCTTGCTGGAGGCCTTATTACAAACTCAAAGGCTGCATACACGTATATGACACAGTTTGATAATGTTCTTCCAATCTGGGGCATTCAGAAAATGGAAGAACTGGAGCAGTGGCTTTCATTCATGAACGATTCCCCTGTCTATGATGCGCAAATGAGGGCCTTTGTTGAGCAGGACAAAAAATCCTTTGGTTCTGACTTCTGCCGTGGATGCGGCTACTGCATGCCATGCCCTCAGGGCATTCTCATAAACAACTGTGCCCGCATGTCTCAGCTTATAAGGAGAAGTCCTTCTGCAACATGGCTCAGCGAGTCGTGGCAGAACGAGTTCCGAAAGATACCGAGTTGCACCGGATGCGGTTCATGCAAGAAAAAATGTCCATATGGGCTTGATATTCCTGTGCTTCTTAAGAAAAATTATGAAGATTATCAGAACATTCTGACTGGAAAAACTTCAGTTTTTTGAAATGCCCATAAATAACAGTCGAAAATAATCTTGTACAATACTTCAAACTTGTGTAAAATATAGTGCTTAATGTTGCGTATATAACAAAATTTAGGAGACTTATATGAAGTTTACTTTTGATAGAGATGCCATGATTCATGAAATTGCAATCGCTCAGGAAATCATTTCTTCAAAAAACCCTGGTTCGATTCTGTCTAATGTATCGCTTGCTGCTCAGAATAATACAATTGTAATAAAGGCTACGGACTTCAAGGTAAACTTTGAGACTCAAATTCCCGTACAGGTTCTTGAAGAGGGCATTACTACAGTTTATTGCGACAAATTCATGAGCATTCTGAATTCCCTTCCTGGTGGAGAAATTGAATTTAACCAGACTTCTGAATCCAATGATGAGCAGTCTATAATTGTAACAATCAAGCCTGTTGACAAAAAGATAAAATTCCAGATGAAGAGCATGTCTCAGGAAAAGTTTCCTGAAGTACAGATTTCAGATGATGCTCCTTACTTTGAAGTTGCTTCTAAGGAAATCAAACGCATGATTGCCGAGACAATTTTTGCTGTAAGTGAAGATGAAACACGCTACTTTATGAATGGTATCTTCTTTGAAAAAGAAGGTGAAAATCTTAATCTTGTTGCTACAGATGGAAGACGTTTGAGCATTGCTTCAAAGCAGATTCTTGCAGGCGTAAACGATTTTCCTACTGCCATTGTACATCCAAAAATTCTTTCCATTATACTTAAGCATGCTCCAGAAGAAGGAAACATATCTCTTGCCATTGTTGACAAGATGGTGTTCTTCAAGTTTGGCAATTATAAATTCGGTTCTGTTCTTATTGAAGGTCAGTTCCCTAATTATAAGCGTGTAATTCCTGAACAGCAACAGCATTCATTCCAGATTACAAAGACTGATCTTGTAAGTGCATTAAAGCGTGTTATCCTTATGGTAGACAAGAAATCTGGAAGAATTTACTTTAATATCAGTCAGGGAGTGCTCCGCATTACTTCCCAGCAGTCTGAAATGGGTAGTGCAGATGAAGAAATTCCTTGTGAATATGCAGATGAAGATATTGTAATTGCATTCAATGTCCGCTATATCGACGAGCCTCTCAAGGTTATTGACAGCGACCGCATTACCTTTGAGTTTACGGAAGACATGAAGGCTGTAACAATGCGTCCTGAGCCTGCCTCTGATTATTTCCACATCATCATGCCTATGCAGAAAGAATAGCACCGTCAGAATCTTCTGCCTGATGGAGAAAAAGCTGAATTAGTTTTATTGGGCGTGAGAATCTTTTTATAGAAATTTTTAGGTTCCCTATTGCACAAGGGACATAAGGTATATATACTGACATAGGAATAGTTCTTATATTTCGGACTATGTTCAGAACTAAAATATGAAAGTTATTACTCTAAATGAAGATCCAAAAACGTCAGTAACAAAAAGAGCCTTTGCCCTTTTTACAGCCCTCATGTACCTGTCCTGCCTTGCACCGGCAGCAGTGCATGCGGAATCAGTAAGCGGCATCCATGGTGATGTCCCTGCCAAGAATCCCGCCTTTGCCGTAAGCCTTATAAGCGCGGAAGAAGGCGGAGAGGTAAGGCTTGGCAGGGCAAGCATAGTGATACCGCCCGGAGCACTCCTTGAAGATACTGAAATAAGCATAACGAGATTAAAACGGGTTCATGATACAGGCGAGAACATAGACAATGCCACCGCATCAGGCGGAGGCTACCGATTCCTTCCTGCAGGACAACAGTTCCAGAAGGAAGTGAGCATAACAATTAAATGCAGGCATCGGAGGCACCGTAAATGCCAGTGCCAGCGCAACCGCCGCACAGGTGCGCATGACCGACCTTGACGGAGACGGACTTCCTGACCAGGTTCTTACGACTGGAAGCGGAATGTGGTGGAAGCGTAACCTTGCAGGAACTGCGGACATGGTGTCTGCCGTTCACTATCCGTGGAACGGAACATGTGAATTGGATTACGGTCTTGTACTGGGTACGGTGGACAGCCCGCACTCCCGTTACTGCATGACAGAATGTATCCTTGATGACGGATGTACCGGCATTACGGCAGGACAGCACCGCATAAAGACATGCTACTCTTATGCAGACGGATACTTTGAGAGGC
>CAMVHR010000005.1 GCA_947167345.1 uncultured Treponema sp.
GGATGCTCAAACATAACTCCTAGTCTTACAAATTTTTCATCATGTAAAATATCTGTAAGAAGTTTATACATCAAATTTTCAGAATTATATTTTGAAATTTTCTTTACTCCACAAAGGTATTCAAAGCGTTTCTTTGAATACTGACCATATAGATAATCAAAAACAGAAGTTGTTTTACTCTCCGTAACTTCACAGTTATTGTATTGGATATAAGAAATGAGGTCAGATATATTTTTATCTTTATGTTGCTCATTTCCTGAAACCACTATATAAAGATTAGATTTTGCTCTAGAAATTGCAACATTCAAAAGATTATCATCATCTGCAAAATCTGTAATTTTATCATCAGTAGTAGATATTATTATAACATCTTTCTCTCGTCCCTGAAATTTATGCACCGTATCAGCTTGAATATCAGTAATAGATTTTGAAATTAAATCTATCTGATCTCTATAAGGAGCAATTATTCCTATTTTATCTTTATCTACATGAGAAAGAGTTGGCAAGATTTCCTGTACAATAACATCAACCTGTCGCTGATTTTCATATCCTCGACAATGATTTCCCTCATTTGTTTTGAAAACACGTAGAACAGATTTTTCATCGTTATCACTTGTCATAATAAGAAGTTGATTGTCATAAAACTGCTGATTACAAAAATTAATAATTTTCGGATGACAGCGATAATGTTCACGCAGCAAAGTTTGAGGAATCTCTGGTAAAAGTTCTTCTATAGAAGAAAGAAAACTGTGATTTGCAAAATTATAAGCAGGATTTATTTTATATCTTGAAAATATTTCTGTTGCACGTTTTTTATCAACAGTCGTCACAACATTTGGAAGTTGTTTTTTATCTCCAACAATAACAGCGTTTTTAGCACAGGAAAGTGCTAAAGCACCAGTCGAAACATCAACTTGAGAAGCTTCGTCCATAATCAGATAATCAAATAAAAAATCTTGTGAAAAATATGGGAGACAACTTCTAGAAGAAAATGTAGTACTAAGAACAATAGGATATTCCGAATAAAATCCACTTTCTACTCTGTTCAACTCTTCTTCTGAAAAAAGTTTTCGTGCTCCAGTTTTAAAATATTTTTTATACATTTTATATTGCAAACATGAAAGAGCAGAATCATATAAAGTTTTTGGATTAAAAGTCTTTTTTAAGTCTTCTTTTTCTGAAATTTCATCTTTTAATTCCCTTATACGATTCTGATAATACAAGTTCTTTAATAATTTTAGAAGATAATTTGCATTCAATTTCCAAAATGGGAAAGTTCCAAGATGATACTTAAAAAACAGGATAAATTTAAAAAATAAAGAAATATCATTTTTATTATCTATTTGAAATTGAATTTTTTGCCAAAGATTCATAATTTTATCAGAAGAAATAGAACTCTTTACATTCTTGGCTGAAAAATCATCATTTTTTATAGTATCTTCATAATGTTTGTATTCTGTTTCAAGCTGTTCAAGTTCTTGCTTTATAGAAGATTCTTTTTCTTGATATTCAAACAGCGTTTTTAAATTTTCAAAAGATTTTGCAAGAGAAGCAAAATCATCATTATTTTCTTTTTTCCAATTTTCCATTTCAGAAGGATATAACTCTTTTTGATTTTTGATAAAATCTTCAATATTATCATTCTTTCCTAGAAAAGCAACAATAAATCCTAAATTATATTTAGGAGACGACAATTTTTCAAAAACATTTTCAATTGCAGAATTATTGTTAGAAACAACAAGAACTGTCTTATTAGTGATAAGGAGATTTGCAATTATATTCAAAATTGTCTGTGTTTTTCCAGTTCCAGGAGGCCCTTGAACAATACTAAAAGAATTTTCTAAAGCATTCTTCACAGCTTTATATTGGCTATTGTTACAGCCAAAAGGAAAAATCGGATGTGAAGTTCTATACTTACAGATTTTTTTATTAAAAGGATTTAGATATAAAGATAAAGCAGAATCAGGATGAATAAAACCAATTCTATCATAGTTTTTTACAAGAACATTTTCGCCTTTATCATTTTTTATTTCGCTAAGAGACGCAACACCTTTGAGATATTCAAAAGTTGTTCCCAGTCCTTTTTCAAACATCGCATTACGAATTATTTGAACATTTTCTGCCTTATAATGAAATACGCGATTATCATTTTCAAACACAATGAGATAAATATTTTTCAGAGAATCATACTGAATACGTTTTATCTGACGGGTTTTGTTTTGCTTATTTCCATTCTTATCAGTCAGATAAATAAAACCTCGTGTTGTGTCCATATAAGTAATCCAAAGAATTAAAACACAGAATCCTGTTCATCCTCAACAAATTTTGCATTATTAAAGTAATAATACAAAATTAAATTAGCAGTTCCATCCAGATAGCCACTATCAGCCATACATTCTAAAACAACACTATCCAAATCATCTGATAAACTTTCATTTTCTCCCCATGATGCAGAAAGTTCTCTAGAACCTTCGACTAAACTACAAAACCAATACTCCTCTTTTTGATAAGACAAAAAAATATTAGGATCAACATAATCATGAATTTTTGGTTTTCCATACGTTTTTGCAATTCTATCTTTTACATTATTAAATGCATTCTGAATTTCTGTACCATATTTATTACATGTTATAGTATCTGATACAGCTCTAATTTGGTACAATCCAATCTTTGAGTTTACATAAACTGCATAATACTGAAAAACAGGATGACTTTTTATAGGTTTTATCAAGTAAATTTCATCTTTAAGAAAAGAAGGTTGTTCTTCACAGTTCTTTGAAATTTCATCTAGAGACATGCCCATTTTTAGCCCAAAAGGAGCAGAAAAAGTAGAAATTATAGTCAAAAATAACACTGATAAAAACACAAAGACTCTTTTCATCTTAAAATCTCCTATAATTCATATTATACCACAGATTTTAAAATTTTAGCAACTTGCATCGCAATTCTCTAGAGAGTTGTGTCACAAATTCTTAGAGAGTTGTGTCGTAAATCCTTAAGGAATTGTGTCGTAAATACTTAAGAAATTGCATCGCAAATACTTAAGAAATTGCATCGCAAACACTTAAGAAATTGCATCGCAAATACTTAAGAAATTGTGTCGTAATTATAGAGACAAGTTTAAAAGCCTTTTTCTTTTAATTCTTTTACAAGGTTTATGTAAAAATCGCGGATAGTTTTTGAACCTGACGGCAAGCCCTCGTGTTCCATTAATTTAGGATTTGTACGGTAGCCGTCAACTTCTTGAGGGTGTGAAATTCCAATAAAACTTTTACCTTCTATAGTTCCCCTGTAATTTCCCCATTTTGCAGACTCAACAGAAACCAAGCCATCGTTTTCCCCATCTGCAAAGTCTGTAATAAAATTTAAAAATCCCATAAATAAATCACTAAACGGATTTTTCATTTTTCCTGCAAAAGACTGAATAGAAATAGAAGGATTATCTATAATTTCAGAATTGAATTCTTCCATATAAGAAGAACGAAACTGATACGTAGCCTTGAAAAAATCAGGTTCTTTGTCGCCTAAAATCTTAAACCAAAGATTTACAAAAAATGCACAGAATTTAAATATTCCGTTTCCAAAAAATGAAAAAAGATAGTCCACAGTTTTAGAGCCATGATTTGGGGAACTTATCATTGTAAAAGAAGCAATATTTTCTGCAATTTCCAGTTTGGCAATTGCATAGCGAACATCTACACCACCCTTAGAATGTGCAATTACATTAACTTTTTCAATTCCTGTTTCGGCAAGAACTTTTCTTAAGCTTTCTGTAATTTGACTTGCTGCAACTTCAATGTTTGCCCAAGCATCATGTCTGCTGTAAAATACTGTTGCTCCATGCTTCTTTAGCAACTTAGGAATTGCACCCCAATAATTAAAAATCTTTCTATCCCTAAAACCTGTTCCATGAACAAGAAAAATTGGATATTTTGTTGTGCAGTCGTCAGAATCAATCATTAAATCCAGCCTTCCCACACTTTCTGCTGCATTCCGACAGTGGCATCTGTCTTACCGTTCCGGCAGACAGGAAGCACCAGCAGAGTTGCCTGATTTTCAAACAACTTGCCCTCTTTTTCTGCATCATCAAGATAAGCAATGGAAGCATAGTCTTTTGATTTTTTATCTGTCATTGAGTCTATGGCATCAGCACGGCTGCCTTTAGACTTTGCAATTGCACTTACCACAGAATCAAACTCGCCAGAAGACATTTCTTTTTCCTTAAGGTCTATAAACTGAAAAGGAATGCGCCTTTCCTTAAAGAACCTCTGTGCTGATTTACAGTCAAATGATTTATTAGTACCAAAAATCTGAATCATGCAAATAGTATACCACAAATGCGAACGGCAAGAAAGACTACAAGACTTATAATCGCAGAACAATACATAAGCCTATTGGCACGCCATATATCGTCAATTTCTACAGGACGCAGGCTGTCACCAATAAGAGGCTTTTTTTCAAGCTTACCCCCATAAAAAGCATCGCCAGAAAGCTGTATGCGCAAAGCTCCTGCACAAGAGCTTTCTGTCTGAGCGGAATTTGGACTTTCATGCTTAAACCTGTCACGTTTCCATATACGAAAGGCATTTCGAGCATCAAATCCCAAAACAGCAGCACTAGTCATCATGACAAAAGCTGAAACTCTGGCAGGAATAAAACCAAACACATCATCAGTTCTTGCTGCCACAGTACCAAAATACCTATATCTCTCATTCTTATAGCCAATCATAGAATCCATGGTGTTTACGGCTTTGTATGCAAGCCCAAAGACACCACCACCAATGCACAGGTAAAAAAGAGGAGCTATCACACCATCATTCAAGCTTTCAGCAACAGTTTCCACACAAGCCTTAGTAACGCCAGTCTCATCAAGAACTTCAGTATCGCGGCCTACTATTCTGGCAACGGCTTTTCTTGCCTTTTTCAAGTCGTGTTTGTTCAGACAGCTATACACATTCATGCTCTCATCCCTTAAGTTTCGTGCAGCAATACAGTAAAAACTCATTACAGACTCAACAGCAAGTCCTGCAAAAAAATGGAGACTATAAAAAAAATAAAGGATAAAAATAGAAAGCAAAACTGTAAAAACAAGTACAATAAAAACAAGAAGCGCACCCCTCATCCGTTTTGCACCATTTGACAGAGACTCTTTGTAAAGATACCTGTCCAAAAAAGCAATCAAACTTCCCATCCACCTTACAGGATGAGGCAAAAACTGAGGGTCCCCAATAATGCAGTCTAAAATAAATCCTGCAAAAACAGCTATGCAGAAATGAAAGCAAATTAATTTTTCCATAAGCGTAAAATGCATGGAGTAATGGCAAAAGCAGCAGTCATCCAAAGTTCTGCATTGCACAAGAACCATCCAGCCAAGTCTCCCGTAATTCCACCGAATTTTTTCAATGACAATGCATGATATATCCAGAAAACAATCAATGCTACACAAACACAAACAGCACCACTCACAGGCTCCAGAAAGACAATTACAGCACTACACGCAACAGCCTGAAACAAAAAGATTACGACAGAGACTGTTCTGTCGGATTTGCTTGCAAAAGAATAAAGTGTGCCATCTTTTTTTGCACACTTAAATGTCACAACCGAAATTCCGCTGAATATTCTGGAAAGAATAAAAATCATGCACCAGACATAGCTTTTTACAATGGATGCAAAGCCCAAAAACAAAACTGTGTACATTACAAGATGAATGACGGCAAAAGCACCTGCATGAGGATCTTTCATTATTGCAAGCCGTTGTTCCCTGTCTGCATAAGAGCACAAAGCATCATTGGTGTCCATAAATCCGTCTGCATGAATGCCTCCAGTTACAGCAAGAGGAATAAATAGCATAAGGCAAGAACGCAGGATATCAGATGAAAACAGAACTGCACAAAATCTCAGAAGCACATATTCAAGCACCGCTATGACAACCCCAACCAAGGGAAAAAAGCAGATTGCATGCCGCATGTTTTTTTCGTTCCATTCTATATAAGGCACAGGAATCTTTGAATACATTGAAACAGCAACAATGGCAGAATGCAATAACGATTTTATAAATGACATGCTTTAATTCTACTAAAAACCAATGGTTTCGTGCAAGAACTTGCCGTTACCCTCTTGTCTGTACAACGCATAACCTTCCCCAAATCCGCATTGCCACTGCCACCTGTTTTTATTCTCTTCCGGAAAAAAATATTCCATAATGCAGGCAATAGGTCCCCCATGCGTAAACACAGCATAAGACAAGCTATCTTCGGCAATTTCAGAAAATGCAGACAAAACACGATTCTTCATCATGTTTCCGCTTTCTCCTCCAGGGCAGATATTTACCTCATTGTCTCCAGAAATCCATTCCTTATAATCTGGACGATGTTTTAGCTCTTCGTACGTAAGACCTTCAAACACACCAAAGTCAATTTCCTTAAATGAAGAATTACTGACAGCCCCAGCACAAGCATTCGGATAAAGTATTTTTATAGTCTGCAAAGTCCTTTTCATTCCGCTATGCACAACTTTAAATCCTTTAATATCAGGATACGAAAAAAGGCTTTTCTTTTCTATCAAGTCTGCAATTCCACTTGCACTTAGAGGTACATCAATACTTCCACAATAAGCTTTCCTTTCATTCATTTCAGTCATGCCGTGCCTGAATAGCAGGATTGTCTTTACAGAATCTTGTTTCATTTTAATTTTTGAGGAAGACCACATATAATTCTTGTAACATCAGCCATACTAGCTATCTTCTGCAAGTAAAGTCCACAAGTCTCCCTCCACTTGCGTTCAAAGGCATCTATAGGAACAATGCCACAAAAAATGTCATCAGAAACAATTACCGTGCCAGATGAAAAGTCGCAACAAGGCTCCATACCGTTTTTAAGGCAGAACCAGACATAGTTTTCTATATGCACAATGCACTTCTTTGAAAAATCAGGCAGGCAGTCTTTAGAACAAATGGAAATATCAGTTTCCGTAAGGCTGTAATGCATTTTTGCATACGAAAGCTTTCCTTGATGAGTACCACCTATTATTAAAGACAGTTTTTTACTAGCATTACCGTCAATCATATCTAAACTTCCCTTATGAACGACAGGAATGCCCGCCGTCATTTCAATAACCGTATCGCAAACCTGTGCAAGAGTTCTTTCACAAAAAGCCAGGTCTTTTCTGTATGCCTCCGTAACATCATCATACAAAAAAGAATCGCAAAAAATGCCGTCACTCACAAAAACAGCATTAGAAACACCTCTGGCAAAATCATAAAGATTTGAAGAAACTTTCTGAGCAGAAAGACAATCATATTTACCCCCTGCAAACATTTCATTTGCAAGAAGAGCAGTCAGGCTGTCTATAAGAAAACAGCTGTCAGAACCAGTTTCGCTTACATTTTTAATGACAGTATGAATATCTTTAGGACATTCCAATGTCGTAAAATTAAGGTTCTTTCTGTCTTCAAGATGCCTTTTTATGCGAAGACGGTCTTCGTCATCATAAGGAATCATTGTGGCAACATAAAATCTTTTTCCCTCTGCAGAAAGAGAACAACACAATTTTTGAGCAAGACCACTCTTGCCGTTTTTAGCTCCACCGGTAACAAGAACTTTCATTTATGTCTTATTTCTTCCAGATAGCTGTCGTCTATCAAGGCCTGCTCAAACGTAGCCATGGAATTCATAATTGTGCAGGCAGACTCTACAACCTTAAAAGCCAGTGGACAACCACTTCCCTCTCCCAGACGCATTTTCAGATTCAAGAAAGGTGTAATGTTCAGCTCCCTTGCAGCAACATTGTAGCCGACTTCTTCTGACATGTGTGATGCAATAAAAAATTTTACACTTCTGTCACACATTCGGTAAGCACAGAGGGCGGCAACTATGGAAATATAACCGTCAATAACTACCGGAATTCTGTTTTGAGCGGCACCAAGAAAAACACCACACATAGCGGCAATATCAAGACCACCAACCTTATGCAAGACATCAAGAACATCGTTACTGTCTGGTTTATTTACAACAAGTGAAGTCTCTATGACTTTTATCTTTTTAAAAAAAGCTTCATCAGTAATGCCGCCACCCCTTCCAGTTATCTTTTCAGGAGCAAATCCTGTCAGGGCAGAAAGCACTGCGGTAGAAGTGGTAGTGTTTCCAATTCCCATCTCCCCCACACCAATTATTGAAATGCCGTCTTTTTTAGCAAGTTTTGCAAGCTCTATGCCATCGGCAACAGCCTCTTCTGCATTCTGCAGGCTCATTGCAGGTTCCCGGGCAATATTACCGGTACCAGACCTTATTTTTTTATTTAAAATGGCTGGGCAGTCATATTCAGTCTCAATGCCAACATCAACAACCTGAACCTGACAGCCAAAATACCTGGCCAGACACGA
This sequence comes from uncultured Treponema sp., assembly GCA_947167345.1. Lineage (GTDB taxonomy): Bacteria > Spirochaetota > Spirochaetia > Treponematales > Treponemataceae > Treponema_D. Next base: position 8,381 of record CAMVHR010000005.1, read on the forward strand.
CATGCCTGTAAGTCCTTTTGTCATGTTTACAGCCTGACTTGCAGTAACAGACTTTGGAGCAGAAGACACTCCTTCAGATACAACACCGTTATCCGCACACAAAACGATTATGCGGCTTGAATCAATTTTATTTTTCACACAGCCTGTCATTCCTGCCAGCTGTACACCTATATCAAGCAATACACCGAGACTTCCAGGCGGCATGGCAAGTGTTGATTGATATTCTCTTGCTTTCTGCATGGTAGAATAATCCAAGTCTGAAATGGAATTAATACAGTTGTCTATTATTTTCTTACTGTCTGTCATTTTACTTTTCGTAAGCTCAGTTTATGCAGAAACTTCCTATTTCTTTCACAGAACCATCGCCTGCAATTCTGTGAACAACTCCATAAGGAATGTCATTATGAATCAGTTCTTCCGTTGATTGCCGTATAATCATAATGAATATACTGTAGCATAAATCAAGCTAAATGCAAACCTTTTGCGGTCAGAACATCTTCAATGACCTTTACAAGAATTTCATTCTGCTCATGTGTCTTTATGGCAATACGGACAAATGAATCATCAAGTCCTGTAAAATTCTCACAGTTTCTTACGGCAATTCCTTTTTGCAGAAGGCTTTCATATACAGGAACAGGAGTCTTTACAAGCATAAAATTTGCATGGCTTTCAGTAACAGTACAGCCGAGATTTCTGAGCTTTTCAGAAAGGAACTTTCTTTCTGCCACAATAATTTTTCTTGTATCTTCAACAAAGCTTTCATCCGCAAGAGCCGCAATGCCACACACCTGTGCAATTGCAGAAACGCTCCACTCACTTTGAAGCTGCTTCATCCGCTTTATAAGCATTGCATTGGAGCTAACAGCATATCCAAGCCTCAATCCAGGAAGGGCATATATTTTTGTAAAGGCATCAATTACAAGCACATGAGGAAACTCTTTTACCAGCGGAACAAAAGTTCTTTCATCCGCATCATCAGCAAAAGAAAGAAAACACTCGTCAATGACAAGAAAAATGCCATTACACTCGCAATATTCGGCAATACTTTTTAGCAAGGCATTGTCAATGCACAATCCTGTAGGATTGTTTGGATTGCACAAAAAAACAATATCGGGCTTTTTTTGCAGTTCAACAAAGAATGAATCTGCAAGGGCAAAACCGTCTGATTCCTGCAAATAATGAAAGTCAGTCTTTACCATACTGTTGTTCAATGCCCTTTCGTATCCATAAAATCCTGGAGCACAGACAAGTGCTGTTCTTGGTGCAACAGCCCTTACAGCAAGCGAAATAAGTTCAGAAGCACCATTACCAGCAATCATAATGTCTTGGAATGAAGGACAGTCTGAAAAATTTCTTTTTTTTGCAATGGCAGCCAAAAGTTTTGAACAATGCTTGTCGGGATAAATCTGGCAAAGCTCTGAACTTTGTTCAAAAACCTGACGGACACTTTGAGGCATGCCTAAAAGATTGACGTTCACAGAAAAATCAATCAGCCGTCTGCCTACATCTTCTGCCGAAATTTCCCCACCATGATGATATTCTTTTGTAACGGTTTCACTCGGTACAGGCATCTTTAAAAGCTTCATTATCCTTGCATAATTTTCTTTTTTATGCGGAAATGTACAGTCAGTACAGCATTTTATAATGCGCCCGTCATCCTTATGAATGTATTTTGGATTCCCTGGACATGGACTACGGCTATATAGCGGACAATAGCAGAAAAGACAGTTAATGGCATCAACATCTTTGTGACACGGATAGTATTTGCATGACTTGTTTTCAAAAAATGAAGACGTGTCAGATTTTTCATTAACGTCTGTGTGGCTTAGACATTTTTTTAAGAACACCATAACAAACTCGGGGCATGAATAATAATAAAGATGAGGGAATCCTGCCGTAACGTTTTCAGTCTGCACAATGCACTTCCAGTTTCTGTTAGAAAAAGTCTTTTGCGCATCATAAGCAGAACCATTTTCAGTACTGTCAAAATAATGAAACTCATGACCTTTTATCTTAAGGCTTCCGCAAGAAAACTCGGCATAACCAAAGCGGACAAGACGGTCTGCATAAAAAGAGCTTCCTTCTATTGCCCTAGCCATTTTAAATACTCTTCCGTCCTTGTCTTTCAGGCTTTCTTGCAGATACATAAAGCCTCCGCATTCTGCAAGAACCGGAATGTGGCAGTCATGTACAGCGTGATTTACGGAAGCCCTCATGCTGAAATTTGCTTCCAGCTCTTTACCATACAGCTCAGGATATCCGCCTCCAAGAATAATTCCGTCACAGGCAGGAAGCTCCGTGTCATGCAAAGGCGAAAAATAATTTATTTCAGCCCCCAGTTTCTTAAGAAGCCGCATGTTATCTTCATAGTAAAAGCAAAAAGCTTCGTCCTGTGCAACGGCAATCCTTATCTTTTTGTCTGATACGGGGGAACAGCAAACTATTTTATCAATCTCTGAAACTTTCAAATCTTGTGCAGAACCTGCAATTTGCAAAAGCCCATCTATATCAAGCGTAGAAGAAATTGTTTTTGCAAAAGCAGAAACTGCGGACTGCAAGCCTTGTACTTCATCAGGAAGGACAAGCCCCAGATGACGGCTTTTCCATTCACATTCTGCGGAATGCGGCACATGCCCAATGACACAAAGCCCTGTTTCAGACTCTATCATATCTTTTAAAAGCAGAAACGTCATGGCTGAAACTTTGTTAAGAATCACACCTTTTATTGAATGATACGTGTCACAGTCAAGAAAGCCTTTTATCAGGGCAACAACAGATCGACTCATGCCTTTTGCATCCACTACCAGAATGACAGGAAGTCCGAGAACTCGGGCAACATCACTGCTTGAAGCTTTAAGTTCTTTTCCGGCAAGTCCGTCATAAAAACCCATAACTCCCTCTACTACAGAAAGCGAATGTTCAGGCAGTTCTTCTACTTTTTCTGCAAACAAAGCCTTTGTCAATTCCTCGCCTGTAAAATACGTGTCAACATTATATGAAGGAATTCCAAGGACTTTTCTGTGAAACATGGGGTCAATATAGTCAGGTCCGCATTTAAATGACTGAACAGAAAGACCTTTGTCTTGAAGCAGTTTTATTAACCCACATGTAATTACGGTCTTTCCGCTACCGCTAGAAGGAGCCGCTATCATGAATCTAGGAGAAGAAACGTTTTTCATATTAACAATATCAATAAATGATTATAGATTGCATTCACAATTTTATCAATGAACAAAATCAATTTCAAATCAATTGCACGAAACAATAAACACAGGATTCTGCGCTTTCATCAAGTGATAGGAGCCGACAGGTTCCGCCCTTGAAATGCTAACCTGGGTTATATCAACATCACTCACATCAAGCTCTTTAAGTGCTTTCTTAATGTCGCACAGTGTTTCTATGGTAACAGCTGTAAGAACAATCTTTGCACAAGGATTCTTTTTAAGGACAGACTTCATTATTTCTGCAACAGAACCATTACTGCCACCAATAAATACATGTGAAGGTGCAGGAATATCTTCAAGACATTCAGGGGCATTACCGTGCAAAACTTTTACATTACCAAGAAAGAACTTTCTGCAGTTCTGCTCAGTAAGGCTTACGGCTTCCTGATTGCAGTCAAAGGCGTACACAAAGCCTTCCGTACAAATGCGTGCAGACTCTACTGTAACAGAACCTGTTCCACACCCAATGTCGTACAATACAGAATCTTCAGACAGTGCAAGTCTTGCCAAAATAAGAGTGCGTACATCGCGTTTTGTCATTGGGACTTTTGTACGTATAAACGAACTGTCATCCAATCCGAAATTAACAATTCTCGAAGCCACTATCTCATCATGCTCTACCAAAAAGATGTAAAGCCCGTCTTCAGTCAAAGCCTGAAGCTCTAAAGCAGAAACCTGACGGACATATTCATCTGCATGAGAAAGCTGATATCCTACATAAATTCTTACAGGACACAAAATACCGTTGGTTACTGCATCCTCAATATTTTTTCCAATGACATTAACCTGTTTAACATCAGAGACAATAAGTATTACAGCCTTATGCTTTCTGAATGCATTTATATAATCCGAATGCCGGCCATGACAACTTATCATTTTCCAGTCCTGCCAGCTCTTTTTCAGTTTTGCGGCAAAATATGCAACAGAAGAGATTCCGTTCAAGGCCTTTATTGCAAACGGAAGACTCTGTTCTTCCCTGTAAAAAGACATGGCTCCGCTATAAAAGCCTACATCCCCCGAAAATACTGCTACAGGCTTTTCATATTCAGGGTGATACGAAAGATATTCAGAAATCTGCGATGGAGTATAATAGGGAACAAATTCTGCTTTTAAATTCATTTCCTTAAGCCCCATGTTATCTAATACGGAAGAAGCCCCAAAAATTACATCCGCATTCCACAGAGCATTAATGACTTCCTGAGTCAAAAGTTTAAAGTCTCCAGTTCCCAATCCTGCAAGAACAAGGGTTTTCTTATTATGGGGAACTATGCTCTTGCCTGTAATCCGTTCTATTTGCTCCAGAGTCTGCATAAAGCCCATTGCAGAAGAACCTTCTTCATCAACATGCTCTGGACTTTTTATGACTACAGCAGTACATCCGCATTCCTTTGCGGCTGCAATCTTTTCTGCATATCCGCCAGCAAGCCCCGTCTCTTTCGTAAGAATGAACGAGGCTCTCGTTTCCTTTAGGACAACGGCATTCATTTTCTTAGAAAAAGGTCCCTGCATTGCAATGATATGCTTTCCTGTAATGCCATTATTTATGCAGATCTGAATGCTTTCTGCAGACGGCAGCACCCTTGCATAAAGACGCTCCTTATCATCAATGCAACTGCAGATTGTTTCCAGTTCCTTGCTACCCGTCGTTACAAAAACTATTCCTGTTTTTTCATTAAGCCATGATGCAGCTTCTTTTAGGGAAGAAAAATAAACAGCCTGTTCATTGCCGCCAGAGCAATTTCGTGCAAGCCTGATATATGGCAGTGAAGAATCATTACAGGCAAGCTTTATTTCTTGTGATACAATGCGAGCAAAAGGATGTGTAGCATCAATGACGCAAGAATACTTTTTTTGTCTGAACAATAAAGACATCTGATCATGATTCAGCCTTCCCTGAATGACTTGCATGTTTTTGTCTGCAACCATAAGCAGCGAGCCATATTCTGTTGCAACACTGACAGTACAGCTGATGCCTTTAGAAGACAGCCATTGTGCAAGTTCCCTGCCTTCTGTCGTTCCTGCAAAAATTAATATTTCCGTCATTTTTTGTCCTCATACTCATAGCCGCGTACAGTCACAAGCTTTCCGTTTATGACTTTAGTGCAGGAATTTCCTATGAATACGGTTGTAAACATATCTACAATTTCATTTTTTAATTCGCCCAGAGTGCAGATTTTTGCAAACTCCCCTTCACGTCCTATATTCCTGACGTATCCGCATGGACGGTCAGAAGGATAATTTTTTAAAAGAATGTCACACGCTCTTGAAAGATGTTCTTTTCTTGCATGGCTTGCAGGATTGTATATGGCAATGCACAAATCTGCCATGGAAGCACATTCAAGACGCTTTTCAATGACGCACCAGTCTGTAAGGGCATCACTCAGGCTTATTACTGCAAAATCATTTATCAAAGGTGCTCCAAGCAGGGCTGCTCCGCTTAAGGCTGCCGTAATGCCTGGCAAAATTTTTATTTCAACATCAGGAAACTCTTTGGCAACTTCTTGCAAAAGCCCTGCCATGCCGTACACTCCAGCATCACCACTACATACAAAAACAATGTTTTTTCCAAGCGAGGCATGTTCCAGTGCAAGCCTGCATCGCTGGACTTCCTGCCTCATTGGTGTGGAAACGTATTCCTTAGAAGGAAAGTAAGGCTTTAAAAGATCTATGTATACAGGGTATCCGACAATTTCATCACATTCTTCAAGTGCTTTTGTAACTGCATGTGTAATATGTCCGTAAGAGCCAGGACCAATGCCTGCAACAGTCAGAGTGTGTTTCATTTTTCTGCTATTCTCCCGGAAAAATATCATTCAGGCTTTCAGCAAGAGTGCGCTTGATAGACTTGAACGGAAGCATAAAATGCCGTTTTTCAAAAAGCTCTTCATTTTTCTTTTGGATTGCGGCTTTAAGATTTTCGTAACGAACTTCAATCTGTCGTTCTTTTGCAAATGCACGGATTTTTGAAGCAATATTCAGCGTATAGCATAAGTCTACCGTAAAAACACCATAAAAAAAGCCTATGACAAGACAGAAGGTCAAGTGATTTGTAAACCAATAAAGCCATTCGAGAATTTTAGGATGAATCAAAAAGTAGTATGCAGCACTCAAAAGCCACCAGTAAAATGTGTACTGGGGGCATATAATTCCCTGAATGTTTCCGAAGTTTTTGCTATAGTCCCAAAGTTTTATGTGCATTCCTTTTATAAACACAAGACCACCGACATATTCCATAGCAGTAATAGCAAGAGCCATAAAGCAGAACAGGACTATCTTCTGTACAAATTCCCCTCTTACAAAGTCTACATGTACAAAAGAAAGCGTAAAAAGCAAACAAAGGCTAAGACCGTACAATGGCAGATATGTTCCATGAAGGAATCCTGGGTTAATCCAGTGATGCTCAGGATTATTTGCAGAAAAAAATTTCCGCCATAACACTTCAATGCACCAGCCTAAAAGGCTTCCTGTAAAAAATAAAAAAGTAAGAACCAAAAAAAGGCTCATGATTGTCTCCTGACTGTAATATGGCTTTCATTTTATCATATTCCAGTAGAATTGTGTATAAGCTCCAAAAAGCCAACACAAAGAGTCATGCCGTCAAAAGCCGTCTTCTGCACAATAAGACTGTTACAGCCTGTAGCATAGGCAGCCCTTTCACACACATTGTCTACCCCTGTCACCTGCCGCACAAATTCTGATGAACTGCATTTCTGCTTTACAGCCATAAGCTCCTGTGCAGTAAAAGTCTTAAATGGAACGGAAAGGCTTTCCGCAAGGCTTATAATGCCACCCTCATTCTTTTTTATCTCTATGGAGCTGACGGCAAAAACGGCACTCATGCTTAAATTATGCTCTCGTAATACATTTTCTGCAAAAGCTTTTAAAGCACTGTAAGGCTTTCCTTTTTTGCAGCCAATTCCAAGTACAAGAACACGAGGAATAAGATGGATTGCAAAATCCTTGTATTCTGGCTTTTCAGACGCACTTACAAGACACACGGCCTTAGAGCCAGAAACATCTTTTTGAGAATGAACAACCTTTATCTCAGGAGGAATGTTTTTTTTAGTACACAGTTCAAATCGTTTATCGTGCAAACAGTCATCAACGAGTATAAAACCGTGGTTTTCTTGTAAAAGTGCAGACGAAAAGGCCTTTATCTGAGCCAAGTCCTCTATGGCAAAGCCATTTTCTTTGGCAAAAACATCAACTGAAAAAAGATTGTGAACATCAGTTGCCGTTGTCATGACCGCTACAGCACCTATGCCATGAGCAATCTTTTGAGCATATTCGTTTGCACCGCCTAAATGTCCAGAAAGCAGAGGAACCACAAACTGTCCCTTTTCATCCATAACAATGACGGCAGCATCTTCGTCCTTTCTCTGAATATAAGGGGCTATTGCACGAACGGCAATGCCACATGCACCTATAAAAACAAGAACATTACCTTTCTTAAAATTAAGCTTTACCCATTCGTCAAGGGGAATGCTTACAGTTCCCCCTGGAGCAGACTTTGAACAAAAGTTGACTGATGCATTTTCATCCCGAAGCTTTTGTAATAAAGAGTTTGCCAGATTAAAGCCATTATTTGTAAAGCATATTATGTGCACGGCTGACCTTTTCTGAACTCTGTTGTAAAACTAGGGTCATAGAGCTTTGAACGGCTATAAATGGAATCAGAGCCACTGTAACATTGTGCTACTGATTTTCCTACAATAATTAATGCTGTTTTTGAAATTCCGTTTTTACAGGCAGACTCAGCAAGAGTTTTGACATTGCACAGGATTTTTTTTTCGTCTTTCCACGAAGCCTTGTATACAATAGCCGCAGGAGTGTCAGGGGCATACCCTCCAGCAATGAGTTTTTCTTGCAGCTTTGAAAGCATTCCGGCACTTAAAAAAATAACCATTGTAGAGTCATGAGACGCAAAGGATTCAATACTTTCTTTTGAAGGAACAGGAGTCCGCCCTTCCATGCGAGTAATAATGACGCTCTGCGAAACATCTGGCAGAGTATATTCAAGACCTAGTGCGGCAGCAGCTCCACAGAAAGAGCTAACACCTGGCACTACCTCGTACTCAATGCCTAATCTGACAAGAGCATCTATTTGCTCTCGAATTGCCCCGTAAAGACAGGGGTCTCCTGTGTGCAGGCGGACAATTTTTTTGCCACAGTCCTCAGCTTTAACAATAACATTCAGAACCTGTTCAAGGGTCATGTATGCGCTGTTATATATTTCGCAATCTTTTTTGCAAGAAGTCAAAAGTTCATCATTTACAAGAGAACCTGCATAAATCACTACATCGGCATTCTGCAAAAGCCTGTAGCCCCGTACAGTAATCAAGTCTTCTGCTCCGGGACCAGCTCCAACAAAGCTAACCATTCTTCACACCCTTCTAAATGATTCCCAGTCTTCTTGCCTCCCACACAGCCTGATGTGCAGATATTGCATCAAGTTTTCTGTATATTTTTTTCAAGTGAAATTTTATGGCACTAATGGAGATAAAGAAAAATCCAGCCATCTGCTCTATAGTCTTTCCCTGTTCCAGCATAGTCAGGATTGTAACTTCCATGACGGTGAATTTCGACTCTTTATTAAGCGGATTACACAAGTACTTTGGATGATCCACTGACATTTTTCGAGTCATTACCGTGAGAGATTTTATAAACGGCGTTCTACCTTTTTCCTTCGAGTAAGCAACAAGAACAGAAAGAACTGCATAACCTTCATCAGCTATGAGTCTGTAATATCCATGACGCTTTACAAATTTCAATGCACGCTCAATGGCTTCCAAAGCAAGGGGTGTTTCGCCAGACCTGAAAAAGCTTATTGAAAGAAGTATATCAAGCTCACACAAATCCATTTCTCGGTGACCGGCAATAAGAAGAGGACGAAGTCTTTCTACAAGCGCAATGACAGCCGTATACTTTTTGTATATGATGTAGCACCTTATCTTCATCATGTAGCGGTATAAATCCAACATGTTAAAATCAGAGTATTCATTAGGGGCTTTATCATCAAACCATTTTGCAACAATGTCAAAATTACCATCATAAAGTGCAAAAAAAGCTTCCGCCGCATCAATATTGTCAGAAAATTCCTGAACGCCCTCTTCTTTTACAAAATTCTTGATATTCGGTATGAACATTCCTGCTTCTTTGATTTTTCCACTTGCAATAAGGACTTTTGACTGAAGGTAAAGTGCAACAAACAGAAAACGCCTTTCAGAATTCATGTCAAACCGTTCTATTGTCTTAGTCAAAGTAACTTCTGCATCAGTAAGCCTGTTCTGATAGTAATAGTACTCAGCAAGACACAGTTCATAAATTGACTCTGCGGCAGAATCATCATAGATATATTTTAAATCTTCAATAAAAAGGTCTTTTTTCTTTTCAAGGAAAGGTCCAAGGCGGGTAAAATCAGAAACTCCATTAAGAAGGAAAGGTCGTCCTGCAGAAAGCACAAGAGAATGAACAGGCATCTTTCTTTCTTTCATAAGGTTCACAAGTTTTATGAAATCTGTCAAGCTTGTTTGAGGATGAACAAGCTTTAACGCAATATTATGAAAGCTGCCGTCTTCAAAAAACTGAACGTCTTTCCATGCTTTGTCAAGGTCGCCGTCCATAACATGATTCAAGAAAACACCACAGATAGCTACAGGATATTTTTTCAGGTCTTCTTCTTCCAAGGCAAAAAAAGCTTCTTTATCTTTTCTTGCACCAATAAGATAATAGCCATCGAAAAAATTATGAATTCTTTGTGCCAGTTCTTCTGCATCTGGTAATTTCTTTCTCACTTAATTACTCCAATTTTACTTAGTCTTGAATCTTCCAACATCAGAGCCAAGCTGCGTTACATTAGTATCTAGTTCTTCTACGCACTTGTCAAGAAGCATTCCACTTTTAACAACGCTCTGAGCATTGTTAAACATTGCAAGCATACTGTTTCGTACATCTTCAACAGAAGTCTGCAAGCGGCTCATCTCTTCAAGCACACGAGAACTTCCTTCTTCCATCTGACGTGAAGCCTTTCTGACATTCTCTGTATTTTTATCCATGCCTTCCAGTGACGAAATGACGCTTCTTGAATCTGCATTCTGCTTTTCAAGAGACGTCCGCACAGACTGTACAAGACTATCGGTCTCCTGAATGCGTGCGGAAACTCCAGAAAAAGCCGTACTTGACTCCTGCGATGCCGATACTATTTCTCCAATGCTATCCTGAATATTTTTGAGCTGTTCGCCAATTGTCTTTGACTGGCTCGAAGATGTTTCTGAAAGCTTTCGGATTTCATCTGCAACAACAGCAAATCCCTTTCCAGCATCTCCTGCGTGGGCAGCCTCTATGGCAGCATTCATTGCAAGCAGATTTGTCTGAGAAGCAATGGCGGCAATTGCAGTGTTGGCTTCCTGAAGCATCTGTGACTGAATTTCTATCTGGGCAATCCTGTCATTTACCTTTTCCTGCTTTTCCATTCCACTATGAGCTTCGTCATCAAGCTGACTGAATGATTTTGCCATGCTTTCCATGGAACCGCTTATCTGTTCTATGCTTTTTACAAGCTGTCCTACAGCAGCAGAAGACTCAACAATACTTGAAGACTGGGAATCAATCATCTCATTTACAGTTGATATGCTTGATGCCACATCCTTTATTACCGATGAAGTCTCATCAAATCCATCGGACTGTTTTTTCATCTGCTCCTGAACACTTGAAATGCACACTCTTATGTTTGTCATTGAATCGGAAACGGAAGAAACACTATCTTTTATATTTGCAGAAACAACATCAAGATTAGAGCTTGAAGTTTTTACAGTTCCAACCATGTTCTGAAGTTTCTTTGCAAAGTCATTGAAGCTCACTACGACTGTACGCATTTCTTTTGAAGGAGGCATAATGTTTATGCGGCGCGTCAAGTCAGCATCGCCTTCAGATATGTCAGAAAGAGCCTTAGCCGTAAGACGGATAGGCTTCACTATGCCGCGAAGAATTATAATGAGTACTAAGAAGATTACTGCAAAAAGACCTACGAATGACAATACTATTACACGGACGCTTCTGGCTACAAATAACCTTACGGCAGACCTTGACCTGCCGTAAATGAAATACCAGTGCGTACCCTTTATTGGCGTTGACTTATAATAATATAAAACACCGTCGGTCATGGCAGAAAAGATTTCATCCTTACCGGCAAGAAATTTTTGAGCGACATCCTTATATGCTCCATTATCAACGGATAAAATGTTATCCTCGGCAGTATAGCTTTCATGCACGGCAAAATAGCCTTTATCCGTAAGAATAAACATCTTTTCATCTGCATGGCGAACTCTTTTTTCAAGTGCATTCTTTATTGAACCAAGCGGAAAGTCAACGGAAACAACGCCAAGGGATTTTTTGCTTGCAGTAAAAACCTGTTTTGAAATGCTTACGACAGAGCCTCCTGTCTGGTCATCAATGTACACGTCCGAATAGACAAAGTTTTCAGGATCTGCAATCGCACCAGTATACCATGGTCGTGTACGCGGATCCCAGTCAGGATCAGGAACCCATCCTGCACCATCATAGTAAACGTCTTCAATTACACCATAAAAGCCAGTGGAATCTACATACGATGTAGTAAGGTTTTCAAATACAGTAAGATTTTCTTTTTCACTATCAAAAGTACCATTTAAAAATACATCGGCAAGAGCTTCGAGAATGGTTCCCGGCTTTTGCATTACAGACATTACATATTCAGAAGCTGATTCGCTTGAAGACAAAAGATTGTCTTCCATCTGCTGAGAAGCATAATGCTTAAGCCTTTCAGATGCGACAACCATCATTATCATAAAAAGAATGACAGTAGGTATTGAAATCATAATAAGTGAACGTTTTAAAAGTGTCATAAACTTCTCCCTAATGAAACATGTTCGTATATTATACAATAGGGTAATTTAATTTTGCAAGTATTCAAGCAGGCAATCAGGATAAGATTTCTAAAAATTTCTTTGCCCCGTATGACTCGCCCAAAATGCCATGTACATTAGAAAAAACAATCACTTCCACTTGAACGCCAGTTCCTGCCCACCTGCACATGTTATCATGAATGCGGCTTGTCATTTCAGATAATGCTTTATCAGCAAGGTCTGCATCTTTTAGAATGCGAACGGCTTCATCTGTCGAAATGCATGACATCAATTGCCCCGTAACATCATCCGCCTTTTTACTGCAACACAACTTTCTTACAATGCCGCACAGAATTTCCATCCTGCGATCCCCGTATTTTGAATGAGTGTTTTTTACACCGGCAGCAACCTTTACAAGCTTTCCAATGTGTCCGATAAATAAAATCCTTTTAAATCCAGAATCGGCAGCCATCCTTATGCTGTCATAGATGAAATTAGAAGACGTCACCGCTTTTTCCACCGAAAATCCGTACTCACTCATAAGAAAATCCTTGCCGTAATTGCCAATGGCGACAGGAAGGATATCATATCCCATAGCTTTCCGCATGTTTATTTCTACTTGAATGGTATCTAAAAGGGCCTGCTGACTCATTGGCTCCACAATGCCGCTTGTTCCAAGCACAGATATGCCACCAGTTATGCCAAGACGAGGATTAAAAGTCTTTGAAGCAAGCTCCACTCCTTCAGGAATGCTTATTACAACCCTTGCCCCATGTCCGGCTCCAATCTCTTTTCTTACACACTCATCTATCATTTGCCTTGGAACATGATTTATTGCGGCACACCCTACTTTCTGGTCAAGTCCCGGAAGAGTTACCCGGCCTACACCAATGCCGCCGTCTATGTCTATCGTACAGTCATTGGTCAGAGTAACCTCTGCATACACAAGAACACCGTTCGTAACATCAGGGTCAGAACCGCTTTCCTTACGAACTGCACATTTTGCACTAATATGTCCTGAACCGCAATCAGTTATGGACGGCTCAATCACTTCTATAAGTACAGGAATTCCTTTCGGTGTCATTATGCGGACATAATGCACTGCAATACCTGATACAAGCATTCTGGCGGCGGCACATGCAGCGGCTGCGGCACAAGTACCTGTCGTAAAACCAATTTCAGGCTTATCCTTTTGCTTTGTCAGAAAAAACGAGCCTGTTTCATTCATGGAATTTTCCTAGAGCCTAAAGACTTATATATAAGAGCATTGCATATTGCGGCGGCAACAGTACTTCCGCCCTTAAGTCCTCTGTTTATTATGAATGGAACGCCATGTTCCGCACAGGTCTTTTCTAAAAGTTCCTTGGAAGCCTCTACATTTACAAAACCAACAGGAACGCCAATTACAAACTTTGGTAAAAAGCCTTTCTGCATCAGCTCGCACAAAGACAGAAGGGCTGTCGGAGCATTGCCCACGGCAAAAATAAGAGGTGCTTCTATTTCAAAAGCTTTTTCCATGCTGACATAAGCCCTTGTAACGGCACGCTTCTTTGCTTCCTGAGCAACGACTTCATCAGCCATAAAACAGTGAGCTTCGCAGCAAAGCCTTGAAAGAGACTTTTTGTTTATGCCAGAAAGAGCCATGTTAGTATCAGTAATTATATGAACTCCATCTTTGAGCAATGTACACGCCTTTTCAATGCACCCGTCAGAAAAGGCAAGGCTTGAAGCATAGTCAAAATCAGCTGTAGTGTGGATTACGCGCATAACAACATCGGCTCTGTCCGCAGGCAGAACAATATTCCTTTTTGAAAGTTCCTCTCCTATAATCCTAAAACTTTCCTTTTCAATATCCATAGGCAGAATGTGTTTTACAATAGTCATTTTAGTCCCATAATGTCATATATATAAGGCATGTCCATGTTTTGCCTTACAGTCCGTGCAAGTAAATCGTACTGCTCATTTTTGATGGTACGGACAGATTTTATCTTTTCCGCACTGACAGTCACACCTTTTCTGGCTGCCAAAGCCTTTATCAGGGCGGCGCACACTCCATCTGCATCAAAAAAGCCGTGAATGTAAGTGCCGTAAACATTGCCCATAAAACATCCGTCCTGTTTCGACAGGCCTGTAACACTGTCTTTTATAGACGCAACAGGACTTAAGGCATTGTCAGCACAGCCTATAGCTTCCGTCACGCCCATGTGAATCTCGTACCCTTCTATGCAAAGCCCCGAAAGAGGTGCAAGAATTCCTTTCAGATTAAGAAGCTTTCCGCATACCCTAGTGCGGATTTTGTTTTTTGCAAACACAGTCTTTACAGAAAGAAGCCCCAAGCCTTTTTCAATCACCCCTTCTTCTTCAATGCTGTCACCTAAAATCTGAAAGCCTCCGCAAATGCCCAGTACGGCAGAGTTTTTTGAGCAAGAACATATTGCTGTCTCAAAACCGTTTTTTCTGAGCCACTGCATGTCGAAACAAGTACTTTTAGTACCTGGAATAACAAGCAAGTCTGGCATTCCTAAGTCACAGGCTTTTGTAATGTAACGGACGTTTACATCGGGGTAAGAGTCAAATACTGTAAAATCAGAAAAATTAGAGATGTGGGGAAGTTTTATGACAGCTACATCTATTAAAGCATTTTCGTGAACCGCGACAGAATGCGGTTTGAACCGTTCTGTAAGGCTGTCCTCATCATCAAGAGTCAGATGCATATATGGAACAGTACCTACTACAGGAAGACAAGCCTTATCTTCAAGCATCTTGATTCCAGGTGTAAGGATGCTCTTGTCACCGCGGAACTTGTTTATTACAAGACCTTTTACAAGGAAACGCTCATAGTTTTCAAGAAGAACAAGAGTCCCTATAAGCTGTGCAAACACTCCGCCCCTGTCAATGTCGCCTACAAGCAGAACGGGAGCATTCAGAGCCTGAGCAAGCCCCATGTTTACAATGTCGTCCTGTTTCAGGTTTATTTCCGCAGGGCTTCCAGCCCCTTCAATAACGATAATGTCATTTTGTGCCGCAAGCGCATTGTATGACTCCATAATGACAGGCATCAGGCTTTTTTTATATGCAAAATACTCCCTTGCAGTCATTACGCCGACAACCTCGCCTTTTACAATCACCTGCGAGCCAGTGTCGCTAGTGGGCTTAAGCAGGACAGGATTCATCAATACAGACGGGTCAACACAAGCCGCTTCCGCCTGCATTACCTGAGCACGCCCCATTTCGAGCCCTTCAACAGTTACAAAGGAATTCAGCGCCATATTCTGGGACTTAAAAGGAGCAACGGAATAACCGTCCTGAGTGAATATCCTGCACAGGGCAGCAGAAAGCAGGCTTTTTCCAGCACTGCTCATAGTTCCCTGAATCATTATGCATTTTGCCATGGTCAAAGTGTACATCTTTTTTTTTATGGTGTATACAATACTGACAACAAAACAATATTTCTGATATACTCCTGTACATGGCTACATACACAATAAAAGCTGAAAAAATGGTTTTCGGTGGTGACTGCATTGGCAAAATTGAAGGAAAAAATGTTTTTATTCCCTATGCAATTCCAGGTGAAACTCTCGAAGTTGAAATAATAAAAGATTTTAGGGACTACAGCATTGCAAAAATATGCTCGGTAAAGGAACCGTCTCCATACAGAGTGCTTCCGTTCTGTAAGCATTACGGAAGGTGTGGCGGATGCAACATGCAGCACATCCAGACAGAATATCAGAGCAAACTACGTACAGAAATCCTTAAGGACGCCTTTGAACGGGAAGGCGTTGAGACACCTGAAATTCAGATTATAAAAGGTTCTGACAGGCAATACCGCTCGCGTTTTCAGTTTCATGACGGAGGGCTCATGGCACGGCAGTCAAACGAAATCATACCGATTGATTCATGTCCATGTGCTACAGCAGAAATAAACACTTACCTTAAAGAAATTCCTTTTGCAGAACGTCCAAAAGGACGTGTTCATATCTTTGCAAGCGACAAAATCACTTCCATACCAGAAGGATACGATAAAATAGTCATTGCACAAGAACACTTGCCGGAAAGAACATCTGGCGGACGAAAGCTGAAAAAACAGAAGAAAATCAAGCCTCGCTTTGAAGGAACGACCATAAATCCTCAAAACCTGTGTACAGTAGCCCTAAACGGCAAGAACATAACTTTTGACGTGCAGGGATTTTTCCAGTCAAACCTTGAAGTGCTGCAAATGGCAATTCCTAACGTTACAGAAGGTCTTGAAGGAAAAAACGTACTTGACATGTATGCAGGTGCAGGCACATTTTCGGTGTTTCTTGCAGACTCATTTGAGCACATTTGCCTAGTAGAGCACAACAAGAATGCCATCGTGTATGCAGAGCAGAACCTTGCCATGGCAGGAAAGTCTGGTTGTACGCATGAAAGCTACGGTTTAAGCGGTGATACATGGATAAAATATCACGCAGACAAACATATTCAGCGAAACGGAAAATTTGATGCGGTTGTCATTGACCCGCCTAGGAGCGGAATGGAAAAATCTGTATGCCAGTGGCTTTGTCGCTCTGAAATTCCAAGAATACGAAGCTTGTCATGTGACATTGCAACCCATGCCCGTGATGCAAAATTCCTTACAAGAGCAGGATACAGCATGGAAAAACTATTTCTTTTGGATTTTTACCCGCAAACTTGTCACATTGAAAGCCTTGCATGGTTTACTAAGTAATGAACAGAAGATTTCTTTTTATTGCACTAATTGCATACATCAACCTTACGGCATTTTCTCAGGTAAAAGTCAATCTTTCTGATACACAGCCAAGCTGGACTACTGTTCTCGGAGGAAGTGTACTTACAACTCCAGTAAGGAACAGTACCGGCTATGTTGCCGCCGTCGAAGGGAAAATGCTTTATGCATTTAATGAAGAAGGCAGCGTAATATGGAAGCACTCTGTTTCTTCAAAGCCAGACACAGTATCTGTAGGAAAAGGCGGCATGCTGTACCTGATTACACGGGGTACACGATTAAGCATTGTAAATCCAAGCGGTTTTGAACTGTGGAAGGTAAACACAGGCTTTACTGTAAAGGAAAAGCCTCTGCCAGGCCGTGACGGCAGGGTATTCGTCCGGGGCGACATAGAAATATCCTGCTACGGAATAAAAGGTTCAAGGCGGTGGCATCTGAACATTGCCGACCAAAATACAAATATTCCCCTCATTGAGCTTAACGACGGAAGGCTTCTTGTTTTCTTAAATAAAACTAACTCTGGACAGAGCGTGGCATACATTCTTTCACCTTTCGGACAGCTTGAAGAGGAAATAGTCTTTGCAGGAACAGTTGCAGCGGCAGAATCATGCGGGCAAGGAGTTTTGCTCTCATTTTCAGACGGAAGCATAGGATTATGTACAGTAAAAGATGGAAAAACCATATCACGATGGGTTTTAAACAAAAGCGAAACAGGCTTTTCGTCATCATCAGTCATTGTGCCTGCCGCATTTTCAGACAGCATTGCAGTGTTTGCATCGGGTTCAAAAATCCTTTACATCAATCAGAAAAACGGAGCTATAACGGCATCTCTTTCATCTTCGGTCAATGCGGCATCCCTTGCATTCAAGGGCGTTACGGCGCAGGGGCTTGTTCTTGCCGACAAAGCCGGTGCTGAATGCTACAACCGGTTGGGCGAATTAGTCTGGCAGGCCCGTTTTAATCCGTCAAAAGCATGGGAATATCTGATAGTCACCGACGAGGGGTACATTGTCTTTTGCAGAAACGACTGGGTAATTGAATCTTACCGAATCATGCAGATGACTGCAGTGGGTGCATCTTCTTACCGAGAACAGGCTTTCAGCCATTACCGGGAGCTTTACTCAAATACAGGCATAACTTCAAGCGACATGCTTGGACGAGCCGTTTCCAAGCAGTTGAGCGAAGAAATTGCAGCTGGCTGGAAAACAGAAGATTTCGGCATTAAAGAAAAGCAATGGCTTTCAATTTTAAGCAATGAAATGGACACCCTTTATTACGACTGGATGACGGCAAATCCTGCACAAAATCCATATTTCAGGCAGAATGTGGCATATACTCAGGAAATACTGAGGCTTGCTTCGGAAAGCGGAATTTGCCTTTATCAGAATTACATTGCAAACATGCTTAAAACAATAAATGACCAGACAATGACAATGACACTTGCAAAAAATGCGGCAAGCATTGCCTATGATCCTAAGGGAGACATATTGAATGCACTTGCATACAAGACAATGCACACACCTCCGAAAAGTTCTGACAAGATGTTTTTTGCAATCTGTGATGCAACTTATGAAATCTGCAAATTTATGGGAAAACCAGCTTTCTTTAAAAAAGGTAATGAAATACTTACATACATGTTAAATCCGCAGTTTAACAAAAAGGTTCATGCATACGCACAGGCAACTCTTGAAAAAATAATGAAACTAAACATTTAGGCACTTTTTTTTTTCAAGCAAACATACTATACTATAAAAGAATCTTTAATTGGAGGTTTTATGAAACTTAACAAAATAGCAGCAGCTGTGTTTTCTATTGCACTGATTGCTGTAAGCACTGCATCATCTCTTGAAGTTGACGAAGATGAAATCAGACGTACCGGAGATGTGGGAACCATACAATTTGAAAACTACACAGGGCCTCATTCGGTCATAGAAACGGCCGATGCCATTACAGAGATAGGACGCGGACTTGGAAGACAGGCAAAGACAAACATTGCTTCTGCCGGAACTTACGGTCTGTATGGAAAATATACAATCATTCATGCAATTGATCCGAAAACAAAGGATAAATTTGATGCAGACATTCTTGTAATCAATCCGAATGCTACAGTAGATCATATCCGCAACCTCCGAAGGATTATTGCAGGTTACCTTTCGGCTGCTTACGGCTACAATGCATCAGATGCCTCAACGCTCGCTACGTTCGTAACAGTCTATAATGCCGTTTACCGCGGCAAGATGGATGTTTTCCGCGACAGGTACAAGGAAGTCGTAACAAAAAACCTTACTGCTGACAAATGCGGTCTTAGCACTAAATGGAACGAATGGCCAGGAAAATCTCAGATAGTCATTCCTCTGTATGACATAAACGGAGGTCTTTCAACCATTGATACGTCAGCTATCAGTGATAAAAACGTCATCGATTCAATGCGCGAAAAAGATGACAAAGGCATAGACGAAAGAAAAAATCTTGTTGACATAAAAGAGCGAGAAGCAGAAGATGCTGCAGAAAAAGCTCAGGAATCTGCAAAGGCAGCTGCCCAGGACGCAGACAAGTTGAAGGAACAGCAGAAACAGCAGGCTTCAACAGACAAGAACGCACAGGATTCAAAGAAAGCGGCCGATCAGGCACAGCAGAATGCTCAGCAGACAAAAACCGATGCACAGAAGGCTCAGCAGGACGCTCAGAAAGCCCAGCAGGACGCTCAGAAAGCCCAGCAGGACGCTCAGAAAAATCCTGATGACAAAAAGGCACAGGAAGAGGCTCTGAAGAAGCAGCAGGAAGCTAAGAAACTTGCTGAAGAGGCTGCAAAAAAAGAACAGGAAGCTAAAGCCGCTCAGGAAGAGGCAAAGAAAAAGCAGCAGGAAGCTGAAGAGGCCGAGCGAAAGAAGGCTGAAGAGCAGAAAAAAACTGAGGAACTGAAGAAGATTGCTGAGGAATCAGCTAAAAAAGCTGCCGAGGAACAGGCTTTTGCAGACAAAAAAGAAGCTGAGGCACAGCAGGATCGTACAGAAATTGCAAAAGACATTCAGGCTCTGCTTGATGATTCCCTGACAGTTGCAGAGACAAATACAGTTATTGGTCTGAAAGTTGTTGATGAAGCAAAAGATTTAAGCCAGATGGTCAAAATCAGCACAACAGACGGTTCTATAGTAAGGCTTTCTCCTGTTACTGTTGTTCACAGACGTGTAATAATGCCTGTTTCCGGACAGGAATTGAGTGAGCTTTCAATAGGTTCAAAGACTGCAATTACCGGTGACAATACATTCTACATGGCAATCTGTGGCGACAAGAGCGCATCTAGCAACAGTGCCGTAAAGCTCTGTCTTCTTGATTCAGGCAACATGGAAATTCAGAAAGAGACTGTTGAAATAGTCGCAGACAATTCTGTTCTTGTATCTGACGGAACAAACTATTACTGTGTAATCCAGGACGGAACAAAGTGGGTTGTCGGCAAATACAGCAAGGCTTTGAATTTACTGGTAAAAAGTCCTGTAGATGTAGAAGCAAATACTCCAATTACAGTTTCACCAAAGGGTGTTGTAGTTACAGCAAAAGACGGTAAACTCGTCCTTCTTGATCTGAACACTCTTGACAGAAAATTCTAACAATTAGGATTCCATAAAAAAGGCTGTCCGATAATGTGCAATGCACTTATTCGGACAGCCTTTTTATTTTTACAAGAAGGAATCTATCATCCTTCCTGCTTGCTCTTATTTTCAAATTTCGTATAGCTGGATATAAACAGCACATCAACGTCACCGATAGGACCATTTCGCTGCTTGGCAACAATCAGCTTTCTGTCCTGTACAGGATTGTATTCTTCACCATCTTTCTGCCTGTTTCTTTCACCGTGAATGAACATGACGACATCAGCATCCTGTTCTATGGAACCAGAACCACGCAATTCTGCAAGGTTAGGCTCGTTGCCTTCGGCATTTCTGGATACCTGACAAAGAACCACGATAGGAATGCACAGTTCGCGTGCAAGACTCTTAAGCGACTTAGATATTGCAGACTGCTGCTCATATACAGGAGCATCTTCATTTTCGCTAGTAATGAGTCCTATATAATCTATAAAAATAATTTCAACTTTCTGATTTGCCCTCATGCGTCTGGCCATGGCGCGTAAATCCAAAAGCTTCATATTAGGGGTATCTACAATGTACAATGGAGAATCATAGCATAAGCTGGCGGCATCCTGCAATTTCTGAAAGTCTTCTGTCTTCAACATGCCGCTTCTAAGCTTTGTACCAGGAATTCTTGCAACCTGAGAAAGCAGACGCTGACCAATCTGATCCGCAGCCATTTCCAAGCTAAAAAAACCACACGGAATTTTCTTGTCAATGGCTATATGCTGCATCATAGACAGGGCAAGAGCCGTCTTTCCCATAGAAGGACGTGCGCCAACAATAATCATTTCACTGTTTTGAAAACCACTTGTCATGCTGTCAAGCATGGTAATTCCAGACGGAATGCCCGAATAGGTATTTTTATTTTTATATCGGGTATCAATGAGTTTTATTGTCTGGGGAACAACGTCACTCATTGAAAAGACCTGAGTTGACTGGTTGGAATCAGTCAGCTTGAAAATCTTCTGCTCGGCTTCTTCCAGAACCTTGCGGCTATCCTTAGTTTCATCATAACTGTCAGCCTGAATTTCGGACGAAATGTTTATAAGGTTCCTGCGGGTTGAATTGTCCAGAACCATTTTTGCATAATAATCAACGTTCGCACTGGTCGGAACAACATTTGTAAGGTCAGCAATATATGAAGAACCACCGGCATCTTCAAGCTTGCCTTTTTTTGTCAAATCTTCCGTAATGGTAAGAATATCACCGGCAATTCCTCCGGCAAAAAGGCTCATCATAGAATCATATATAATCTGATTGCGGTGATCATAAAAATTATCAGCGCGCAGATACGTTACGACATCACTTACAGACTTCCAGTTTAACAGCATTGCACCCAGCGTTGCACGTTCTGCATCAAGATTATGCGGTGGAATTTTTCCTTTTAGCGTTTCCATTCTGACCCCCATGTTTAAAACTAAACTAGCCCGCGAAAGAACAAACCTTCACGGGCTAGTTGAAAATAAAGCTAAAAACTAGTTGTTTTCAGCAGGAGCTTCTGCTTCCTTATTTTCAGACTTTTCAGCCTTTGATGACTTCTTAGACTTTTCTTCTTTCTTTGATGGTTCATCATTTGTTGGCTGAGGCTGTACAGAAAGCTTTACTTCTGCAAGTGCAGCTTCATACAGATGAACTTTGAATGTGTAAGAACCGCAGCTCTTGATTGTAAGACCAGGGATTTCAATACGCTTTCTTTCAATTTCATAGCCAAGCTTTGAATAGTAATCAACGAGAGTCTGGCTTGTAACAGCTCCATAAAGTTTTCCGTTTGTACCAGCTGGCATTGTAAGAACAACGTCCTGAGCTTCAAGCTTTTCTTTAAGAGACTTGCTGTCTGCCCTCTTCTGCTCCTTACGAGCTTCAATTTCAGCCTTCTTGCCTTCAAAATATGCTACGCTTTCTGGAGTGTAAGGAACTGCAAATCCGTGAGGAAAAAGATAGTTTCTAGCATAACCGTTTGCAACAGTCTTTACATCACCCATTTCACCAAGATGTTTTACATCATCATTAAGAATAATTTTCATTTCAAGCTCCTCTTAAAAAAGAATTGTTTTCGAATACGTCACCAGGAGTTGGATCGCATTCCTTATCGAGATAGAAACCTATCTTTACTCTGCTACGTATGGAAGCAGACAAATTGAACGTGCTCTCTTGATTGCTACAGCAAGTTCCTTCTGATGCTTTGCACAAGTACCTGTTATGCGGCGTGGAAGAATCTTACCGCGCTCTGTTGTAAAGCGACGGAGACCATCAGCATCCTTATAGTCAATCTTTGCCTTGTTTGCACAGAAACGGCATACTCTCTTGTGGAAAAATGCCTTTCCCTTTGCACGTCCGCGAGCTTCATCCTCACGACCTGAATCTTCTGCAGCTACCTGATCTGCACCGTTATCAATCTTCTGATCTTCCACAACTTCGTTCTTTGTTGCTTCGTCTGCCATAAAATGCTCCTAATTATTAAGGGTAATATCCATTCTGAATCAGAAAGGAATATCTTCAGGAAAACCGCCGTTGTCACCGCCAAAGCTTTCGTCAGGTGCTGAAGAATCGGCAGCCTGATAATTCTGTGATGCAGGACGAGGTGTATAGCCGCCGGCCTGCTGACCAGGATTTCCGTCTGAACGACCTCCCAAAAGTTCAATTGAATTTGCCATAATACGAATTTTACTGAACTTCTGTCCGTCTTTTTCCCAGCGATCCTGTTTCAACGAACCTTGAACAGCTATCTGCTTTCCTTTTGTGAGGTACTGTTTCAAAGTCTCAGCCGGCTTGCCAAAGTAGGAAATGTCAAAATAATTCACTTCGCTAACCCACTGCTCACCGTCTTTACGGCTTCTGTTTACAGCCACAGACATTGCAGCAACAGCCGTTCCACTCTGGAGATAACTTAATTCCGCATCACGTGTAAGGCGTCCAACTAGTGTCACGCTGTTTATATCTGAACCTGCCATGTATACCTCTATATTAAATGTTTACGTTAAAACTTAAGCGTCTTTTTCAGTCTTGAGTACGAAAAGATACTTCAAAAGATTCTGATTAAGTCTGAACTGAATGTTCATTTCTGCAATCTTTGCAGGGTTAGCCTTGATGTGGAAGAGAACAAATCTTCCGCGGCGAAGCTTCTTGATTTCATAAGTAAGATCGCGGTCACCGAAAGGCTCTTCCTTTTCGATTTCTGCGCCAAATTTTGCAAGGTCAGCACGAATAGTATCTGTACCAGCCTTAAATTTTTCATCCTCTACAGGATAAATAGTCATAAGTTCATACTTTCTCATAGTATATTCTTCCTTATGGTCTTTGAATGGGAGGCACGTGCGTGTCTCCAAGGGGTATAGAATCGTATCAAATTCAATGATTTTCGTCAATAAATTTACCAGCGTCAGGAACCATTTTACGCACATTTTATGCACTCTATCATGAAAAAATAGAATCGTTATAAAAAAAATTGAAAGATAGAAGAATGTGTGGTAAAATTCTGTATCTGGTATAACAGATAAAATGACTGAAATTCACTGCTCCATCCGATAATTTTATTATAACTGGCAAAAGCAGAATGATATAAAGGTTAGATAAAGAAGGAGAAAAAGTTTGAACGAAGAAATTGTAAATGATATTGCTTCCAACCAAAAGCAAGACGAAGAAAATGTCGAAGTAAAGAACAAAATTACATGGCTTGTATTCTCTATCAATGACAAAAAGTATGCCATAAAATCTTCAGAAGTACATGAAATTATCCGTGATCTTACTGTATACAAACTTCCATTTTTGCCGTCATACATCGAAGGCGTTATAAACAGGCGTGGAGACCCATTTACCGTCATAAATCCCCTTTCAATCATTGACAACCTGGACGCTCAGCCACCGGAATCAAGCCTTTTTTTGATTTTGAAGCGCACAGACGACCAATTGTCCCTTCACATTTCAGACATTCTTTCATTCTATGATATAGAAGAAGATGACATCCATCTTATTCCAAATGGAGACAAAGAAGGACTTTACCTTGGAACAATTGAATACAATAAGGAAGAAATTCCTGCATTGAATTCAGATGCATTTGAACTCATCATGAGGAATGATTTTGGAAATTCATAATCAATTTACATGTGTTTCATACGATACAATTGATTTTCTCATACCAAGCAAATATATAGTTTCAGGTATATTTTTAAGCATTCCAAAGGAAAGCAAAACCATTTTGTTCAACAAGGAAACGCTTCCGCACATATATATCGGTAACATGCTTGAAAAAGAATTTCAATGCAAGACAAAAGCAGATACATCAGTAGTTCTCGTAATGAATAAAAACGATTTTTCAAAAGAAGTCTGCAACACTATTGTAAATTATACGGATACGGCATTTCCTGCAACAGGAAACCTTGCACTTTCGTTGAACGGGAACATTTCAAGCAAAGAATTTGTTCTGGATTCTTTCCATCTCATTCCGCAGGGCATACGGGAACGCCTTAACGCATACGGAATTGATGCAATCATATTCCCTGACAACATACGAAAGCAAATTCTTATTGCCCCAGATTTGCTGTTAAAAAAGTTCTTTACAGGAGGCATTGAATGAATATTCTTATTGTTGATGACTCGGCAATAATAAGAGCAATTCTTGAACAGAATCTTTCCGTAGAAAATGATTTTACTATCATAGATTCCGTATCAACAGGTAGAAAAGCCATAAACAGTGCTCAGAAAAATGAACCGGACGTCATTTTGAGTGACGTAGACATGCCGGAGATGAACGGTTTGGAATCAACAAAAATCATTTCTTCAAAACTAAAAATACCTGTAATAATCTTGTCAGATAAGGAAACCGACAGACAAAAGGCAAAAGCCGCAGGTGCTGTCGATTTTGAGCTTAAGCCAAAACTAGATTCATACAAAAAGCCTTTTTTCGATTCACTCAATGCAAAAATAAGAAAGGCATATTCTTCAAAAGCCCAAAAATCCAAGACTGTAAAAAAATTCTTTGGCTTCCACAACAGCACTCCAGAGGTTTCAAATGTCTCCGCAGCAGAAAACGTTTTTAAAATCCTGTGCATAGGGGCTTCAACAGGAGGACCTACAGCAGTTGCAGATGTATTGTCACATCTTGGTAATAATTTTCCGCTGCCAATACTTTACAGCCAGCACATAGAGATTGGTACAGACGGAAAAATGGCCGAATGGTTCAGTGAAACCTGTAAAAACTTCGAAATCAGGCTTGCTCATGATGGAGAAGAAGCCATTCCTGGAAGAGTCTACATGGCACCTGCTGACACTCATCTTGTAATTGACTTTGTAAAACCAAACGGACACCCTATAATAAAAATATCAGATGATCCTCCATGGCGCTTTCTGCGCCCGTCAGTAAACGTAATGTTTAACAGCATCGCCTCTTTTTACAAGAAGAATTGCCTTGCAATCCTGCTGACAGGTATGGGCAGAGACGGAGCCGAAGGTTGCAAAAACATTGTTAATGCTGGAGGACATACAATTGTGGAAGATGAATCCACATGCGCAGTATTCGGCATGCCTAAAGCAGCAATAGAGGAAGGCGGAGCCACAGAAGTTCTGCCAAGAAATGAAATTCCTTCACGGATATTGAAATTAATAGGAAGAGAGTAAAAAATGGTTATATCAGAAACAGAGCTGAACAGTATAATTGAACTCGTTACGGCTAAAACCGGAATTCAACCGCGTGAAAGCCATAAAATGGGAATAAAGAATTATATTGAAAAATATCTTGATGAAAAATCAATAAACTTTTCGTCATATTATTACCTTATTTCTACTTCAAATACAGAGTTTTCGGCCTTAATCAATGAGTCAACAGTAAATGAAACTTATTTTTTTAGGGAAGAAAAACATTTCCGTCTTTTAAAAAATAAGATTTTTCCCGAATGGAAAGCAAAAAACGTTTCCATGCCCATAAAAATATGGAGTGCAGCCTGTTCTTATGGAGAAGAACCCTACTCTATCGCACTTTTGACGGACAGCTGCAAAATAAATGCAGAAATATATGCCAGCGACATAAATACACGGGCATTGGATAACTGCCGGAACGGAAAATTTAGAAGTGCCTCAAAGCGTAACGGAGACGGAGATGAATTTCATCCGCTGTTTTCTGGATTCCAGAATTCTGACGGATATTTTTTATTTCCAGAAGAAATACGTAGAAAAATAAACACTTTTCAGCTAAATCTGACAGAACTCAACAAGCCGATAGCTCCGCTCCCAAAAAAAGTGAATATTATTTTCATACGGAATGTGTTTATCTATTTCAGCATGCAGCTTCGAGCACAAATACTCAAGCAGCTTACAGACTTAAGCCTTGCACCAGACGGGTATATATTCGTATCTACAAATGAAATAGCTCAGATTGATTCGACTATAATGCCGCCAAATCTGGAAAAAATTTCTGAGAACAATGTATTTTGTTTTCATAAAAAAAGTTAGGAGATCTTTATGGCTCATATATCAGAAGATATTACAGAAAGCTTTATATCTGAAACTACAGACCTTCTTGATTCAATCAGGAAGGATGTTGTAAACCTTAAGGCAGCTGCAGACAATAAAGAAATCCTTGCGCACCTGCTGCGTGACATCCACACAATTAAAGGCAACGCCCGTATGCTTGGATACAGTTCCATAGAAAAGCTTGCCCATTCTGTTGAAGATGTATATAAAAGCGTAAAAGACGGAAAAATAAAAAATTCAGACAGGCTGATTCAGGTAGTATTTTATACATGCGACAAAATTCAGGAATGCATTGGCAACATACAGCAAAGAGGCAATGATGCCCTAAATGTTGACACCTATATAATATACTGCGATAAACTTGCAGCCGGAGAATTGATTGACACGTCTCAGCTTGCACAGGAAGTACAGAAAGAAAAGATGACTTCTTTTCTTGAATCAGATGAGCAGGAAGAGGAAAAGGGCAACCTGTCAGGACTTCAGTCCATACGCATAAAACTCGACAGGATAAACGAAATCATATCGTCATTTGACAACATGATTATACGTGAATTCCGCTTGAAACATCAGCTGGATAATTTGAGACAGATAGAAGAAACGACCGGAAACCATGATATTTCAAGAATAAGAAAGCAACTGGAAAATGACATTATAGCTCTTGAGACATCTATATTCAGTGTACAGCAGAGTGTATTCGACCTTCGCATGCTTCCAATCCTTATGGCAATCAGACCATTGGAAAACACAGTTGTCGTTGATTCCATCAATTTAGGAAAAAATGTTCGTTTTGAAGTTCCTGATACAGAGATTGCAATTGACAAGGTTGTTTTGGAACAGTTGAGCGACATACTCATGCATCTGGTTCGTAATTCACTCGATCATGGCATTGAGCATCCAGAAGAAAGAAAGGCTCTCGGAAAGCCAGAACAGGGTGTAATTTCAATAAAATGTGTTCAGGAAACAAAATATATCGAACTTACCGTAAGCGATGACGGAAAAGGCATTGATTACGACAAAATAAGGGAAAAGGCTCTTGTGATGTATCCTGAACGTGCGGATGAAATTCAGGACATGAGCGAAAAAGAACTCTCGAGCTTTCTGTTTCAGTCAGGTTTTTCTACAAAAGAAAATGTAACCGAACTCTCAGGACGAGGCGTAGGTCTTGATGTTGTATGGACCAACATAGAAAAAATCAAGGGACATATCCATATTGAAAGTGAAAAAAACAAGGGTACATCCTTTATACTCAGATTCCCTATTTCACTTGCAACGCTTCAGGGATTGTTCATTTTCTCAAATAAATCAAAATACCTTATCCCTTCTCAGCATATAATAGACATCATATATAGAAAAAAATCAGAATACATAACTTTGCAAAACCAAAGCTACATAAAACTTGAAACAAGCCTTATTCCAGTTTATGCCCTTTCATCGCTTTTCAAGGACCAGCATTTTGTAAAGTATTCTGATGCCGATACGATTCTTATTGCGGAATACATGGAACAGCAGATTGGCATAGTTGTTGATCAGGTACAGAGATATGTATCTCTTGTCGTAAAACAGCTGCCTAATACATTAAAAAGCTTTACGATACTGCAGGGCATTGTGTTTGATGAGCATTATGACATTGTTCCAATACTGCACGTACCGGAAATAATTACAAAGTTTAAGTCCCTGCGAGGTTATGACATCAAGAAATATGAGGCAAAAACAAAATCTAAAGTATACCGCATACTTATTGTTGATGACTCAGACACAACTCGTCAGATAGAAAAGACAATACTCGAAGGAAACGAATTTATGGTAGATACTGCCGTTGACGGCATTGATGCTTTGGAAAAGATTAAGACAAAGCAGTATGACCTTATTCTTTCTGACAAAGACATGCCTAGAATGAACGGTATTGTTCTGCTTGACAATATACGCCGCCTGGAAAACTATGCTTCCATTCCTGTTGTCATAGTTTCTGCAGATCAAAGTCCAGATGTTCTTAACGCACTGAACAAGGCAGGAGCCAATGCATTTATTGCAAAATCCGATTTCAAGCGCGGACACTTAATCAATGTTATAAAGGAGTTGCTGCATGAGTAAAAAAATACTTATTTTTGAGGCATCTGTTACAATCCAAAAACTCTTTACAACAACACTGGATGCTGATGATTACAATTTCCAGTTTATGAATAACAGCAAGGATTTCATATTCAAGATTTTTGATTTTATTCCTGATATCGTTCTTTTAAATACAGAACTGTCAGGAAGTTTTGAAATTGTAAAAATCATAAGGGAAATTCCATGCCTAAAGAACATGCCTATCGGAATGTATTCAAACATAAACAGTCCGTTTATAAAGCAGTCGTCCTTAGAAAACGGTGCGAATTCCTATGTAGCCATTGAACCAAGAACAATACTGATCAATATTGAGGAACTTTTACAGATTTCTTCTTCAGATAATGTTGACAAATCACAGATACTGCTTATAAAGAAAGAAATGAATGATGCAATGCTTTTTGAATTGACATCATCAATTTTGTCGAAAAACAGAAAAATCGAATTCATATTAAAAAACCTTATTAACTTGCAGCAAAACATAAGTTCACCGGAAGACATTGTATACAAACTACTACAGCTCATTGCGGAACTGTGCGAAGTTCCTGTTGCAAGCATGTATCTTATTGAAAATGATGGACCGCACGGTTATGGAATTGTATCGGACAATATTCCAGAACAGGAAAAGAAAGACTTTCAGAAAGTATGTGCCACAGACTTTGAGGAAATATATACAAATTCCAGCATATCAAACCTTGTTCCTGCGTTTATTGAAAAACCTGAGTTACTTAATAAATTCTATGAACCAAACGTCCAGTTGTCTTCATATTCAAAAGAAGTTCTTTACTCTTTTGACAAAAAGCCTTTCGGAACAGTTCATATCGTACGGTCTGGAAACTTTACTAAAGAACAGAGCGATTTATTTGTATTCTTCTGTCAGAATGCAAGGGCACTCATAGAGCAGACACTTACACTGAAATCAAAGGTATTCTTTGAACAGAGGATACGCCATGCATTCGGAAGGTTTGTTCCAGAAGAAATTATTGACGATATTGTAAAATCTTCAAGTGAAAACGAAAAAATTTCAGTCGGAGAAAAAAGAGAAGTCGCCATTCTCTTTAGTGATATACGTTCATTTACAAATATAAGTGAACTTAACAAGCCAGAAGTTCTTGTTGGGTTCTTGAACCGCTATTTTACAACAATGGTTGAAATCATAAAAAAACATGGTGGTACCGTTGATAAATTCATTGGCGATGCAATCATGGCTCTGTTTGGAACGCCTGTAAGTTATGAGGATAACGCACGAAGGGCTGTAGCTGCGGCTTACGAAATGAGAGAAGCACTAGACACTCTTGAACTTGGTGATCTTATAATGCCTACCGGAATGAAGTTTAACATTGGCATAGGCATTCACTATGGAGACGTTATTGCGGGATCTTTGGGGTCAAAAGATAAAACTGAGTACACGGTTATAGGTGACAACGTAAACCTTGCAAGCCGACTTGAAGGTCTTACTAAGACTTATGGCGTTCAGGTGCTTGTAAGTGGAAATGTAAAGGAAGATACGGAACGTTTGCCAGATGCAAAAAATCAGTTCGCGTTCCGTTACATGGATGAAGTAAAGGTAAAAGGAAAAGCAATTGCTGTTCCTATTTTTGCTGTTGACCGTTCTGCAAATGAATTACCAGCATCGTACAAGGACTACTATAAAAAAGGCATAGATTTATACAAGCAGGGAATCTTTAATTTAGCAAAAGAGTACTTTGAAAAAGCACTTCTCGAAGAAGCAGAAGATAAGGCTTCAAAGCTTATGATTTCCCGTTGTACTGAATTCATTGCAAATCCACCTGAAAACTGGGACGGAGCAATTACTTTCAATACAAAATAGGACACATAGAAAACACCGTCTGACATCGATGCAGACGGTGTTTCTGTCTAATATTTTAGCTCAGCTGCCAGTTCCTCTATTTCCTCCAGCGGCAACCCCACAGCCTGCGCAATCTGCTCATGAGTACCAAGTTTCATTGAAAGCATGTTTCTGGCGCTATCAACAGCTTTTTCATTCATGCCCTGTTCTTTGCCAACTGCTATACCCCGTTTCTCTCCACGTTTTTCTCCAATGCGTATGCCTTCCTCACGGCCGTGCTTCCTTACGTCATGGTCATGCAGGCTCCACGAAAAATACAGTTTCTTCGTTGCTTCCATCTCTTTCTGTGCCTCTACCATACCCGATATCCTCCGTGTAAAATCTGATTCTGCATTATTATTCTGCACGTACTTCAAGAACGCCCTAAGACTTTCATTTTCAACTCTGTCATAAGCCGTGCAGTTGAACATCTTCACGACTGCGCCGTCGTCGATGGATACATCCGCCTCTTCTAGGCATGTCCTTCTTACAGTATACCACGGAATGCCTTTTTTGAAAGGGTCAAACCGACACAAGAAAATTATTATGCTTTCCTTAAGCTCATCATAATCCGCACCTTTCAGAAGGGCTTCCGTGTCCATGATTCCCTGATAGTACCGTGTCCTTTTGCCTATGTCATGCTCGTCTCGGTTCTGAATTTCCACATCGTAGACTTTCTTGCCATCGTCCACGTACACGTCCAGTCGGATTCCGTGTGCTGTGTACACCGGTACAATTGTTTTCTGTGGCTCTATGTACTCCAGCCTGTCAATCCTAATGCCCAAAAGGCATTCCAGTGCCTCGCGGCAGATTTCCTTGTCCTGCATGATAAGTCCGAACATGAAATCATCGTGAAACGTAAGTTTTTCAAATGGTTTTATTTTGTACATTATATAACCTCTATAATTATATATGCACTTGATTTATACTTTTTGTCGCAATTTTCTGGAAAAAAAGAGAAATATTTTTTTTATCTGAATGATTGGAATCGTTTTCTCGTAACGATTCTAATCGTTTTCTCACAACGATTCTAATCTTTTTCTCGCAACGATTCTAATCTTTTTCTCATAACGATTCTAATCTTTTTCTCATAACGATTC
This sequence comes from uncultured Treponema sp., assembly GCA_947167345.1. GTDB lineage: Bacteria > Spirochaetota > Spirochaetia > Treponematales > Treponemataceae > Treponema_D. Next base: position 40,365 of record CAMVHR010000005.1, read on the forward strand.
TAATCGTTTTGTATTTATAGCTCGAGAGTCTTTAACAGTGGTTTTTCCCACTTTTTCTCATTATTCTTCATTTTTTTGCCCTGTTCCTAAGCTCTTTTGCACTTTTGAACAAAATACTTTTTATTCTATCACGAGGAGATAAAATAAAAATGAGTAGTACGCACGGTTTTTAAAGAAAATTTCATTTTTTTTGAAAAATCTATCGCCTTGCAAATCGCCCCTTGTTTCATTAAAATAACCGCTATATGCCATTTGGAGAAAACTTAAAGTCAGAACTAAACCCGGAACAGTACAAGGCAGTCACCACAACAGACGGTGCCATTTTAATCATAGCTGGTGCCGGCAGTGGAAAAACAAGGGTAATTACATACAGGATTGCCCACATGCTTGAAAAAGGCATTCCGCAAAGCCAGATTCTGGCCCTTACATTCACAAACAAAGCCGCAAAGGAAATGTCAGACCGCATAAAAGAACTTACAGGCAGAAAACTGCAGAACCTTACGGTAAGCACATTCCATGCATTCGGTGTACGCATCCTGCGTCAGGACATTGACAAATTGGGCTGGCGCACAAACTTTTCAATATATGACGAAACAGACCGCTCCGCACTCATCAAGGAAACAGGAAGGGAACTCCGCTTTACCCCGGATGCACTTGACGTATATGCAATCGGCAACCTTTTTAGCGACATCAAGACAGGAAGACGCAACTGGAACGGTGACAATGACGCATACAGGGAACTTTACGAAGGCTATCAGGAAGGCCTAAAGCTTTACAATGCCGTAGATTTTGACGACTTGATCGTGCTTCCAATAAGGCTCTTTAAGGAACACCCGGATGTATTGCAATCTTACAGGGACCGCTACAAGTACATAATGGTAGACGAATTTCAGGACACAAGCCACCAGCAGTACGAGATGATGCACATTCTTGCAGACAAGAACGTTGCCGTTGTCGGAGACGATGACCAGAGCATTTACTCATGGCGTGGAGCGGACTATCAGAACATCGTAAACTTTGAAAAGGATTTTCCGCACGTAACGGAAATCCGACTGGAGCAGAACTACCGCTCCACGGGAACCATTCTGGCAGCGGCAAACGGCGTAATCAAGCATAATACAAACCGCAAAGACAAGTCACTTTGGAGCGGCAATGGCAACGGCCGCCCGATAGAAATATACATGCCAGAAAACGAAGCTTCCGAGGCAGATTTCATTGCAGAAAGCATTTTGGGCATCTGTGCGGAAGAAAAGCGCAAGTACGACGAGTTTGGAGTGCTCATGCGGGCAAACACGCAGAGCCGTGCCATAGAAGAAGCTTTTCTTGAATGCAATATCCCCTACACCATAAGCGGCGGCACAAGCTTTTTCGAGCGCAAGGAAATAAAAGACGTAATAAGCTACCTGCGCGTCATAGCAAACCATGATGATGACATAAACCTTTTGCGCATCATAAACACGCCGCGGCGAGGCATAGGACGCACTACGATTGAAGCCTTAAACAAAGTAGCTACAGATCTGTCCGTGTCGCTGTGGGAGGCCATGAAAGCCGTTCTTTCCGCACCAGAAGAGCAATGCCCTGTAACCGAAGCTGCAAAAGCAAACATTGAAGCCTTTGTAGCTTTAATTGAAGCAAACAAAAACATGCTGAGCGGCAAGGGATTGAGCAAGAAAGTTCACGCCCTTGTGGATGAAATAAATTACTTTGACTACCTCATTTCAGAATACCCCAAGAGCGAAAAATCAGCTCGGTTCAAGTACATGAACATTGAAAGCCTCATTAAAAGCATGGAGATGTGGGAAAACAATCCCGAACATGAAGACACAAGCCTGTATGCTTATCTTAATAGGATTACCCTGCTTTCCCGCGATGACCTTGACGATGGTGAAGAAGACAAGGGCAAAGTAAATGTCATGACAATCCACGCAAGCAAAGGGCTGGAATTCCCTGTTGTATTCATTGCAGGTGCGGAAGAAGGAATCATGCCGCACATGAGGGCCATTCAGGACGGCGGAGACGCGGCCGTAGAAGAAGAGCGCAGGCTTTTTTATGTTGCCGTAACAAGAGCAAGAAACAGGCTGATTATATCTTCATGCCTTCACCGCAGACGGCAGCAGGCTACAGTGGAATGTGAGCCAAGCCGTTTTCTTGATGAAATACCTGAAAATCTAGTAAAATATCATGAGCCGTCCAAAGAACTTGAAGCAGAAGATGCGCATGAGATGCTTCAGAATATGCTCAAGAACTTTAGCCGACCTAGAGTACCAAAACTGTAATCACTGTTACAAGGAGTCATAAAATGAAAAAAAGCATATTCAGCATTGGCTGTGCAGTAATTCTTGCCGCAACAATTTTTTCCTGTGCAAGTACATCGCAGCAGAGCCAAAAAGTTCCTGAGACTGAAACAGTTCAGGAGGAACAGCTGCCGGAACCTGCAAAAAAGGAAAACCGGGAACCTGTAAAGACTGTGCCTACAATAACATCAAAAGGCAGAGGCATAAAAATAGAAGCGGAAGACATGTTCCTGGAAGATTCTTCACTGTACAAAGACAATTCTGCAAGCCAAGGCTATGCAATAAAAATGTCAGAACACAGCGTTGCAAAGTGTAAGGTTGTACTTTCGGCAGGAACTTGGGAATGTCTTGTAAGCGAGCAGGCATTCAAGACAGAAAGCTCAGAACTTTTTGTCAATATATCAGGCACTTACTATAAGGTTTATCCAAGTAATCCACCATTGGCTTCATGGGAACTTACGACACGTTCACCTGTATACATTCACATTGAGCAGGAAAGTACAGTAAACGTAAGCATCAATGCTGGCAGTCCTTATGAAAAAGGAACAGGCGGAATGAACATTGACTACATTCAGTTTGTCCGCACAAATTAAAATCCCTTTTTATTTTCCCAAATCAAGCATTCTCCTGTCATAAGAGGCAGGAGGATCTTCGATTATGCTCCAGTCAAAGTCAAGCACACCGTGCGGAGGAAAAAGAGGCTCTGGAGCAGGCTTTTTACGTGAATTATGCTCCTTTATAATGTCCATTAACGATTTAGAACCATCTGTAAGTGTAAGATAAGGCTCTCCAAAGGCACAGATTGTAGCCGTTCTTACGGTATAAGAGCTTTCTTCACCATTTTCATCAACATTCTTTTTATGCACCAGAACAGAATTTAATGTATAGGAACCAGGTAAAGACGGGCTTTTATCAATGTTACGGATATTGTTCCTGCGCCCCACAGTACAGGTATAAACTTTTCCTGCACTAAGGATATGCTTTGGAACTTTATAAGTTATGTCCCCATCTGTAAACACGGCTTCAGCATCCTTATCATAAGCCATGTCAGTCTGCCAGTAACGTATGTGATATACAGCATCCTTAGCAACGTAATACGAAAGAAGTTCCGCAGAATTTACCGGGGGACTTACAAGGATTCCGTTTGCACAACCTGTATCTTTCCAATATCCTTCAAGAATATTTTCTGACTGTATGGTAATGTCTTTTAACAGGGAACTTTTTGGAACAGAATCACTGTCTTCGGGCCTTAACGCAAAGTTCAGATAGAGTTTATTTCCAATAACAGCTATGGGAACATGGTAAGTATCTTCACCACCAAGCTTATGACCGGCATACTTTATTTCCATGTCCCAGGCACCGCTGTTCAGAGTTTCTGCAGTAAGTCTGTCTCCATCTTCCTGAACAACGGCCTTGTCAAAGTCTTCAGTATATAAAACATCGGTTAACGGGGTAAAATGCAATTCTATTTTTTCAGGAGTACGAGTTTCTGCGTCATTTCTGTCACGGGGAATATAATCTGACTGCTCCGCATTAGCAGGAAGTTCTGCTGCCCTGTCATCATACCACTGGTAAAAAGTCCGCAGAACAATAGAAGAAGTATCAAACACAACATAGCGGCTGTCGTTTTCCCAAATTCCGCCAAGAAGTTCAGGAACACTTTCATCTACAGAAACTACAGCCTGTCCGAAAATATGAGAAACCTGAAAAATCAGGACAAATATCATGAATAATAAAGTCTTTTTCACAGTATCATTATCGGACTGTCAGCAATATAGCATTAATTTGTACGTTCATTACAGACACCAGATTGCGGTGTGAATGGTTTTACCGCCCATTTTTCACCTATTGTATCACGCAATGCAAATCGTATTATTTTACGCTCATCAAAGGCTTTTTTTATAAGCTCGTCAACTTCCATGGCATCATATATTTTTTTAGACTCTTCAACATCAGCCTTTAATATAGGATGACGCGGGCTAAAAAGAACACAGCAGTCTTCATAAGGCAAGATTGAAGTATCATAAGTACCAATTTCATGAGCGGTATCCATGATTTCTTCCTTATCAAGACCAATTAATGGACGGACAAGAGGATATTCCGCAAAGCTTTCGGTTACCTTAAGATTTTCAATCGTCTGACTTGCAACCTGACCAAGACTTTCACCTGTAATGATGCAGTCTGCCTGAATGCGCTGCGCAAGCATATTTGCAGCCTTCATCATACAAAGTCTGAGCATGAGAGTACTATATGCTTCAGGAGCTTTAGATTTTATCTTCATCTGAACATCTGTAAATGAAATAATGTTCAGATGTGTGTCCACACCATAGTCAGCAATTATATGGGAAAGGTCTTCAACTTTTTTCTGAGCTTCTTCTGATGTATAAGGATAAGAATGAAAATAAACACATTCCACCTTCATTCCACGTCTCATCATGCGGTATCCTGCAACAGGACTGTCCAAGCCACCGCTCAAAAGAAGAAGTCCCTTTCCACTTACTCCGACAGGAAGGCCACGGCAAGTTTTTTTCTGATCTGAATATATATAGCAAACATCACGGACTTCAACATGAATGACTATATCAGGATTATGCAAGTCAACAGTAAGAATGCCGTTATCAAAAGCACCGGCAGCACCTTCAACACAAATCTGATAAGAATTAAGCGGAAAGTTTTTATCTTCACGGCGTGCTTCTATCTTAAAACTTTTGGCACCATCATCTCTGGCTTTTTCTGCAATTTCCTGCACTTTTGCCTTTATGCTCTCAATATCTTTTGAAACTGTTGCAACTTTTGCCCATCCTGTAATTCCAATAAGATGATCCAACGCATATTCAACGGCTTCACATGATTCTGGTGAACAGAATATATAAAGGCGACCCGCCTGAGTGTGAATCTTAGCTTCTACAGATTCCAAAGCAAGCCTTGCATTTTTTACAAGCTGCTTTTCAAAAAACTTTACATTACTGCCTTTTAAAGTAAGTTCCCCTACTTTTCCAAGATAACAACATTCCATATTTTAAGACCTCATAATTAGAACGTAAAACTCATGCCAATAGTAAAATAATTGTTTACAACATCATAAAGATTGGCTTTCCAAATATCTTTAAAGTGACGTACAAGCTCTGCCTGAGTATAAGTTGAACTGCCGAGTGTAAATGTACCATCACCGTTATCTGTAAGTTTAGAACCTTGTCCCGGGTACATGTTTGCATCAACACCTTTATTGCGTATGTATTCAAATGTGTATCCCATATTTAAAGACAAAAGCCCCATCTTAAATTTAGGGAATGTATATTCTGCAGAAAGTCCAGCCTTAATGACATACATCTTCGTGTCCTGATTAAGAAAATTCAACTGCTCCCATGCAGTTTTTACATGTTCTCCGTCAGAGCCACCGGCATACATTGAATGAGTATGAATAGTGCCGTCCGTCGCATAAGTTCCCGGAGATGCAAGAAGATAGCGTATAGCCTCGCTGTCAGAATCGCTTTCAACAATATTCGCATGACGCATAAAGCTTGTTTCAAAATTCAACTTAAAGTTTTTTACAGGCCTAAAGCGTATGTTGAATGAAAAAATGTCACTGTTAGGTTCATACGGTGAACCGATATGAACACCGTTGTTTGTATAATTCTGATAATTATATATGCCACTGCTTATGCTTCCCGTATTAGGTCCGTCATATTCCCAATGAGAATATGTATAAGGAGTAATTGCAGTATAGTTAAAATTTACAAGGGAACAGAATGAGTTTGGTGCATAAAAAATTCCTGTCTTTAATGCAAACCTGTTCTTTCCGTCTGCATCAAGCTTGATAAGCTTGTCAACTTCTATGTCATCAACAAGGACGTCTGTCACCCATTCAAGGCTGTCAAAGGGCTTGATTTTAAATGTAAGGCCCATTTGAAGATTGTCTTTATTGCCTCCAATTCCTTGAGCCGCCATATATGGAACAGGCAGAAAATAAGACAAGTCAAACCTGTTGCCATATATTATGTTTTCATAATATGCAACAGAAAAATGCTTTGAAAATCTATATTCAAATGCATGAAATGCCATGAATTTATCAGGAGCAAGACCTGTTCCATCGTAGCTTGTAGTAGCTCCAATTGCAGAATACTGCTGAACATAAGACCATTTTTCTTTTAAAAACGAAATGGCCACATTCGCACTATGATAATCTGTTTCATTCAAGGCTATGCCGTCACCAAAAAAAGAACCGTAACCAGTCCTGTTAATGCCTGCCTGAACAAAAATATCGCGGTTACCTATGGCAACACCATTGTTTATGTCTATGTATGCATAAAAAGGCCCTGCATCTACAGCATCCTGACGGGCATCATATCCAGAATTTATTGCATAAGGCAGAAATGTACCTTCATTTTCCTTGGTTCGTGCTGTAATGCCAAGCTTATAACCTATTGAAATTAAATCTTTATATAAAAAAAAGTCTCCATTCAAATTTGGCGACAGTATGAACAGCTTTTCAAATTCCTTGTCACCATCAGTTTTTGAAAGATTTCCTACGGCTTTGCCCGAAACATTTATATTCCATGCCTTTCCCGTAATTTTCTGCCAGTATTCAATTGCCGTCTTTACATCTTCTTCATTACCGCGTTTTATTACATTCTGAAGAATTTCCTGAATGTTATTAACCGGATATGGCCTCATCGGAGGCAAATCCCTTACAAGCCCCCGTATTTCCCATTCCTGTACAAGTTCATAAAAGTCGTCAGAGGGATCAATGCTGATTTGAGCACAAACAGAGAATGTTATAGTAATGAACAGCACTATAGTGCAAAAAACTTTGTTAATACTTTTCACGATTAAACATCCTTGACAGCTTCAGATTTACAGAAAGTGCAAATTCAACTCCCTGAACAAACTCGCCTTTTTTATTATCATGATTATATATGAATACATAAGCAGGCTGAACAGCAAAAGAAAGATAATCCAAAGGAGTTATAGTTCCCCTTACAGAAACCCTGTTCACATATTCAGTAGCTTTGCCTGATGGTGTAGAAAGCCCCTGTCTTCTTTTTGCTTCAGACTTTCCCTGTCTGTCAGAATCTGGATATGCCCAGTTATCAAGATTCGGATTGCCTGTAGAGGAACCGCCCCAGTTAAGGTTACTAGAAAATACATTTGTTCCAGAAAGTCCTCCTTTTGCCATAATAAGGTATGCTGCTGAAAGAGACCATTTTCCAGGAACTTCATATCCTAAATTAAGCTCGGCAGCCATGGTATCAGGTCCGAACGGACTTCCAAGCCACTCATAAAAAGGAGTCTGGTCGCCTACACTTTCGCTGTAAGTTCGTACAAGGCTCCAGTCTGGGCTTTCCTTGATGTACAGATAAGGCTGGGCATAATAACCTTCAAGCCAGCCATGAAAATAGCCGTTGCCGGCAGGAATGTAAGCTTCAACGCCCAACTGTCCACCGACGGCATTCGGAGTAGTATCATCAGGCCAATTGCTTTTTTCATAAGATGTCTGAAACTGATCCTGCACATACGTGCCATAAACACGAATGCCGCTTGTTACAGCATAAGAGGCCTTTACTGCAAGATACGCACATGTATTGCTTTCGCTACTGCCGTATTCACGCCATGGAGCCATGCCATGATATATCGTCAGAGGATTAAGATAGCGCAATTCAAGAGGTGCAAACACGAGCATTGATTCCTGAACAGACAAGGACAGCTTTTTAAACAACCTTACATCAAAACGATGTGTGTACATATATTTGTCAATATTAAACTGCGTTACATTCATGTTGTAACGCACGTTGGGATTGAAAATCTCAAAATTAGCATAGCTTGCACCAGTAAAGTACTCGCTCATAATGATGCTGCCGTTTAGACTGCGGCCAACATTTTGCGCACCCATGCCAAGCTGAAAATTAATGCCAGTCTTATCTGTAAAATTATATCCCGTACTAAGATATCCAGTATCAGGAAAATTAACGTCAATCTGGTCAGCTGCAACAGGCACATTGAAATAGTTGTCGTTATGAAGCATCTGGCTCTTATTCTGGCTCAGGCGCAAATCCATTCCCATTGCTATGTAATCAGATGCAGAGAATGTCACAGGCACGAAAACAAGAGGATTCCTTAAATACCTGTCATACTGCCATGGAATGTCATCATTTTTTTTGTAATATCCTTCTGCGTTTATTTCAGGTTCTGCAGAAGCCCGTATTACATCAGAGCCAACAGAAAAGTTTTCTTCTTCAAAATAATCCAGAATACGCCTGTACTGGGCTTTTCCGGCAATGCTTAAAGACTCATAGTTAATTTCCTCAAGATATATTCTGAGTTCATTTATTGTAAGCGGTGACTGATCAGAAAAATCTACGCGTCCTGTTTCTATGGCAATTGCAGCAAAGGCATCATAAATCCAGCTACCAGACTTTACAAGTTCCTGAGCACTCCTTCCAGAAGCATAAAGAGGCATCATACAAACAGCCAAGGCAAAGAAAAAGCCAGATATAATACGTATTCCTATCTTATTCACTTTATTTCCTCTTTAATTTTCTTGAGTCAATTCCTTTCTGATACAACTCTACAAGCTTAGGAGTAAGGGTATTCATTGACCACTGCTTGCCCCACTCAAGAGCCTCTGCACTTTTAGTTTTATATAATTTCGAATCTGAAAGCAAATCTATTACACGGTCAGAAAACTCTGTCACATCATTTTTAACCATAAAGCCGCCGTTATCGCCTTGCATTACATCAAGAGTTCCCATTTCCCCAATGGCAACAACAGGAAGCCCCGAAAGCATGGCTTCTATTGTAACAAGTCCCTGAGTTTCCGTAACGCTCGGGAAAACAAACACCTTTGAAAGATGATAAAAATAAGCAAGTTCCGTACGGCTCCTGTATCCAGTAAAACAAATGTTCCACGACTGAGGCAACTTCTTTGCCTTTTCTTTTAACGGTTCTAGCTCTGGTCCTCCCCCGACAAACAGGAGTGCAGTATCTTCAACTTTAGAACGAACACATGAAAAAACATCAAAAAGAAAATCAAGATTCTTCTCTTTTACAATGCGTCCGACATAAAGAAGAATCTTCTTATTGCGCAATACAGGAAATATCTTAAAAATTTGCTTGGTAAACGAAACATTTTTAGATTTGTCAATCGTAACAATCTCATCAGGAATTCCCGTCGGAAGAATGTCAGCATCCCTGTCAATACCATATTCTTTGATGACGCCAGCAATTCTTTCTGTCGGACAGATAATTTCATTCGCACGTTTCAAATAAAACTTTACAAGCTCCCGTCCGACAGCTTTTGAAGTAAATGCCGGCAGCATGTGAATATAATTATAAAGATAATCTTCCCACAGGGTATGGAATGTAAAAACCATTGCTATATGCCTATGCCGTGCATAAGTAACACCAAACCATCCCATTAGGAATTCAGAATTTATATGAACAACATCAGGCTCAAAATGATCAACTTCTTTTTTTATAGTATGCCACTGAGTAATTCGTGCGGCCCGATCTTCTTTAGAAAACAATATATGATCTGCAGGAATTCTCAGAACCTGAACATTCGGGAGATTTTTAGACTTATTATCGTAGAAATAGCTTTTAAAAATCCTTTTACGGAGACCTTTACGCTTTGTATAGTCGCAGCAGACAATAATTACTTTATGATTACGCTTTGCAAGTTCATCCGCATAAGATTTTACAGACACTGCAACTCCGTTAACCCTCGGATAGTATGCATCTGTAAACATTGCAATATTCATATTCTTTATTGTACCTTATTGCGAAACAAGGTTCAAGTGGAATTCAAATTCTAAATCAATGCAGGCTATGGATTAAGCTGATATTCCCCATATTCATCAACAACCTTGGTACGTATGCCTGTCATAGGTTTCCATGTTATGGCAAAAGAAAAATATGGTTCATAGCTGTAATAAGGCTTAGAAGAACCGTCATTAATGAGTCTTGGCTGGAAAATAAAGCTTGAAGTCAAATCCCAGTCACACAAATTATGATTTATGTCAATCTTCAGTTTTTTAAGTTTAAATCCTGATTTCTTGCGAGTCTTAAGTGATGTATCCCAAAATGCAAAGGAATCTATCAAATCCTGGACTATATTAGTTTCTCCGCCAACAATATCGCCATAAGTAGTCGCTCCCTGTATGTAACGGAAAATGACAGAATTTCTAGATTCTGAGCTGAATTTTATATCAAGAAATTCATTTATCCTGAATGTTACGGACGGAATAAAAACCATATAGCTTTCTGTAGGCTTAATGAAATCATATACCAGACTTGTATTCAGCCCAGGAGAAAAACTTATTCTGTTCTTCCAATAATGGAATTTCTTTTCTGAAATATATGAAAGGCTCAATGTATATGGCTGAAAATACTGATTTTTTTGAGAAACCCAACCATTCATTTCGTCATAATCATATCCGTATGTATGATGCATGATATAGGCTAGCTGAAAGCCTTTAAAAGTAGCAGACAGTTTTAATGAATCCGCATAATCTTTTTCAAGATTATAGTTAAAGGATTCTGTCAAAGTCATGCCTGTTTCCGTAAACACACTGGCAGACTGCTGCAGAGGCTTATCGGTCCAAGTTTCCCGGTCTTCATCAAGCCGAACACCGGTAGAAAAATTCAATTTTGCAAATGGAAAAACAAAAGCAAGCCTTGCATCACGCTCATCGTTCAAAGGCGGTAGAGAAGCAGACAGAGTAACAGTCTGAGAATAATTCTTGCCTTCTGTGGCGGCAAGATAGCCTGTTATAGTATTTTCTGTAAAGCTTTCCCTGTCTGACAAATCTCCTGGCAGATATTCCCATTCAGGATTATCAGCATCCCCTATGAATTTTGTACGGATTAGCCTTACCTTTGTGCTCCAGTCAATCCCTGTGTCCTTAAATAAAGAATCAAAAACAAACGGTCTGAATGAGACTAGATTTGATTCTGTCAAATCAAGCTTTTTATGCTCATAGTCAGATTCGAGTACAGAATCTTTAGAAGCCTTTGTTGTATATCCGTCGAGACTAGGGTGTTTCTGATAAGAAGGATCAAATGTAAGGTTATTAGTCATGCTAATAAACTTATTTCTATACGACACATTGCTTATAAGCGAAACAGGCGATTTTACTATGTAGTATGAAGAATACATGTCTGACCAGCGAAAGTCCGTTCCCTGCTCAAATTGAGAAGAATTATACGTAAACTGAGAGACATAGCTAGGTTTTATCGCATATCCAAGCGAATAATGAATTCCTTCTATTGAAGTAACAGCAGGAAGACTTGCACCATTTAAATCCGGCAAGTCTTTTGCTTCAAACAGAGAATCAAATTCTTTCTTATCATCCGCTTCGTAAGAATCCTCATCAAAAACAAATTCTGGTGTTTTTTCAGGTTTTGAACGGAATTCATAAAACGTTCCGCCTATTTCCATTGAGAATTCAAATGGCGTCACCTGAGACGGATAAAAGAACATGCGTTCAGGACTGTAAAGCTGCCAGTCATAAGATTCTTCCGTAAAGTCTTTGTCAGTACGCTTTTTTGAATCGAAAATGACAGAAGAAGAGACCTTGCTTATGTCCAGTTTATTTACAACAGACTGTGATTCTGTTTTTACCGGTACTGAATAGGAACCTTCTGCTTTCCATGTATATGAAGTAACTTTTTTTTCGCTGTCATCAGTATTTTTTTGCTCATCCGTAATTTCGCTGCTAGAAGTAAGGAATCCAATCCAGTCCATAGTTTCTTTTCTATTACCAAAGTCTGTAATAAAATATGGATCAGAATACAAAGGCAAATCAAGCTGAAAGCGGAAAGGTTCTTTTACTGTCATTGTAAAATTACCTGCAAAGCGGAACGGGAAAGAATTGCCAAGAAAATTTGAGCGGTCATAAAAGATCTTATTCAAATAAGAATATCTGCTGAAGGAGTTTTGCTTATAAAATACAGTATTGCTAAATCCTAAATCAAAAAATCCAGCTATCTTTGAAATGTATTTGTTCGGAGAAAATGACCCATCTATTCCAACAAGGCCTCCGAAAAGAGAATAAGCATCCGCAGTCAGTTTTAAATAATCATCTGTACTGCCGGTAAAATCTTCGTCCAGATTATGAAGGACAATACCTTCCCTACGCTGCTTTTTTAATGTTGTAGGATGTGCAAAACTAAAAGATATTTCATCATCATCATCATCTTTAGAAGAGTCTTCTTCCAAAGGCTTTCTGCCATAAAGATACGTTGTAGTCTGAAAGAACCACCCCTTGCGGTTATCATATCCAATGACAGGATTGAAAATAAGCTCATCCTTCGGATAATAAAAAGCAGGAAGATACAAAACAGGAACATTGCCTACATATAAAGCTGCATTTAAAAAGGCAAATTCTCCGCCTGCAAGCATCCACATTTTAGTAGCACGTATTTTCCAATGAGGATTTTCTTCCTTACAGAATGTAACGGTAGCATTCTTAAAAGCCATTGCTCCGCTGGCAGTCTTTCCTGTAAGTTTTGAAGTTACTACAATTGTAGATGATGCCGTTACTTTTCCACTTTCAATCCGAACTATACGTGAATTATCAAAAACTCCTTCCATCGTGCTGGTATTCAAAAGAAGAGTCTTTGCAGTCATATTCTGTTTTACATTACCATCCTTGTCCTTTTGAACAAGACGCACATTACCCTCTGCAAAGAGCATGTTTGTTTTTCTGTTATAGCGTACAGTACTTGCAGTAATGTCCGTATCGGAATTTGAATCAGATACTGTCATTGAAACATTGCCTGTCATGACAATAAGCTCATCCCCAGTATCATCTTCTTTCTGATACTCAGTCCTACGGGCATTATTAATTGTAATGACAGTCCCTGCTTCAGATTCCTGTGCAGAACAGAATAGTGAGAAAACTGATAATATACATAAAAAGGCAAAAAACCTTTTTAATTTACGGAGCAATATTCCTTATCCTTTCTCTTTCAAGCAGTTCCCCCACATATTTACCAGTATAGCTTCCCTGGACCTTTGCGACTTCCTCAGGCGTTCCCGTCGCAATAATCCTTCCGCCATTTCCACCACCCTCTGGTCCTAAGTCTATTATATAATCAGCCTGGCAGATTACGTCAAGGTTATGTTCAATCATGACAACAGAATTTCCCTTGTCAACCAGCTTCTGAATAACGTCCATAAGCTGTTTTATGTCTACAAAATGAAGTCCCGTAGTCGGCTCATCCAATATATACAGAGTTTTTCCTGTTGACGGTCTTGAAAGCTCTGAGGCAAGCTTTACACGCTGAGCTTCACCACCGCTTAAAGTAAGAGCATTCTGACCGAGCTGCAAATAGCCCAAACCAACGCTCTTAAGAGTTTCCATCTTTCGGGCAATATGAGGAATGCCTTCAAAGAACTCGCAGGCATCTTCTACAGTCATATTAAGAACATCAGAAATAGACTTGCCTTTGTACAAAACATCAAGAGTTTCCTGATTAAAGCGCTTTCCGTGACATACATCGCACTGAATGAATACATCAGGCAGGAAGTTCATTTCTATTGTAATCGTTCCTGCTCCCTCACAGTTTTCACAACGACCACCCTTCACATTGAACGAAAAGCGTCCTGCCTTATAACCTCGAGCCTTTGCATCAGGCAGAGTTGCAAAAAGTTCACGAATTTTGTCGAACACGCCAATATATGTAACAGGATTGCTACGAGGAGTTCTTCCTATAGGGCTTTGGTCTATGTTTATTACCTTGTCTATGTTTTCAATGCCACTTATGCTCTTGTACTTTCCAGCAGGATAGTCAGTCTTCATAAGGGCATTGCTTATTACAGGATAGAACACATCATTTAAAAGAGTAGACTTTCCACTACCGGAAACACCAGTTATGCATGTAAATGTTCCAAGAGGAATTTCAATAGATATATTTTTCAGGTTATGCTCTGAAACTCCAGTAAGTTTTATAACATTTCCATTGCCTTTACGTCTTTCCGCAGGAATAGGCATACGGATTTTTCCAGCAAGATACTGTCCTGTAATGCTATCAGGAACTTCCATTACCTGCTTTGGTGTTCCAGAAGCCATAATGTTTCCGCCATGAACTCCAGCTCCTGGTCCTATATCTACAAGCCAGTCGGCAGTATTAAGAGTCTGCTCGTCATGCTCTACAACAATAACCGAGTTGCCAAGATTTCTAAGATAAAGCAGAGAATCTATAAGACGTTGATTATCCCTCTGGTGCAATCCTATGGAAGGCTCGTCCAATACGTACATAACGCCTGTAAGGGCACTTCCAATCTGCGTAGAAAGACGGATTCTCTGAGCTTCACCACCGCTCAAAGTAGCGGCAGAACGCTCCAGCGTAAGATATTCAAGTCCTACATTCTTTAAGAACTGCAGTCTAGATTTTATTTCTTTTAAAACCTGTGCGACAATCTTGCGTTCGGTCTCGGTAAATTTAATATTCTCAAAGAAATCTATGGTCTGCAAAACAGAAAGCTCTGTTAAATCCCAAATGTTCTTTCCACCAACAGTAACGCCAAGAGCTTCTTTCTTAAGCCTTTTTCCCTTACAGCTTGAACAGCGGCAATGAGACATATATTTTTCTTCCATTCTGGCACGTTGAGAATCCCCCCATGCCTCGGAATATCGTCTTCGCATATCTGCAAGAACACCCAGCCAAGGTCTCTTGTATTCGCTGTAGCCTTCACCACTCTGTTTTTCGTAAGTCCAGTTAAGGATTTTATCGGGATCACCGTTCCACAGGTAGTCAAACTGCTTTTTTGTAAGTTTATTCAATGGAGTATCGAGTGAAAAGCCGCCTTCTTCCGCAATGGCACTGAACATGGCTGCATTCCATGCACTGTCAGGATTGTAGAATGTAATTGCACCTTCGTTAAAAGAAAGAGACTTGTCTGGAACGATAAGGCTTTCATCCCATTCCATCTTTTCACCAAGGCCTGTACATTCAGGACAGGCTCCAAACGGATTATTAAAAGAAAAAAGACGTGGCTGAAGCTCTGGAATTGATATTCCGCAGTCAGGGCAAGCATTTTTCTGCGAAAAGAACACTTCCTGCTCTATAAAGTCAGAGTCACGGTCATAAGGGGTTCCCTTGGCATCAAGAGCTTCGGTAACTTCTCTGTAGGATTCATCAGTCTTATTAACACGCCGCAATACAGAAAGCACTCCATTGGAACTTTTAAGTGCCGTCTCAACAGAATCAGCTAGTCTTTTGCGGATGTCTTCCTTTAAAACAATGCGGTCTACAACAATCTCTATGGTATGCTTCTTCTGCTTATCAAGTTTTATTGCATCTTCAAGCTGAACCATGAGCCCATCTATTCTTGCACGTACAAACCCAGCTTTTTTTGCATCATCAAGAACTTTTTGATGTTCACCCTTCTTTCCTTTTATGACAGGTGCAAGAAGGGTAAGTTTTGTACCTGAATTCCATGAAAGAATTGTATCTATAATTTGGTCTACAGACTGCTCCCTAATCTCCCTGCCACACTGAGGGCAGTGAGCCACACCTATCCGAGCATACAAAAGGCGATAATAATCATATATTTCAGTGACTGTACCAACTGTGGAACGAGGATTTTTGTGAGTTGTCTTCTGCTCAATCGAAATAGCAGGAGAAAGTCCTGTAATAAGGTCAACGTCAGGTTTGTCCATTCTGCCTAAAAACTGGCGTGCATAAGATGAAAGGCTTTCCATATAGCGGCGCTGACCTTCTGCAAACAACGTATCAAAAGCAAGGGAAGACTTTCCGCTTCCTGAAAGTCCACTTATAACAACCAGCTTGTTTCTAGGAATTTCTACGCTTATGTTCTTAAGATTATGCTCTCTGGCACCCTGAATTACAATCTTTTCCCCATCGGGACTGTTTATTGCGTTTACACTCACAAAAATTTATAGTAACGCAAAAGAAAGGTTTTCACAAGTAGGATATTTCTTATAGTCTGCAACAAGAAAATATGTCAAGCAGATTCTTTTAGGGAAAGTATTTTTCTTATGCACGCAACAAGTTCGGAAACATTGTCAAGATAATCTCCAAAATTCAGCTTGTAATATATACATGTTCCAACTTTATGCGGCTTAATAATTCCACAATCCTTCAAAACCTTAAGATGATGTGATATTGCCGGACGTGACAGCTTGGACATTGCACTCAAACTATTTACATTTATACCGTTTTCATCATCAGTTTCCGCAGTCCCTATATCCAAAATCAATTTCTGACGAACCTCGTCTCCCAACGCAATAAACAGAGGAGCACATGAGTTAAACAGAGTTGACGCATGTTCGATTTCTAATTTATCTATTCTATTTGCCATAAAATTTCCCCTACACTCCTTTAAGATTTTAATTCCCATAGGACCACCTTGTCAATAGGTTTAACCAGTTAAACATTTAAACAAAAAATTGTTAGAATTCCTTGACATATTTTTAAATTAGGAGTATATTAAGTTCATCAGTTTAATTATTTGAACAGATTAATTATAGAGAGGTTTTTCAAAATGAAGTTTTTAAAAGCTTTTTTCAGGCATCCGACAATAATAATTGTCATTTGTCTTGTAGCAACAGGATTCTTCGGTTTTTTTCTGAAGGATCTTTCATTAAGCAATTCAACACGAATGTTCTTTCCTCAGAAAGACGAATCCTACACAAGGCTCACTGATACAGAAGCCACATTTGGAAGCATGCTTTCTATAGGTATAAGTCTAGAAGCAAAGGAAGGAACTATCCTTACCCCAGAATACATAGATGTTGTAAGAAATATTACCGAACGTGTTTTTGCGCTAAAAGATGTGGAAGACATAGATTCACTCACGGATATTGACTATGTATGCGATCAGGATGGTTCTATTTCTGCAACACAACTTATTCCTGACACATATACAGGTTCTCCAGAAGACATTGCCCAACTCGCTTCACGGCTTGCAGAATGGGACAGCATGTATAATCGTGTAATAATGAATGATACATTCACTGGAACGCAAATTGCAGTTTCCATTGTTCCTAAAGGAGACGAACAGATAGCCTTTGACAAGGCAAAAGAAAATCTGGAGGCTTCTCAGGCAGCTTTTGATGCAGAAAACAATGACGACACACAGAAAGCACTTGCAGATGCAAAGGCGGAATTCAAAGCAGCAAAAAAAGCTCTCAGACTTGCACCACCAGATTCAGAGCGTCAGCAGAAAGTCCTTGAGCAGGTAAAAGATATCACTATAGAAGAATGTCAGGGACATGACCTTCTGTACAAGTTTTATGGAGATCCTGTAATTTCCGTAACTTCCAAAGAATTCATGGTTTCAGACCTTGTTGGTCTCATTCCCCTTGTAATAGTAATAGTAATTCTTACGCTTTATTTCAGTTTCCATACATTTACAGGAACTTTCCTTCCGCTCCTTACAGTCCTTATGTCAACTGCAATTTCCTGTGGCATGATGGGAATGCTACACATTACATTTTCTCTTGTTTCAAGTGTCATCCCTGTAGCTCTCATTGCCGTAGGTTCTGCTTATGGAATTCATGTTCTTACTCACTATTATGTAGAATTGAGTTTTATACAAGGTGATGTTTCAAGGGATCAGCAGTTAGAAGCCATTCTCAAGGGACTTAAGGAAGTATGGAAAGCCGTTCTTCTTGCAGGACTCACAACAATAGTAGGTTTCGTATCTCTTGTTACAAGCCCTATTGAACCTTTGCACAGTTTTGCAATCTTTACGGCAATAGGAGTAGCTCTCGCTCTCTTCTTCTCAGTAACATTTATTCCTGCCCTTCTGCTTGTATTGCCATGTAAGGAAGCAAATAAAAAAAGACGCATGTTTGGATTTACAGACATGGTAAAAAGGCAGGTTGCACGGGCACAAATGATGCGTGGAGGACGATCTGCAAAAGAAGCAAGCGGTGACACACTGTATATTATCTATCGCTTTTTCTGCGGATCATGGGTACGTCTCATAATTACGTCCATTGCAATAGTAATTCTTTCCTTTACAGGATTAAGCAAGCTTAAGATTGATACGTCACTTATCGGTTACTTCCCTAAAAGTTCCCAGATGAGGAAAGACATTGATTATGTAAATGAACAGTTTGCAGGCACAAACAGTGTATATTTTAACATTTCAGGACAGGAAAAAGGCGACATTACAAATCCAGAGCTTCTTGTAGCCACAGACAACATGCAGAAATTCCTCATGGAAAAGTATGACATCATAGGAAAGATGGTTAGTCTGGATGATTTTATAAAGCGCATAAATCAGGTATGGCACGCACCTACAGAAGAAACAGCGGCATATATCCCTGATGCACCAACAGAAGATTCTTCGGAAAGTTTTGACAGCTGGGAAAGTTTTGGTGACGAAGAATCATTTGACAGCTGGGGAGACGACTCTTCTTCAGATGACGGCATTGAATTCACCAGCTGGGGAGAGGAAGATACCTCTCAGACAGAAGAACCGGCTTCTGATTTCGAAGATCCTAACATCATTTATACAGCTCGACTTTCAGAAACTCTTACTGCAAAACAGATGCTTGACCTTATGAATCAGGCATACATTGCTGCTGGTGGAAAGTATGCTACACTAGACAAGATGATTGATTTTCTCATGAAGGAAATCAACTACAACGGAATGGCTTACTACGAAATTCCATATAATCCTGCAAAGTATCCTGTAGCTACACGAGAACAGCTTGCAGATGTTGTAAGCAACTATCTTACACTCCTGAGCGGTTCTCTGGAACGCTTTATTGATGATGACATGAGTCCTAAGACAATGCGCATTACATGCCAGCTGCGTACTCACTCTACAGAACTTGCAAGCCACATCATAAATGATGCAAAGCGATATGCAGCAGAGCACTTCCCTGCTGGTTACACACTCGAAGCAACTGGTACTGGAGAAATGGAATATACAATGACAAGCCTTGTTGTAAAAAGCCAGTTTTCAAGCCTTGTTGTATCACTTTTATCAGTATTCATAATTATTGCAATATCTTTCAAGTCTGCATGGGCTGGAATTCTTGGTGCAATACCTCTTGCATTTGCAATTCTGCTTAACTACATGACAATGGGTTTTGCAAAGATTAATTTGGACTTGATAACAAGCATCATTGCATCTGTTACAGTCGGTGTTGGAATTGACTATACAATTCACTTCCTCACAACATATCGGGAAGAACGGTCTAAAACAGACAATCTTGAAGAAGTGACAAAACAGACTTTCAAAAAGAGCGGCCACGGCATACTGACAAATGCACTTGCAGTAGGACTTGGATTCCTTGTACTTTGCCTTTCAAAGTTCGTTGTACTCAAGTACATAGGAATTCTTGTAGCAATAGTAATGTTTACATCTGCATTCCTTGCAATGACAGTAATTCCTGGGGTACTGAACCTTACAGATCCTAAGTTCATGCGTCCAAAGGAAGAAAAAAGTAAAAAGGATTGAAATGGATGTAACTTTCAATCAGTTAATCTGTTTAATCTTTTGAACATTAAATAGAACAGGTCATATATAGACTTGAAAAATAAAGGAGATAGAACTTATGAAAATGACAGTAAAGCTTTTGACACTTACAGCAATTGCACTTATCGGAACAACACTTGCTTTCGCAGACGAGAAGGGAACTGACATCATGCAGAAAGCAAAGGATTTGGAAAAACCGAAATTTTCACATTCCATAGTGGAAATGGTTCTGACAGAAAAGAACGGAACAAAAGAAATCCGCAAGGTAGAAGAATTAGGTCGCAACCGTGATGACGGCAATGGAAACAAGGTAAATGACGTTACAATGCTCTTCCACTCTCCTGCAAATATCAAGGACACACGATTCCTTCAGAAGGAAAATCATGCAAAGGATGATGACAAGTGGATTTACCTTCCTGCCCTCAGAAATACGCGACGCGTAAATTCCAGCGAAGGAAGCAAGTCTTTTATGGGTACAGACGCAACTTACGACGACCTTTCTACAAGAGAAATAGAGGAAGATGATCATCAGTATCAGGGAGAGGAAACAAAGAAAGTCGGCTCAAATACATTCGAGTGCTACAAAATCAAGGAAGTCCCTTATGACAAAAAGAGCAGCCAGTACAGCTACCGTATTACATGGGTAGACAAGGCAACTTACGTTCCTGTATATACAGAGATGTACGACAAGAACGAAAAGCTCATTAAGACACTTGAAGTTCCTGTAATCAAGAACATCAACGGGTACACAATCACAATGGCTACCAGAATGACAAATGTTCAGACTGGTCACTCTACAACAATCACAATCAAGCAGTTGGAGTTGGACAAGCCTCTTCCAGAGCGCGTATTCACAGACAAGTTCCTGAGTACAGGTAAATAAGCTTATCTAAAAACAAAACAACCATATATGGCTGTCTAAACAAAAGATTTAGGCAGCCTTTATTTTGCAGGAGGACTTTTAATGAAAATCATAAAGCTTGCAGCATTGGCAGCAGCAGGACTTTTGCTCACAACATCGGTATTTGCACAATTTGAAGATACAGACGACTTCGGTTCCTTTGAAACAGATTCTTTTGATGATAATGAAGATCCATTTGGAGATGGAGATTCGTTCGGGAGCGATGATTCTTTTGGGTCTTTTGACGATGATTCTTTTGGGTCTTTTGGCGATGATTCATTTGGTTCTTTCGGTGATGACGGATCTTCCT
Organism: uncultured Treponema sp.; assembly: GCA_947167345.1. Taxonomy (GTDB): domain Bacteria; phylum Spirochaetota; class Spirochaetia; order Treponematales; family Treponemataceae; genus Treponema_D. The sequence goes on from CAMVHR010000005.1 coordinate 61,331, forward strand.
CTTCCGCACTAACTTTCAGCGGAGACCTTTCTCTTGATGCCCGCTATTATTTTTCAAAAGAAGAGTCCAAACAATTCTTGTCCGGTTTAAGGGCAACAACTTCCGCACCTATATTTGACAGAGACTCGAAAGGAGAACGAATTCGTTTCTTTGACACAACATTGAAGGCAATCCCAAAAGCAAAAATCGGAATAAAATATTCAGGCTCAATGAGCGAAGCCAGCCTGTCCGTAAATCTGACAGAGCAGACATTAAAAGACTATCATGAAGACATTATAGATGAACTGATTATAAGAGGATATTTTCTTGACAACGCCTTGACAGTAGAAGGCGGCAAGATGAAAATTGTATGGGGAAAGGGAGACAAACTCCACGTCCTTGACAACTTTAATGCAGACGATTACACGGACTTTATTGTACCAGATTACATAGACAGAAGAATAAGCACACCCATGTTCAGGGTTGTATACAGTCAGGCATCAGCAAGTGCACTGTCACTGGAAGGAGTATTTACTCCGTTCATGCCTAAAGACCGCTTTGCAAAGAAAGACAGCATGTGGATTCCTGCAGCCTATAAAAAGCTCGCTTCTAGCATAGAAAGCCTTGTTATGGCAAAAGTAGCAGCAGGAAAAATGAGTCTTGCAGATGCCGCAAACTTTGATTCGGATGACTTGAGTCCAGACTTATATAACCTTAAATACGCTCAGGCTGGTCTCCGCCTCACAGGAACAGCTTCTTCATTTGACTGGGGCGTAAGCTATTACTACGGACACTACAAACAGCCGTCTGCAAATGCAGAAGAAACTGTAACAATGATGAATCTTGCGACTCTGCTCCCTGCAGCAATGGCTGCTGGAAATGCATCAGAAGTAGCAAGGCTTAGCGAACTCAGGACAAAATATTTAACAAGTGGCATATCACTTCCTAAGCTTGAATATGACCGAAAGCAGACATTCGGAATAGAAGCAGCTACAGTTCTAGGTCGCTTTAACTTGCGTGCAGAAGCCTGTTATAACCTTACGGATGATTTTTCTGGCACTGATCCTTGGGTTCACAATAATTCAGTTGGCTGGCTCTTCGGTTTTGACATGGACATTCCTATAAGTAACATAAATATAAACATACAGGAAATAGGAAATTACATTCTAAAAAATGACCAAATGACGAAGGGACTATTCAAAGAGCTTGATGTTGACTATGATCCAAAAGGTCGCTATACAAACGATAAATTTGTCATAAACATTTCAGACTCATGGATGCATGACAAATTAAAACCGGAAGTAACAGTAATGTGGGGTATTGAACGGGGAGACATAATCGTACAACCAAAAGTTGCATACAGCCCTACGCCAGAACTCACTCTGTCACTTAGCGGAATGTATATTTATTGCCGCGATGAATACAGTGAATTCTATGAATGGAAAAATAATGATTTCGTAAACTTCGGCATACGCTATCAATTTTAAATCCTATAAAAAAGCACAGTCTGAGAAGCGACTGTGCTTTTTTATACGTCATTAGCATTTGTTAAAATACATAGTCTATGACTTCTTGAATATGAGAAACTGGAACAAAAGTTATTCCAGCCTTAACATGTTCTGGAATCTCTTCCAAATCCCTTACATTTGCCTTTGGAATAAGGATAATCTTTATCTTATTTCGTTTTGCTGCAACAGTCTTTTCCCTTAGCCCACCAATAGGAAGTACCTGACCTGTCAGGCTTAATTCCCCCGTCATGGCAAGATTTGGCTTTATTTTTTTATTTCGTAACAGAGAAACGAATGTCGTTGCCATTGTAATACCGGCAGAAGGTCCATCTTTCGGAGTGGCTCCTTCAGGAATATGAAGGTGAATAGTATTCTTTTCAAACCATTCTGCCTCTTTAAACTTATTAGCAATAATATACTGTTTTGCCCATGTCATTGCAATCTGAGCACTTTCCTTCATCACATCACCAAGCTGACCTGTCAGTTGCAAGCCACCTTTGCTTGACTCATAATGAATACTTTCCAAAAGAAGGGTATCACCGCCCATGCTTGTCCATGCAAGACCTATAGCAGTTCCAGGAACAGAAGCAGTTTTTATCTGACTCTCATCAAAGACAGGCTTGCCAAGATATTTTCTGATTTCATCAACATCTATTACAAAGGACTTGTCTTTAAATGCAGCCCGTATCTTTTCAGCATCTTCCTGAGCAAGCTGATTTTTCTGTTCAAGAAGTTCCAGTTCCTTATCATGAAGAACCTTTTCTTCCTCTTCAGGTGACATCTTTTTCTTTTGAGAAAGCTTCTTTTTCTGAACTTCAAGTAATTGTTCAACCGAAGGCAAAATTACAGCAGGATTATCCTTTTCATACTCTGTGACCTGCTCAAAAATCAGCTTACGGCTCACCTTGTCAATGCATTTCTCAAAATTTCGTACACCAGCTTCCCTTGCATATTCTGTCGCAATAAGAGAAAGAGCTGGCTTTGTATATTTTACCTGAGATTTTTTCAAACCATTTTTCTGCAAATTCTTTGGAATAAGATATTTCTTTGCAATTTCAATTTTTTCCTGATCAATATAGCCGGAAAGCTCTATGATTTCTGCACGGTCAAGCAAAGGTTTTGGAATTGTATCAAGGCTGTTAGCCGTCAAAATAAAGAACACGTTACTCAAATCAAAAGGAAGATCAAGGTACGTATCACGGAAATTCGTATTTTGCTCAGGATCAAGTACTTCTAGCAAAGCAGCTGAAGGATCCCCCTGAGCACTCGCATTCATCTTGTCCACTTCATCTATCATGAAGACAGGAGACTTTGACTTGGTAATTTTAAGTCCTTCAAGAATCTGTCCCGGCATTGCACCTATATATGTCCTACGAAAACCTTTTATTTTAGACTCGTCGTGTTCTCCTCCAACACTAAACCTAAAGAACGGCTTATGCATTGCACGTGCAATTGAATGCCCGACACTTGTCTTTCCAACCCCAGGAGGACCAACAAGAATCAAAACAGAACCTTTTCCATCATGCTTCAGTTTTCTTACAGACAGATATTCAAGAATACGCTTTTTTACTTCTTCAAGCCCATAGTGATCATCATCCAATATAGAAGCAGCTTCCTTTAAACTGTAATTTTCTATAGGAGTATCATTCCAAGGAAGATTACAGATTAACTCCAAATAGTTTCTGCTTGACATATATTCAGGATCATGCGGATCAGTAAGATTGAATTTTGACAACTCACTGTCAGTTGCTTCCTTTATTTCACCTGTAAAATGGAACGAATCTATCTTGGTCTTAAATTTCTGATAGTCACTGGTTTTTGAATCACTTGCAATGCCAAGTTCTTCCTGAATACTTTTCAGTTCTTCACGAAGGAAATAATCACGCTGATTTTTTTCAACCTTATCATTTATTTCGTTTTGAATTTTTTTCTGTACACGAAGGATTTCCTCTTCCTTCTTTATGTATACCAAAACCTGATTCATTCTTTCACGGACATCAAGAGTAGCAAGAACTTTCTGCTGATCTTCTTTCTCTATGTTAAGGATCGAAGCGACAAAATCAGCTATTTTGCCAGGATGGTCAATATTAACCATGTTAAGGCGCATTTCTTCAGTGAACATCGGATTGTTCTCGCTGATTTCCTTCATCTCACTTACAATGGCACGCGTAAGGGCTTTTATTTCAAACTGATTGGTTTCAACATCTTCAAGATACTCTACGGCTGCAACCATAGGATTAGATGCATTCAAAGCCTTTCTGATTTTAAATCTTTGAAGCGTTGAAACAAATGCATTAACACCGCCGTCTGGAAGATTAATTTTTTTAATGATTCTTGCAACAGTACCTACATCATATAAATCTGCGACAGTAGGATGCTCAACATCATTTTTGAGCATAACAATGCCTATAAAACCATCTCCCTTACAAGCTTCTTCTATAACTTTTGTATCTTCAGCATTATTTATCATTAAGGGAGTAAAAATCCCTGGAAAAATTGGTCTTCCGCCAATAGGAATAATATTCAGTTTATTAGGAAATTCCTCTCTGGCTGGAAGACCCATGATTGAATTATCAGAATTAGTATCTTTCATATATTCTAATATAATCAAATCATCATAAAAAAGCAAATCTTAAGGTCTATGTTTTGGACCTGCAGGCGTTATTTTTATTAACGTCAAATCGCCTTCGGCCTTTATTTCTTCTCCAGGAGCAAGAGCAAAGATTTCTTCAGCACAAACATTTTCTCCGTTCAAAATACCGCTACCTTCCTCTACAAAAAGAAGAACGAAATCTTCTGGAATCGATTTTCCAGAATACTTATCAATGGCACCAGAATACGACTCTTCTACAATAATTTCTTCAAGTGTAAAATACGGACAAGAAAATGCACCCGGAAATTTTGAAACATTGCGGAATACGTCATTTTTTATGACAGAAATGGCTTTTTCAACATGACATTCTCGCCCACGTCCCCAGTCATACAAGCGATACGTAATGTCGCTTGACTGCTGAACCTCAAGAAGCCTAAGCCCCTTTCCTATGGCATGAACAGTTCCTGCTGGAATATATATAAAATCCCCTTTCTCAACCTTAACAAAACGTAACAAATCCTGAGGAGAGCCAGCATTTACAGCTTTGCGAATCTCGCTTTCTGTATATACACCATTAAAACCATAAACCAAAGTTGCATCTTGTTCTGCATCAAGAACATACCAACATTCTGTCTTTCCTCGACAATTTTCATATAGCTGAGCCTTTTCATTATCAGGATGAACCTGTACGCTCAATTTATCATTTGCCTGTATAATCTTGACAAGCAGAGGATAGTCTCCTCCTACCATTGCTTTAAAGTTTTCCTGAAGTCCATTAGGATGCGTTGATGCAATCCACAGTTCATAACCCCAGATTTTTTCAGATTTTAATGATGTAAGCTTTAACATTTTTATTTCTCCCAAAGTTTTTCAGGGTAATAACCACTATCTATCTTATTTGCAATTTCACGTTTTACTATCTCACGATCTTCAGGATAAGTCATTCCAAACCACTTTTCAGTAGACGTAAAGAATTTTATGCTTCCCTTTCCATGTCTGACAATATCGCTTGCAGCAACAGGAAGCAAAGCTTCTGCCTTAGGTTTATTAAGAGAAGAAATCTTAAAGTTATCCCAGTAGACATGAAATTCTTCAAAAGCTGTAGTATTGAATGCAAACAGATTCATACTTACCCATTCATTTCCTGTAAAAGAATATTCCTTGCCATCAAGTTCGCTTATGATTTCATTATCTCTGTAAAAAATCTTTGTGTTTTCCGTAATAGAATCAAGATAGCCATTTTTTACAGTACACACGCCCCTGCTCACCGAACCACTTTTGCTCATTGTATTGCCAAGGACATATCCAACCATTGCATGCTCAGTCGAATCAGAAGAAATTCCATTTAAATACGAACCTAGTGTATTAAAGGCGTCCCTTCCATAGTAATCATCACTGTTTATGACGGCAAAAGGAGTCTTTATTTTTTCTTCCGCACACAGAACAGCATGAATCGTTCCCCAAGGCTTTGTACGGGCACATGCCTTTTTTAGCTCATCGTCAGTCAAAAGAGCTTCTGGAGTTTGAAATACATATTCTGCATCAAAATTGGCAGAAACTCGATCAAACAGGCGTTCCCTAAAGTCAGATTCAATGTCCTTTCGGATTACAAATACAACTTTGCCAAAACCGCATTTTTTCGCATCAAATGTTGCAAAATCCAAAAGACACTCATTGTGCTTTCCTACAGCATCAATCTGCTTGACTCCTCCATATCTGCTTCCCATTCCAGCAGCAAGAACTAATAATGTTGGTTTCATACAATTTTCCTGATAAATTTTATAAAATAATTATGCTGTTATAGTTTCCAAAGCAAGCTTCATCATATTTGTAAATGATGTCTGCCTTTCTTCTGCAGTTGTTTCACCACCAAGAACAATATGATCACTGACAGTCAAAATAGTAAGAGCCTTTCGATGAAATTTAGCAGCAAGAGTATACAGTTCAGCGGTTTCCATTTCTACTCCAAGCGCACCATATTCTGCCCACAGCTTCCAGTTTGACTTGTCATCATAGAACATATCACTTGAAACACAAAGTCCAACTTTTCGCTTTAGCCCCATTTCTTCGGCCTTGTTGTCAGCAGTCTTTAAAAGTGAAAAATCAGCAGCAGGTGCAAAATGCAAGCCGTTAAAGCGCATTGTATTCAATCCACCATCTGTACAGGCAGCTTCTGCAAGAAGCACATCACGAAGCGCTATATCTTTCTGAATTGCACCGCATGTGCCGACTCTGATAGCCTTCTGCACATTATAAAACTGAAAGAGTTCATTTACATAAATTGAAAGAGACGGCTGCCCCATTCCAGTTCCCTGAACAGAAACACGTTTTCCATTATAAGTTCCTGTAAAACCATACATGCCACGGACTTCATTATAGCATTTGGCATCTTTTAAAAAATTTTCTGCAATAAATTTAGCTCGAAGAGGGTCTCCTGGAAGAAGAACCGCTTCTGCAATGGCACCTTCTGGTGCATTAATATGTGTACTCATTCTTCTATTATAACACAGTTTTCATATAGAGGTTAAAATATTTTTATTTTTATAATGAATTTCTTATTCCATAGCAAACAAAGAAAATATATGGACATTTACCTGTATATTGCTAGACAGAGTTTGGCTTATTGCCAAACTGAGCTTGGCTTATTGCCAGACTGAGCTTGGCTTATTGCCAGACTGAGCTTGGCTTATTGCCAGACTGAGTTTGCCTTATTGCCAAGCTCACAAAATCAATATGCCAAACAAAGCCCCAGCAATTACTATGAATATGGGATGAACTTTTTTCAGGAAAAACAAAACCACAAGGCAAAGCATATAAAAAATGATAGACTTCCATCTGAACAACTCAATCAACATTTCAGTTTCTTTAAAACCTTGTATATTCAAAAGAGACAGCAAAAAAACATTCATTGCAGCAACAAGCACCATGCCACTTGTTGCAGGACGTAAGCCTGTAAAAGCAGCCTGTACAATGGGCTTTTTTTGCATAGTCATAAAAAAACGTGCCACAATCATAATTATAATAAGAGAAGGAAGTATTTCACCAAAAGTAGTAACAACACCTCCCAAAGGACCATATAATTCGGTACCACAATATGTAGCAAGGTTTATTCCTATAGGTCCAGGAGTGCTTTCACTAATGGCAAGCATACTGTAAAACTTTTCTGCAGAAATAAGATGATAGCGTTCAACAAGAACCTGTTGCATAAAAGTTGCCGCTACAAGACCACCTCCAACAGCAAAAAGGCCTACATAAAAAAAAATGCAGAACAGAAACAAAAGCCCACAGATACCATTTAGCATTAATTTACCTCTTCATTGTTTTTTAAATTTCCAGAAAACCAAGCTATCAATATGCCGGCAAGTGCAGATGTCACAATTACTACGACCGACGGCAGTTTTAAAAAGAATATTGCACAAAAAGAAAGAGCATAAAACAGTATAGACCACCAGACTTTTATAGTCCGTTTAGCAAAATTAAAAACCGCATAGGTAAGAAGAGCCGCAACAGCAACATTTATACCTTTCAAGGCCTTTTGAACCCATAAAATACATTCAAAATTTGAAATAAATAATGATATAATTGTAATTATGATTACAGAAGGTGTAACAACCCCCATTGTCGCAAAAATTCCACCAGCAACCTTTTTACGCCTAAAACCTACAAAAGTTGCAACATTTACAGCAATAACACCTGGAGTCACCTGCGATATTGCATAATAATCCATTAAATCTTCAGTCGTTGCCCAATGTCGTTTATTTACTAACTCACGCTCTAAAATAGGCAACATGGCATAGCCTCCGCCAAAAGTAACTGCCCCTATTCTAAAAAAAACACAATATAAGTCCAATAAATCTTTTAACATACTATTACCCTAGTCCCTGCAAAACAAGTAACGCTTATACTGATTCATTTCTGTGTAGCCTGTAAAAAGCCTTGCCAGTTTTTAGGAGGATTATTCATGAGTTCGGTACATTTTTCTGCATATTTCAGGCTAACAACATCCTCTGCATTCTGTTCAAACATTTCCTTTGCATTAGCAAACTTTCCATCAAAAAACAAAGAATATGCATCTTCAAACCTAGTAAAAGATTTTTCCATGGAATCTGCAACAGACTGTTCCATTGGAGAATATACACGTATAGGTTCTTTTCTACCAACAACAGCGATATTTGCAATGTTTCTGAAAAAAAGAGCACATCCGCTCTCAACAGCCTGCATCATGGTCTGTTCAGAACACATAGTATACGTTCCAAACTGTTTGTTTATGCCCTCAAGTCTAGAAGCAAGGTTTACAGTATCCCCCATCATCGTGTAATCAAAGCGTTTATTGGAACCAAAATTTCCAACAGTAGCAATGCCTGTATTCAAACCTATTCGTTGTTTTACAGGGCGACCTGTAATTGCAGTAAGTTGCTCCTGCATTTGTCCAAGTTTTTGCTGACATTCAAAAGCAGCATCCACAGCCCTCTTTGCATGATCACTCTGATAAGTAGGTGCATTCCAAAAAGCAATAATGGCATCACCTTCATACTTATCAATAGTACCACCATGTGCAAGTATTATATCAGACATTGCACTAAGATATGTATTCAGGAACTGCGTCAACTGTTCAGGATTAAGACCCTCTGAAATCGTAGTAAATCCCTCAATATCAGAAAAGAATGCCGTAATTTCACGTCGCTCGCCACCAAGCTGAAGCAACTGAGGATTTTCAATCAGGCTGTCAATTACGGCAGGACTTAAATATTGGCGAAAAGCAGACTTTAAGTATCTTCTCTGTCTGCCTTCAACAATATAAGACTCAGATACAGAAGTAATAAATGAAATTACAAAAGAAAGTACCGGAGCTGCAACAGGAAGAATAAGTCCCCTTACAAATGCAAAATATGTTCCTGCAACATAAAGTAATATGATACAGATAAAAAAGACTGATTCCGCTATAATCTTTCGAAGCTGAATCTGATTGAACAACGCCCCTAGAAGTGTTCCTAGTATAGCCGTAAACAAAATCAAAAACAGAACAAACAGTGCTGGACAGTTTCTTAGGAATTTTTCTTCTACAATTGTGTCTAACTGACAGATATGAACTCCGACTCCAGGATATACAGCAGAAACAGGAGATGTACATATATCAAAAAGACCTGGTGCGTATAAACCGAAGAATACGTGCATTCCATCAAAAGCAGATGGATCAAGCACGTCACCTGAAAAATCAGGTTCCACACCATCTTTTTCAGCCTTCTCTATGGCATATTCACTTGCTATAATTTGAGCGGCATTATACGGAGCAAAACGTGTCAAATCCTTTTGAAATCGGACATACATTCCCCCGCCTTTTGCAATGGGAACATCATTGAGCAAGTCCATATCTCCCGACAAAATAAGGCTTGCAACAGAAAGCCCCGGCTCTGCATTTCTAGAAGGTGCGTTAAAACGATTTCTTCGTGCGTAACCGTCTTTATCAAGAGTACTCGTAACATTCGCAAGTACAGCAGCAGAACTTGCTATTGGTTCTACAGGAAGAAGAGGCTCGCCAAAAGAAGAATCATAGTATACTGCCAGAATTACATTTCCAGCTTGTTTGCAAGACAAAGCAAAAGACTCATCATCCTTTGCTCCATAAATGGACGGCTCAGTATACAACATATCAAATGCAACAGAAGCCGCATTTCCCCTTTTAAAAAAATCTACAATTTTACCGTAACTCTCTCTAGGCCACGGATATCCCCACTGTTTTTCAGTTTTAGCCCAGTCCAGACTTTCCTGATCCAAAAGGACAACAGCAATTTTCTCAGAAGGAGGAAATAAATCTGCAGTACGATAAATGCGACTGTCATACGCCTTGTTCTCAGCCCAGTCGAGTGCTCCAGTTCCCTGCATGACACAGACAACAGCAAACACAACAAATGCTGTCAGAACAAGACGCAATTTTTTTTTACTTACCTGCATAAGCCTTCATTACATCATTGTAGCGATTAGTTCTGGCATTACTAACCTTTATGGCAGATTGATTTTTTCCCATGCTTGCCTTTACATTAGTAATTCTTGACTTTGGAGAAGGATGCGTCTTATACATGCCCAAACCACTTCCCTTTTGGTTTTTATCTATAAGCTCAAGCATGGTTATGATTGCAGAAGGTGCATATCCGGAAGCATACATAAGATTTACGGCATAGCTATCTGCCTCAAATTCCTGTTTCTGCGAATATCCACTGTTCACCATCTGAGACATAACATCATCAACCATGCCATCCATAACATCAGCCTGTTTTTTATCAGGATTCTGAGTAATGGCAACAGCCATGTCGTGACTGGCATCCATAAAGCGGCTGTTCTTAATGGCTTTTAGACCATGCTTTAGTTTTATATGACCAATTTCATGAGCAATTACCGCCGCAAGGGAGTCTTCATTGGAAGTACAACCGATAAGACCTCGGGTAACAAGAATATGACCTCCAGACGTGGCAAATGCATTCACTTCATCAGAATCCAAAATTACGACATGAAATCCTTTATAAGGTTCTTGCCCCTCAGAATTCAAAACCAAAGTCTGACAAATGGAATTTAAATAACGTTCAAGCTGAACATTAGAATATATTTTATAATTCGTAAGGATATTTGCAGCAACAGAACGTCCTATATAATACTCATCCTCTGGCGGAATATCTTCAAAAGCCTTAGAAAAGGTCTCACCGGCACTGCGTATTGCATCAACTTTTTTATCAACCTTAATTTCAACATTCTTGCCTTTTATTTCTATCTTATCCTTCCAAGCCGCCAGCTTGGCATTGGCACCATCAGAGGCACAGGCAGATGAAACAAGGCTAACAAAAAAAATCGTGCATGCAAAGAAATGAGCAGCACAAGACTTCATCATTCGCCCCCGTCTTTCAGGCTTCCATCTTTTATGAAAGTCTGAAGTTCTGAAACAGAAACAGAAACTTTTTCAATTTCATCAACTTTAGAAAAATCAAGGTTTGAATTCTGCGTCTTATATGCGCTTTCAGACTGGGCAGTAAAACCTTTTCCTGCAAGAGCAATTTCTTTTGTAGAAGCTTTTACCGTAGAACCGTTGGAAGACTTTACAATTTTTTTCTTTGTAAGACTCCCTGTTGAAATATAACCAGTCTTACCATTTGAAAGCTTAATCTGAGTAGTTTTGTCACCTGGTTTTAAGACAGTAACGACATCTCCATATTCTACATTTGTAACTGTAGAAGAAAAACTTCCTGTGCCACTCTTTACTGCAGCTGTCTTTACAGATACATAAAGGGTTTCACCTTCTCTAAAGGTTGTCTTGGCAAAAACACATGCAGCAAGACTGATAAAGCAAATAAAAGAAATAATAAACTTTTTCATACTAACCACCTCCTAAAAAAACAATTGACCAACTCCACAGTTACAGTATGAGATAAATAAAAGCTAAAGTCAATAAGAACATTTTTGGGTATTTACCATAACTTACTTAAACTTTAAATAAATCAATCTCAGATCCAATTTTTCTAATGTTATCAGCTACTTTACCTGATATTTCTGAAAGAGACACCCCAGTTTCATTAATTCTCTTTGCTCCAGAATGCATTTCCTGAATGCTATCTTTCATTGTATCTGTCGAATCCTGAAGCTTATGTATTTGAGCAAGAATATGCTTGTTTCCTTCAGTCATCTCGATGGAAGCTGAACGAACCTCTGATGTAGAATTATTCATTGAATGTAAAGCTTCTATAATTTGCTTTGAGCCTGCCTGCTGCTCTTCCATTGCACTCTTAATCTGTTCTATAATCTGACTTGTTTCTGAAATGCTCCGAGCAATTGAAGAAAATGCAGTATTAGTCTCATTCGAAACCTTTACAACATCTCCAATTGTTACTTGAATTTTTTGAAGCTCAGAACCTATTGTCTTAGACTGTTCTGTAGAAGTTTCTGACAGTTTTCGGATTTCATCAGCAACAACAGCAAACCCCTTTCCAGCTTCACCTGCATGAGCAGCTTCAATTGCCGCATTCATGGCAAGCAAATTTGTCTGTTCTGCAATATTAGCAATGGCAGTATTGGCATCCTGAAGCATTTTTGACTCTTCTTCAATCTTTATAATTTTTTGATTAGCATTGTTTTGCGTGTCCGAACCAGCATTTGATTGCTGCTGCAAGGTTTTAAATGAAGTAATCATTTTTCCTACAGAATTGTTTACAGAATTTATATTTCCTATCATCTGCTCTACTGCAGAAGATGCCGCTGACACATACGCAGCCTGAGACTCAATCATAGTTTCAAGGGAACTTATATTCGAACTTATTTGATTTACAGCTCCAGCTGTTTCCTGAACTGAATCAGCCTGATTCAAAATCTGACCATTTACGCTTTCAATATTTGATATGATTTGCGTTATGGAAGCAGTTGTTTCCTGTGCACTGCTCTGCAAACTTTCATCTACAGAAATAAGCCCAGACTTAGAAGCCTGGAGGCTTGTAATGATTCCCTGCATCTTCTCTACAAAAGTATTAAAACCGTCAACAACATCTCCTATTTCATCATTTGTAGCCGCAGGAATTCTCTGCGTAAGGTCAGCATTTCCACTTGCAATAGTTACAATTGAATCTTTTACAGTAACAAGAGGCCTTACAATAATCCTCACTATAACAGCACTGATAACTACAGAAAGAATAACAGTAAGCGCTATAATAAGGAATACAGCCATACGTATCTGATTCAATGAACCAAAATAGAAATCATAAGGAGCAACATCAAAAACAGTCCATTCTGTATTTGGAATCAGCTTGTAGGAAGCAATCATACGAGTTTTCATCATAGGATCGATAAATTCACTCTGACCTTCCCTACCGGCATAAATATTGGATAGAACAAGTCCAAGTCCCTTTGATTCATCTAAATCTTCATCATAAGAATTCTGATCAATATCTGGATTTGGATTAGCAATAATACTTTTGCTTGAACGGCTTATTACAGAAGGATGCCTTCCATTACCAATGTCTATCTCCTTTACGACATCCAGAATTTCGTTTCCATTGATTATAAGAACAAGAGCCCCAATAGGGCTACCGTTTTTTCCAAAAACAGGAGTACAATAATTTTGTAAAACGCTATTAGTAACAGGGCTGAACATTGGCTCTGAAATGAATCTCTTTCCACTCATAGCTGCCTGTAAATATGGAGCTCCTGCAAAATTTTTTACTGTTCCGTCTGCAAGCATTGCATTTGCATCTTTATCATAGAAAGCAATGTTTTCATACCGTTTATCCATTTTTTTAAGAACACCTTTGAGTACAGCATGCTTTTCTGCAAGAGAAATACTTTCATCACACAAAATTTCAAGTTTTGCAAGACCGTCAATTAGAGAAAATTCCCTTTCATTAATGCTTGAAATCTTATTTGCAATATCTGTAGACACAGCGTCAAGATGACGTTCTACAGAGGTCTTTAAGTTTTTAGCAGAAATAGAATATGTAACCACACCTATTATTGCAGTTGCACTAATAATAATGGCTAACAAAAAAACTAAAAGTTTTGAAAAAAGAGATGTCTTAACATGATTTTCTTTCATACTAATTTAAATTATAACTCGAAATTATGAAAAATCAACAAAAAAAATGGTTCAAAAACAAAGTTTGCACAAGAACATCATTTCATTTTATCTAGGATTTCAATGAGAGTTTCTTTTTCAACAGGAGACAGTATATTGTTTGAAACAATTTCAGACTTACTGATATGATAGTCCTTGTCTTCTTCCTGTGCACTGGCAAAAATCTTTTTTAGCTCTTCATCCTGCGTAATGCGCATAAATAAAGGAGAAATATCATAGGCAACCGACTGAAGATTATTAGGTTCAACTCCAAAAATTGAAAATGAAACATCAGTCAAAACCTTACTGTCAAAAGTATTTTTAAGCATATTGACTTCTGAAGTCAACGTAATTTTTACTCCATTCTGAATAATGTACGGATACTCGTAATAATACATGTTCACAGTCTTAGGAAGGATATTCTTTTCGGAAAGACAGGCAACTTTTGCATAAATCCTCAAATCATGCATAAAATTATCTTCAGCTTCTGCAATTGTCTCCCCAGATGAGTGTACCGATGGAAACGCAATTTCCCTTGCAACACCAAAAGAAGCTTTTATAACATAAATTGTACCAAAATAGATTGTGACATCAATAGGATTTCTTTCCATATCACTCATAGTTTAAGCCAATAAAAGCCATTTGTAAACATTTTTATCATAAAAAAAACACTCTGAAGATTTCAGAGTGTTTATGCAACAAGAATGAAAAAACTTATTTCTTGTTAATGCGATCCTTAAGAGCCTTTCCTGCCTTAAACTTAGCATTTTTTGAAGCAGCAATCGTAATTGTTTCCCCACTCAAAGGATTACGTCCAGAACGAGCAGCTCTTTCACTTACAGAGAAAGTTCCAAAACCTATAAGCTGAACAGAATCACCTTTTACAAGTGCATTAGAAACATTTTCAACAAAAGATTTCAAAGCTGCTTCTGAATCCTTTTTTGACAAACCAGTATCCTGTGCTATTGCATCTACCAATTCGCTTTTATTCATACAAATCTCCTTATAAATTATTTACCATTTCCTTTAGTTAGATTTCATCAGTATAGTACATTCATATATTAAATTCCAGTAGTAGCGTAATAAAATAAAATCTATTTTTTCTAATATTTTTATATTTTAGTGTTGACACAAATATGTCTTATTGATATTATATACTCACTTGAACGGAGGATTAGCTCAGCTGGGAGAGCACCTGGTTTACACCCAGGTTGTCGGCGGTTCGATCCCGTCATCCTCCACTCAATAAATCGGGACGTAGCGCAGCTGGTAGCGCATCTGGTTTGGGACCAGAGGGTCGCAGGTTCAAATCCTGTCATCCCGACTAAAAGACCTTTCTTATTGAAAGGTCTTTTTTTATCTATAGACAAATATTTTAAATACGTTTAGACTTTTACACCATGCTATCATATCAACATGAATACCATGCAGGAAACCACGCTGACATTCTAAAACACATTTGTCTGGTTAGAATTCTTCAGTCATTGTGCAGAAAAGAAAAACCCTTTACCGTCATTGACAGCCATGCCGGAGCAGGAGTTTTTTCCTTAGAAGACGAACGAATTTTAAAAACTGGTGAAGCTGATGGCGGAATAAAAAAATTAATGTCACATATAATGGAATATACCCCAGAAATGACGGATGTTCCTGAAGCTATTTCGGCATACATTGAAGCAGAAAAAAAATATTACGATAAGTCCACGTATGCAGGCAGCGTTGAACTGGAACGTCTTTTTTTAAGAAATTGCGACAAACATTTTATTATTGAAAAACATCCACAGGCTGTTGAAAAATTAAAGATACTCATTGAAACAGATTCTGATGTAAAAACAACCTTGTTAAATAGCGACAGTTATGAACAACTAAATGCCCTTACCCCACCACAGATCAAGAGAGGACTTGTTTTGTGCGATCCAAGCTATGAAGATGCAAGTGATTATGTAAATGTAACAAATGCACTGAAAACAGTACGCAAAAAATGGAATACCGCTATTATTGCCCTTTGGTATCCACTGCTTTCACGGCGAAAAAATGAAACAGCTCAAATGCTGTCTGCACTTGAAGATTTTTCAAAACTTGGAACAATGCCATGCGAAAGCTTTCGATGCGAACTTATTGTAAAAAAACAAGAATCCATCTCGGAAGAATCAAAAGCTCATCTGTACGGAAGCGGAATGCTTATAATTAATCCTCCATGGAAGTTAAAAGACGAAATGACAGAAGTTGTTGAATACCTTAAAACCAAATGCGGATTCCAGCCTCAATAGGAAAACATATTCTAAACTTTACCCCGTCTTTTTCGTGAAATAAAACTCCAGGCTCTACAGCAGCCTGTGCATATATTTCTGAAAAATCCGTTAAAAAACAGTTTATGCCAGCCATAAACCTTGGAGCAGCAAAAAGCTGTGCTATCTGAGAAAAATCGTCCTTTTCAATCTTAGGGAAGTAAATAAGTGTAAATCCTGGGCCGTAATAAAAATGGATTATTGAATGACCTATAACAGGATTTGCAAGCCACATGTCAGAAGTAAAGCCTGCACCCGAAAATTTTTTTTCTTCAAGTTGAATTTTTGCAGAAAAAACAAATGGAATCCTATCTGTTTTTAATGTAGCAGAAATTGTCTGAGCAGCATCTATATTAAACAAAGGCGGAACAACACCTAGTTGTGCCCCTATACCTGTACCTGCATTTAAATTGGTGCAAAACACCATAAGGATAAGCAGGAAGAGCAGTATTTTTTTTCTCACTGTTATTTCCTATTTATCCCTATGATATACAAAAAATTAATGAAATACAAGTGAGTTTCCGTCAGAAGACCGGGCCACTGTAATCACAGCATTATCAGAATACTTTCCACTAAGGATTTCTTTTGCAAGAGGGTTCTCAACATACATTTGAACAGCCCTTTTTACAGGTCGCGCACCAAAGGCAGGGTCATACCCGACTGTAGAAATAAAATCAACAGCATCATCGTCAAATTTTAATGAAAGTCTACGCTGCTCAAGACGTTTTGCAACATGTTCCAACTGCAATCGGACAATACTCTTTATGTGTTCTTTTCCAAGACTGTTGAACATTATTACTTCATCAATTCTGTTAAGGAACTCTGGTTTAAAATGCTGTTTCAAAAGGACATCTATCTTTTCTTTAAGTCTGTCATCCTGATTATTAGAAGCAGCATCCAAAATAATATCAGAACCAAGGTTACTAGTCATAATAATAATTGTATTCTTAAAATCAACAACCCTACCCTGTCCATCAGTCAAGCGTCCATCATCAAGGAGCTGAAGAAATACGTTAAAGATATCAGGATGAGCCTTTTCTATTTCATCAAAAAGAACAACACTGTACGGTCTTCTTCTGACAGCTTCCGTCAACTGACCTCCTTCATCATATCCGACATATCCAGGAGGAGCTCCAATGAGTCTTGTTACACTAAACTTATCCATATATTCGCTCATATCTATACGGGTAAGTGCCTTTTCATCATTAAACAGGAAATCTGCAAGAGTCTTTGCAAGCTCAGTCTTACCTACTCCTGTAGGACCAATAAAGAGGAATGTTCCAAAAGGCTTATCAGGATCACTCAGTCCAGCTTTGTTACGGCGGATGGCATCAGACACAGCAGCAACAGCAGTGTCCTGTCCAATTACTCGATTATGAAGAACCTTTTCAAGCATAAGATATTTCTGCTTTTCACTAGTAAGCATTTTTGCAACAGGAATTCCAGTCCATGCACTTACAACTTTAGCAATATCTTCTTCTGTTACTTCCCGTTTAAGGAGATTCTTCCGTTCATCGCTTATTGAACTGTCAGAAGAAGACTCTTTTTCTTGCATTTTTTCTAGCTGATCTGTAAGTTTTGGAATAATGGAATACTTTAATTCAGATGCCTTTGCCAGCTGATTTTCACGTAGAGCCTTGTCAAGTTCAAATCTAGATTTTTCAAGTTCTTCCTTTATATGTCGACTTCCTTCGATAGAAGTCTTTTCGTTCTGCCACTGAAGTTTCATTGCATCCCTTTGAGATGAAATGTCTGCAAGTTCCTTTTCAAGCTTTTCCAGACGTTCCTTGCTAGCCTTATCATCTTCCTTTAGCAGAGACTGCTTTTCGATTTCCAACTGCAGAATCTTACGCTCAATACGATCAAGCTCTTCCGGCTGACTTTCTATTTCCATCTTAAGGCGGCTGCTTGCTTCATCAACAAGGTCAATGGCCTTGTCTGGCAAAAAGCGGCTTGTAATGTAGCGGTCGCTCAACGTAGCAGCTTCAACAAGAGCTTCATCATTTATCTTTACACCATGATGTATCTCATATTTATCACGTAATCCGCGTAATATAGCTATAGTATCTTCTACAGAAGGTTCTTTGCAGAAAACTTGCTGAAAGCGACGTTCAAGAGCAGCATCTTTCTCAATGTACTTACGATACTCATTTAAAGTCGTAGCACCTATAACATGGAGTTCTCCGCGAGCAAGAGCAGGTTTTAAAAGATTTCCAGCATCCATACTGCCCTCTGAGGCTCCAGCCCCAACGATAGTATGCAATTCATCTATAAAAAGAATTATTTTACCTTCTGATTTTGCAACTTCATTTATAACACCTTTCAGCCGCTCTTCAAATTCTCCGCGGAATTTTGCACCAGCAACAAGCTGCCCCAAATCAAGAGACAAAAGGCGTTTGCTTTTTAAGCTTTCTGGAACATCTCCACTGGCAATCCGTAATGCAAGCCCCTCAACAATTGCAGTTTTACCTACACCAGGTTCTCCAATCAGAACTGGATTATTTTTCGTACGGCGGCTTATAACCTGCATGACACGACGAATTTCTTCATCGCGTCCAATAACAGGATCTATCTTGCCCAAACTGGCCCTAGCTGTCAAATCAAGGCAGTACTTTTCAAGAGAACGCATCTTGCTTTCAGGATCCTGATCATCAATAGTCTGGTTCCCCCTAATTTCCTTTAATGCGGCAAGAATAGCCTTCTTTGTAATACCATGTTTGTCAAGGACCTCTGTTACACGATAGTCACCATCTGCCATTGCAAGCAATAAATGCTCTGTAGACAAATAATGATCCTTCAAGCTAGACATCTCAAGTTCAGCCTTTGAAAGCATTCTTGAAGCTTCATCTGAAAATGCCATTCGTACATTTCCACTTACATTTGGATAGGAATCTAATAAAGAATTTATTTCAGAAAGCAGAACAGAAGTTTTTACTCCAATCCGTTCTACAAGAGGAGAGACTGTTCCATCCTGCTGCTTGAGGAGCGCAGCAAGAATATGTTCGTTTCCAACTTCACCATGATTTCTTTGGGTTGCGTACGATGCAGCTTCCTGTAAAGCATCCTGCATCTTTACAGTCATTTTGTCATAATTTCACCTCCATTTAATTTCAATATAAAAAAACAGAAGCAAAAAATCAAATTATTTTAGATAAATTATTTTACAGGATATTCTATATTTCCGTATTCACACAGACAATTTGCAATATGAACGTCTTCTATCAGCTCAAGATTTTTCTTTACCTTGCGATAAAGTTTCAATTCGCCCGTACCAGTAGCACCGCTAAGTACTTTCAACATTTTTCTGCCACCTTCAGGACATTCATACTCCCTGACAATCATGCTTTCGGCCTTGCAGAACACATCAACATCAACAACATGCTTTCTGTCATTTATGCTCACAGTCCAATGAAGCTTTACCCCATCATCATCAGGAACAGTTTCTGAAAAATCATACACAATTGAATATTTCTTTCTTCCACCCGCATGAAATTCAATTTTTTTATCTTCAAGCATTGATAGAAGGCTTAAACGTTTGTTGTAAACACCTTGGATGGCAAAACATGAATAGAGCAATTTCTTTCCGCTTATATTGCTCGTAAGATTATTTGAGCTTAAATGAAAAAAAGGATTAGAAAAGTCTTTACCCCAGTTCTTGTCAAAATATCCGTAAGAAGTTGTAGTATTAACAGCATATTTTTCGCCATCCATCAAAATCATGCCGGAAAAACTAGTTCTTGCACCGAAACAGGACCAATTTATACCAGAACTTGCATAGTTTGGCATAAGGCTGCCTTCGATTGTATAACGCAAATTCCATGCAAATGAACCAGAATCACACAAAAGTTCAGGCTGCTGAATCAAGTCTGTTTTTGAAACTGTCACAGAACCAGATGTAGAAAAATCTGTAAGAACACAGGCGTTTGACTCTGAAGTACCAACCTTCAGAATATATTCATCGGAATTTGTCTTTAATGCATCAGAGGGGAAATAAGCATTTAACTGTTTGCCATTTTTTGAAATGCGTCCGACCTTTATCATGACAAATGAAGGACGGACATCCTTTTCTGTTAAAAGAGATTTTCCTGTTTCAGTACCTGCAAGAGCATACTGTAAATCTTCAGGGGCTTTTTCAAGACGGCTCTTAAAACCTAAAATACATTCGGAAGGAGAAAGCAGAGGATTTAATACATAAAATTCAATAAAGAACGTACAGTCTGCTCCGGTCACAGTATTAAAACCGTTCATGACCAGACGCCATCTGTCAAAACTATTCTTTTTAAAAGAATTCGCAAGCATATATCGCTTGCAACGATTAACTTTACGCAAATTCATCCCAAACCCACCAAATTCTTAATAAAAACAAATTTCTCTTTCAATTAAGATTTTCGGAGTTTGGTAATAGTTTATTTAAACATATTCTGCAAACTTTCGTCAAAATCCTTAAATTGCAGTGGAAAATGTTCATTCAAAAATTCATAACAAGACTGGGCATTTTTTTGCACATGCTCATACCAAATGGAATACACTTCCGGTTCAAAGCCTGGTCCAGGATAAGGAGCTCCCTGGACATCAGAAACTAACTGACGAATCATAGTTACAAAACTTTCTGTCTTATCTTCCATAAATAAACAGACCTCCCTCATTTTAAGTTTGACTTATAATCATTATATCGGCAGTTTTAATAATTTTCCAGTTATTTCTTTTGGGACAAGAGATTTTGCACAAATTACAACTTCGTTATCTGTCTTTTTTATTTTTTTTGCAAAACGACTTGCAGATTCATGTAAATCACTCGGTGTAATAGAAAGCAAATACTTTATCCGTTTTAAAGTATTTCTTTTTTTTATTCCGCTTAATTCCCTGAAAAATCCTGTCATTCCCCGATTTTCAGGTGTAATGGGATTGATTTCATCAGAATAAGACCCCGTAATAGACTTTTCAACTTCTTCTACAGAAAAAACTTTTTTAAAAGACTGCTCTATAATCTGATCCATTACAACAAGAGATTCAAAAGGTTTAGGATCCCTATATGTAATGAATCGCGTTATGCCAGCAAGACTGTTTGTAGAAAGAAAAGCTCCGTAAGCACCACCTTCCGTACGGATTTTTTTCCATAAGTCTGTAGTTGAAAGACAATGAGAATATACAGAATCAGAAACGGAATCTTTCGTAGCATACGGACTACTAGGAAAAAACTTTACTGCATACCCAACAGTACCCGGAATGACAAAATATTCTTTCCGGCAGTCTTTTTCCTTTACAACTGAGGAATTATATTTATTATCATAAACAAGTTTATTGCACAATGAATAGAATACTTTGTCTGACTGTTTTTTCTTAGGACGAAGACAAGTCAAATTCGTTTGCTTTACAAAAGAATTCAGACATTTTTTTGTCGCTGAAATACCAGAAGCAGTTCCTGTTACATGCATAACAGCACCTGAACTGCGAATCTTCTTAAAAAGACTATTAAGTTTTTTAGAAAGATCAGAAAGGCTCTGTTTTGACAATTCAGTTGCAAAAAAAACCGATGAAATTCCATCCCATAATTCCTGTACAGCTTTATTTCTATTTACTGTTCGTTGAACCCTACTTGCTGCATAGGTATGGGCATTTGCAACAGCAGAATACTTTATTTCATTCAGATAACAGGAAAGCAAATCCTTCAAACGTTTGGTATCTGAAAAATCAGTTTTCATGATGCAGTCAGTTAACAAAGCAAAGCATTCCGACACCTTTTCTTCCAAGGATTCAAAGCGCAATACAATCCAATCGCGACCTACAACTATATCATTTTTAACATCTTCTACACCAGCAGGAAGTATCGTAGAACGCAAAAAAGCTCTCATTCCTCCAGAAACACAGCCTATTTTTTTTATTGCAGCATCCCATGGAACACCATTCCAACCAATATCAGCAACACAGCCTGCTAGAAAAGGAAGATAAGGATAATCAGAAACATCAAGAACATCGACTGGAAAAGCCAAATTAAAATAAACAATGCCATTTGTTGATTCTTTACTTACATATAAAGGAACATCACAAACCTTTGTTCTAGAAATATTAATTTCCTCAACAGAAGCATTTAAATCCGAAATCTTTAATCGGGGAACAACATTTTCATCTTCCGGTTTATTCTGGAAATCATTCATGGATTTCAGGCTGGAAAAAACTTTATTGAGCCCAAGTTCCTTAAATTGAGTTTTTGCAATTTTTTCTTCTGCCAGTACTCGGCGTTTGCTCCATTCAGATGAAGGCTCAATGGAAATAAGCATCATTTTGTCATTTTTTATAAAATATTTTAAAATTGCTTTCTGCAAATAATCAGGTTCAAGGGCAATAATATTTTTTAAGGCTTTAAAATCTTCGCGTGGCGACAAACATTCATAAGGCTTAAAACCATACAGCCAGCAGCAAAGAACTTTTCGCAACAAAACCATAGAAAAAGGAGATCCGTCAGGACGTCTAATTTCCCTATTACTAATGTCAAATGCATTTTCCAGACGTTTCAAATCTTCTTTAGGAAAACCGTTCTTACAAACATCTTTCAAAGCTTGAATTATTGTTCGCTTAAATAGAGCTTCATCAGATTTTTTTACTCCATGCATTGCAAAGCACGCATAAGGATACCGTGACGACAAACTTGTACCTGTCAACGGAGCAATATCCTGCCCAATTCCACTTTTTAACAAAACTCGTGAAACAACAGAACCATCGTCGCCCCACAGCAGGTAGTCCAAAAAAGTAAGCAACATATTAAAACAAGCCCTATCTTCTTTTTCAATTCCATCTGACAGTTTCCATGCAAGTGCAACTATATTTACAGAACCTTCATTTTCTTCATCAGCCGGACCATAGGCGCGAATCTTTGACTTTAATGAAGTTGAAGAGTTTTTGTTTGAAGATTTGTACGGTTTAGAAAAAGATGCCTTTTTCCCATAATCTGTTACTTTCTGAATGATATTTGCATCAAGAAAGTCAAGATGTTCTTCAGTAGCAATGTTGCCATATAAAAACACCAGACAATTCGATGTACAGTAATATTTTTTATGAAATGCCTTTAATTCACGAAGTGTAAGGGAAGGAATGACAAGAGGGTCTCCACCAGAATCAAAACTGTAATTTGTACCAGAAAGAACGATACTATCTACGGCATCAGCAGCTACACGTTCAAATGAAGAATAGTTTCCTTTCATTTCGTTAAAAACGACACCTTGAATGGATGGATTTCCGTCAGCATCAAGCTCTACTCGATGACATTCCTGCATAAATATTTCTTTTTCAAGCAAAGGAAAAAATACCGCATCTGCATATACAGAAAACAAATTAAAAAAATCAGGCTTTACTAAAGAACTTGCTGGGAATACAGTATGATCAGACGCGGTATAAGCATTAAGATAAGTGTTGACACTTTGATTTGTAAGGCGTAAAAAAGGATCTTTTACTGGATATTTTTTTGAACCACAAAGGACACTGTGTTCTAGCACATGAGCAACACCACTACTATCTTTGGAAGGTGTTCGAAACGCAAATGCAAAAAGATTTTCTGAATCTTCATTTAAAAGATGAAAAACTTCCAATCCGCTTTTTTCATGACGCAGCCATATTCCTGTAGAATCATAATCAGCTACATTAATTATATCGAGAACTTTAAAACCTTTATATACATCGTTTTTTTTCATCATACGTAAATTTCTCCATCATCACGCCCTTTTACATGCAACTCTCCCATCTCCCATGCACGCCTTAAATCTGCAAAGAACTGCGAAGTTATTCTTTCACTCTCAGACTTGAGCACAAAGTCTGTCAACTGCTCTTCTTCAAGAATCGCCCTGCCCCTAGTCTTTGAGAGGTTTGAAAGAATCTTTTTACGGAAATCAGCCTTTTTTCCACGCATAAGGATAGCTATATCCTTATCTTCCATCTCATGGAGCTTGTTTTGAATGTATCTGTCATCAGATTCAATAAAGTCCTCTTCCGTAAAAAGTCTTTTACGAAGCTCTGCTCCAAGTTCCGGATCTTCACTACTCAAAGAAGCAATAATGCTGGATTCTGCTGCAGGATCCATTTTTTTTAGTATCTGTGCAAGCACGCCACGGCCATCAAGATTCTGCATGTTCTCTGTATTCTGCGAAAGCATTTTCTCATACAAACTCTTGCTTACGCTTTCCAGTATCATTGGTGCAACAGGTTTCATTTTTACAAGTCTCATAACAATACTGCTCTTTGTCTTGCCGTCCAATGCATTCAGTACAGCCGCAGCTTTTTTTGGCTCAATCTGAGAAAGTACAAGAGCTTTCACAGAGTCACTCTCACCATTAAGAAGAACTTCTATTCTTCCTGCGTCTGCCTCTGAAAGGTAATCAAATGGTTTTCCAGATGGAAACTGTACGGATTTTTGAATGAGTTTCTCAGCTTTTTCACTGCCATAAGCCTTTGTAAGTATTGTACGTGCAGTATCTAGCCCACCAGATTCCCGTGCTTTATCAAGAAGAACCTGAAATTCTTCCAATATTACTTCAGCTTCTTCAGGCGGAACATTTTGTACTGCAGCTATTTCAGGAATTATCTTTTCAGTCTGTTCTTCAGACAAGTGAGGAATTATCTTTGCAGCTTCGTCAACACCAATAATGACTAGGAACTTTGCCACTCGGCGATAAATGCTTTCCTTTTCCCCCTTTTCTAGTGGCTGAGCTGGAACTTTTATAAGTCCACCTGATGTAAGTGCAGAAGCAGCATTTTTTACATCAGCATTAGAAACTGTTGTTTTTTTTCCATACCATACTCCAGTACGGGCTGCAAGTTTGGCTTCTTCAAGATTTTTCTGATCTTCTTTTTCTTTATCTAAAATCTCACCAATACGACTGTTTACTTTTTCAAATATAGGTTTATGTACAAGAGGAACATGTCCAGGTTCTGCAGTTTTTCTGATTTGTTTTGATAAACTTTTGTCATCTTCTTTTGAATCAGAAGCCTTTCTATAGGCATTCATGCGGTAATCATCCAAATTCATTCTGCTATTCTATGTCAGATTACTAAGATTTACAAGAGTTTAAGAAAATATAAAAAAGCTGCCAGCTATAAAAACCGACAGCTTTTATTAAAATGCTACAAGTACGATATTAGAAATTACAGACCGTAAGTTGCAATAAATACACCAGCTGCAATTGCAGTTCCGATGACGCCAGAAACATTAGGTCCCATTGCGTTCATGAGCAGGAAGTTAGAAGGATCGTACTCCAAACCAACTTTGTTTGAAACACGTGCTGCCATAGGAACTGCAGATACACCAGCAGAACCAATAAGAGGATTAATCTTCTTGTCCTTAGGCAGGAACAGGTTCATAATCTTTGCCATTAATACACCACCAGCAGTTGCAACACAGAAAGCAACAAGACCGAGAATGATGATTCCTACAGAACGACCATTGATAATCTTCTCAGGAGTCATCTGACTACCTACTCCGAGAGAAAGCAAAATTGAAACGATGTTCATCAGTTCGTTTTCCATAGTCTTAGAAAGCCTTTCTACAACACCACACTGCTTTACAAAGTTACCAAATGCAAGCATACCAATAAGAGGAGCTGCGGTAGGCAATAAAAGAATTGTAAGGCAAAGAAGCAACATTGGGAACAGGACTTTTTCTGTTTTGCTTACAAAGCGGAGCTGCTCCATTTTAATCTCACGTTCTTTCTGGGAAGTAAGAGCCTTCATGATAGGAGGCTGAATCATAGGAACAAGAGCCATATAAGAATATGCGGCAACAGCAATTACAGCCATAAGCTCTGGAGCAAGCTTTGCAGAAACATAAATAGATGTAGGACCATCTGCACCACCAATAATCGCAATTGCGGCAGCCTGAAGAATATTGTAATCAAAAACACCTGGAACAAGGTTCATGAGAGAAACACCGAACAATGTAAAGAATACACCGAACTGAGCAGCACCACCCAAAAGAGCCATCTTAGGGTTTGCAATGAGAGGTCCAAAGTCAGTCATAGCTCCAATACCCATAAAGATAAGCATTGGGAAGAACTCATTACCAACACCAGCTTTATAAATGATATTAAGCATTCCGTCAGGAGGATTTCCCATTCCTGCACCAGGAATGTTTACAAGAATAGTACCGAATCCAATAGGAATAAGGAGCAAAGGCTCAAATCCTTTTGCAGCACCAAGATATACAATAAGGAAACCTACAGCCATCATGAGAAGATACTGCCATCCCGGAGCCGTTTCTGCAAAGTCATTGGAATTTGCAATGGCAGCTTCTTCTGCAGCCTTTTCTGCCTTCTCAGCAGCAAGCTCTTCTGCAGTAACAGTATGAACCATCTTGTAAATACCAGTCGTATGCCAGATGTTCATGACAAAAGTATCAAGTGCAATGTCATGCTTTCCGTTCCAGTTTTCTGTTCCTGGAATTACACGTTCAATTCCTGAAGCCTCGTGACTTGCAGAAGTTTCAGCAAACACATTTGGCCGTATCATGGATACGATGAATGCAATAATCATAATGCTGAACATTATGAAAGCAATTTTTTTATTATTTGCAGTCTTTGTATTAGGCATCTTCAAATCCTTTTTACTGAATTTCAGCAACAGCCTGACCATTAGCAAGCTGTGAACCCACAGAAGCAAGGAAATGAACCTTTCCGTCTACAGGAGCCTTAATTTCAAGCTCCATCTTCATGGACTCAATAATTACTACGTTATCACCCTTCTTTACAGAAGCACCTTCAGAAACAGCTGTACGAAGGAAAACACCTGCTACAGGAGCATTTACCTTTGTACCACTACCGCTTGCAGCAGGAGCTGCAACCGGTGCTGGAGCTGCTTGAACTGGAGCCACGGGAGCAGCCTTTACCACACCTCCGATAGAAGCAAGAACCTGTCCGCTCTGAACCTGTGTTCCTGTTGGAACTGAATATGTAATAGTTCCGTCTTCAGTAGCCTTTACCTCAAGCTCCATCTTCATGGACTCAAGAACGATTACAGTCTGCCCCTTTGAAACCTTTGTTCCGTTAGAAAAACACTGCTTTAACAGAGTTCCTGCTACAGGAGCCTTAACATCAACACCGCCTGTTGCAACAGGAGCAACTGCAGCATTGGCAGCGACTGCACCAGCAGCACCGAATGTTACATTATATGCAGTACCATTTACATTTACACTCATTGTATCACCGGCAGGACCAGTTGTTACATTGTAAGAGCTTCCATTTACTGTAACAGTGTAGCTTCCACCCTTTCCTGCATTTGAAGATGCAGCAGGAGCAGGTTTTGCTCCGAATGTAGAAGCAGCATCAACAGGTCCCTTTGCTCTTTCTGCAAAGAATTTTGGTGCTACGTTAGGGAACATTGCATAAGTAAGTGTATCTTCATCAGAACCATTACCTCCTGCTTTTTTTGCTTCCTCTACCATTTTATCCCATTCGTTAGGAATTTCATCAGCAGGACGACAAGTCATAACCTTGTCCATATTATTCTGCTCAAGAGCCTTCTTTACAAGGTCTGGATTTGCATCTGTAGGAAGCTTTCCAAAACGACCTGTAATGAGATTGCGGAAGTCCTGAGTCATTGTCTTATAACGTCCCATAAGAACATTCATAACGGCCTGAGTACCAACAATCTGGCTTGTAGGAGTTACAAGAGGAACATAACCGGCATCCTTGTGAACCTTAGGAAGCTCTGCAAGAACCTCATCCATCTTGTCACCTGCATTCTGCTGTTTAAGCTGGCTTTCAAGGTTAGAAAGCATTCCGCCAGGTACCTGAGAAAGAAGGATGCGTGTATCAGCACCCAAGAATGCTGATTCAAGAGAAGCATAATGCTTGCGAACTTCACGGAAGTATGCAGCAATCTCAAGAAGAGCTTCTGTATCAAGCTGTGTATCAAGATCTGTGCCTTTAAGCATTTCTACAATTGTTTCTGTAGGAGAATGTGAAGTACCCATAGACATAGAAGAAATTGCAGTATCAAGCCAATCAGCTCCAGCTTCAGCACCCTTCAAGAGAGTTGCAACAGAAAGACCTGTCGTTGCATGTGTATGAATTTCTACAGGTAAATCAACTTTTGCCTTGATAGCCTTTACAAGGTCATAAGCAGCATAAGGCTTAAGAAGACCTGACATATCCTTGATACAGATAGAATCTGCACCAAAGTCAGCATAAGTCTTTGCAAGCTCTGCATATTTCTCAATAGTATGGAAAGGTGTTACGGCATAAGAAATTGCCATCTGAACATGCTTGCCAGACTTTTTAGCAGCCTTTGTAGCACATTCCATGTTGCGAGGATCATTACAAGCATCAAAAATGCGGAAACAGTCAATACCATTTTTTGCAGCTGTGTCTACAAACTTTTCAACAACATCATCTGCATAATGACGATAACCAAGAAGATTCTGTGCACGAAGGAGCATCATGATCTTGCTGTTAGGAAGAGCAGCATGGAGCTTTCTAAGGCGCTCCCAAGGATCTTCATTAAGGAAGCGAATACAGCTATCATAAGTAGCTCCACCCCAACCTTCTATAAACTTATAGCCAATTTTATCAAGCATAGGACATGCAGGAAGCATGTCGGCAGTAGTCATGCGTGTTGCATGAAGTGACTGATGTGCATCACGGATTACAAGTTCGGAAATACCAACTTTAGACATAAAAAAACCTCTTATAATATAGAATTAACTTAACTTTTCATGAACAGCAGCTGCTATGGCAGCTATTACAGCACCGTTATCGGCACTCGTACTTGCAGCAGGGGCTGCAACCTCTTTCTGAACAGGCTCCTTATCAAGCTTAAGCGCATGCAATACAGCATGAAGCAAATACATAGCGCCAATCATAATGATAAGGAAACTGAAAACAACACCCATTCCAAGCAAAGTCAGCAAAGCACTTTGACTAAGCATTTGTGCAATTGTCATATTTCCTCCATGACACATCGAATTTCTATTGAAATTTCAAAATCGAAAAATCTAGTATTATATCGATTATAGTTAATTAAAAAAATCTATACAAGTGATAATATTGATTTAAATAGAGAAATTTTGGAACAGTGAATAAGCATCAATTCCATTTATAAAAGACCCCTTTGGGTATGCTTTCAAAAGATTAGCCCTTCCATCGACAAGATGATTGCTTGTTATACCATGCCTGATTGAAAGCTCAGCTTCAAGCAATGCAGAATAATGGTCTGCAAGCCTTACAATCTTACCGTCAACAGGATTAAATTTATCTTCGTTATACTTTAAATTAATTTCATCCCAGCTCACGGCAACAGATCTGCCATTTAATACAATTCTGTTCTTAAACTCCTCATTTGTAAAATATAGAATTTCATCTCGGTAAAAGTCTTCCATCAAAGGAACAAGTTCTTTAGAAACAATCTCATCTTCTATTTTTTTTACAATGGATGGCAATCCTTCAGTTGCTTGCTTTACAGGAGAAATAATGTCTCGCGTTACAGCTTCTGGTAAATCATGAAACAACGCTGAAAAAAAATTATTGTAAAAGCGTTTAGGACACATTTTTACACCAGTCTCTCGCTGAAAAAGCAATGTTAATACAGCTACAAAAAAACAATGCCCAAGTACTGATGTTTTTGGAACACGAGGAGTCTGATTCCATCGGGTCTGAAACCTAAGCTGTTCGATACGCATCAAAAAATCAAAAGGCTTTTGCTTTGTAATAAGCAACTGAAGTCCACGTAAATCAAGAAAAGGCTGCAAATCAGCATTCAGCTCCCGTCTAATCAAAGCCAGGCGTTCAGGCTCATTAACAGGACTTATCATATCAAGTTCTCTGAGTGTAGAATACTTGTGGGCAGCACGAAAGATTTTATTAGTTTCCTCTTGCCCTTCATCAAAAGGTATCGAACCGCTTCTTTTTCCTATGTATAGCGTAAATTTTGAAAATAAATCTTTATCAGGAATCAGCTTTCTGTACTGTTCCAAAACCCATTCATTCAGCCGTATAAATTCATCTGGATATTCAGTCTTTATCAAACGCTGGACAGGACTCTTTATATCACAGAGAGAAATTTTTCTGAGAAGATCAAACAGGGAGGCATAAATCATCCATTCCCAGTCAATTTTTACACCGAAACTTTCTTCGTACTTTCCGATGATGTACGCAACAACCATTTTTTCCGCATCCTTATCCATTTCAACAACATCAAAAGGACGAATCAAATCATTCCAGCGTACAATAGAAAAACCTTCGAAAATTTTCAGTGCAAAGTCTTTGTTCATCTGTTATTTTTTAGAACCGGATTTTTTCATATCCGCATCCAGCTTATTTTTCCATACAAGAGCCTTTCTCTTTATTTCTTCAGAAGCGTCTTTATCACCAAGAACCATTGCAACTCGTCTAGCAGCAATAAGAAGATTTATTCCAGTTTGCATGTCATCTATTCTACTGCCGGCAAGTTCGTATTTATCTCTGTATTCATCAGCACTTTTATCCAAAAGTTTGCGGATAAGCCTTATATACAAAATGGAGTTTTCATAATCAGGAGAATGAGGATCGTAATAGTCTTTGCAAGCCTTTTTCATGTCAATCATATTTTTTGCTACAACAATAAAGCGACCTCTTATTTCAACAAAACTCATTTTCCACTTTGAATTGTCACCAAAAGCTTCAACAAGCATATCAATAGCAAGCCCCAATTTACGAACTAGATAAAAACGTTTCTCAATATTAATATCAGCAATAGTAGCAAGCTTATCCTCTAAGTCAGAATATGAGCAGTCTACAGTATTAGAAACAACTTCTTCAAGATAAATAAGAGCTTTATATATCGTCTTACGGGCATCATTTAAAGAATCATTATTTTTAAAATCCAAAATCTGTACAGAAATAGTGTTTATTGCCATATATAAAGTTGCAAGGTAAATCATCTGATCTGCCAGCATAAGTTTTCGATAAGCCACACCATCTGGATTCTTTTTAACCTCTGCGATCTCTTTTTTTTCTTTTTCCAGAACATCTTTTATAGCATCTTTTACAGGCTTTACTTTTACATTAAATTCTTCTCTTTTTTCTGAACTTGTTGCCATCACATTCCTCCAAACTTATGAAGCATTGCTGATGCATGCTCTAAAGATTCTGAAGATGTTGCATCACCAGAAAGCATACGTGCTATTTCTTTTATGCGTTCCTGATTTTCAACGGGGAATACATTAGTGGAAGTTGTATTACCGGCAACACCTTTCTGTATTTTAATCTGATTATCGGCATAAACTGCAATACTGGCTAGATGTGTTATGCACAAAACCTGTTTCTTTTTTGAAAGTTTTTTTAAATGCTCTCCAATACTTACGGCTATTTCCCCTCCTACACCTGTATCAACCTCATCAAAAATAAGAGTTGACACAGTATCGGCATCACTTAATATTGTTTTTAAAGCAAGCATTACACGACTTAACTCACCACCTGATGCAATTCTTGAAAGAGGTAATAAAGGAGAACCGGGATTTGTACGAATCAAAAATTCAACATCATCAATACCAAACTGACTGCACTTTTGAACTAACTCAGTACCAGGTTTTTCAGCAATATGGACACTAAATTCAGCATCTTTCATCCCCAATTTTGCAAGAGTCTCCTCTATTTTTTCAGACATTATAGTGGCAGAAGACTTTCGTTTTTCACTTAAAAACTTTGCTTTTGAATACAGTTGCTCTTCAAGAACCTTTATCTGCTGTTCCAAATCAGACTTGTCTTCCATCATGACTGAAAGCTGTTCCAATTCTTTTCTTGCATTTTCTGCATAAGTAAGAATGTCTGAAATTCCAGCATGAAGACCTGATGCATATTTTTTCTTAAGCTTATATATTATTTCCAACCTGTCCTGCACATAAGCAAGTCTTTCAGGATCAAAAACAAGAGAATTTACATATCTTGAAAACTCATCAGAAATATCTGAAAGTTCATAGAATGATGTTTGAATTCTTGAAGAAAGTTCAGATAAATTGCTGTCCAGATCTTCAGCATGAGAAAAAAACGAATTCAGTTTTTTCAGCAGAGATATAAGACCAGAAGATTCTTCTCCACCATTAAAAATTCCACTAATCTCTTCACAATCACTATACAGCTTTTCAAATGATACAAGCCTGTTTTCTTCAGCTTCTAATTCAGAATCTTCATTAAGCTTCAATCTTGCATCATCGATTTCATTAATTGCAAAAGATAACATTTCAATTCTATTCTTGCGCTCTGCTTCGCTGGAATAAAAATTTTCCATTGCACGTCGCTTTGTAACAAGCTGATTATATATTTCTGAAAAATTTTTTACGTCATCTGTAATGCCAGCATAAATATCCAAATATCTGCGGTGTTCAGATATCTTCATTAGCGATTGCTGCTCATGCTGACCATGAATATCAACTAGGAAGGAAGCAAAATCAGAGACATCAGCCTTTGTT